>JAIFLN010000056.1 GCA_020049045.1 Spirochaetota bacterium | reverse complement strand
TGAAGGCTGCGGATCTGCCCGCGACGCAGAGCCGTGGCCACGGCTTTATACAGCGACAGTGCTTTTTTGGGGTGTACGGTGGGAACACCGGACAGTTCGGTCCCCAGCACTTTTTCCAGGGTTGACCCCGCCAGCTCCGGCCGAGTTTCACCCAACAGCACGATGAGGTCACCCGCCGCCAAAAAGTCCGTCGTCATGGCCTTGTTCACGTCCTGAATCACTCCCATCAGCGAAACCAGCAGCGTGGGCCTGATCGACACCTTCTTGCCGTTCATGACGGCGTCGTTCTTCATGGAATCTTTGCCGCTGATCAGGGGAAGCCCATACGCCAGACAGGCATCGCGCAGTCCCCGGCAGGTCTTGACCAGCTGCGCCAGTTTGTAGGGCCCGTCGGGGGTGTAGGGACTCTCCACAGGGTCGGGCCAGCAGAAGTTGTCGAGGGCCGAGGCCAGGTCGGGATCGCCACCCAAGGCGATGTGGGCCCGGTAGGCTTCATCGACGGCACCGAGGGCCATTTGATAGGGGTCGGTGTCACCGATACGGGGACAGATTCCGTGGGTTACAGTCAGCCCCCGGTCGGAGTCGACCTTCAGTTTCAGAACCGCCCCTTCGCTGGGGCCGTCCATCTTCTCGCCGCAGAAGGGTTTGATCACCGACCGGGCTTGTACCTCGTGGTCATACTGGCGGACCAGACCTTCCTTGCTGGCCACCGTGGGGTCGGCAAGCAGCTTCAAGAGGGTCGCGGAAGGATCAAGATCGGCGGGCAAGGTCTTAGCGCTGCGTTGGGGAGGAACCCAAACGGCTTTTAGCTTCATGGGTGGCAGACCCTTGTGCAAAAACTCGAGGGACAAAGCTCCCACCGGTTTACCGTCATAACGCAGGTCAACCCAGCCGTCGTTGGTGAACCGGCCGATCACCGCACCTTCGACCCCGCGTTTGGCAGCCAGAGCCAAGAAGGCGTCGATGGTTGAGACATCAACGGCCAGGCTCATCCGTTCCTGGCTTTCGCTGACCAGAATTTCCCAGGGAGCCAGTCCATGATATTTCAGGGGACAGAGCTCAAGGTCGATGCGCACACCGCCGGAACTCTCCGCCATTTCGCCCAGGGACGAGGACAAACCGCCGGCACCGTTGTCGGTAATCCCCTTGTAGAGACCCAGGTCGCGGGCCTCCAGAAGAAAATCCGTCATTTTTCGCTGGGTGATGGGGTCACCGATCTGAACGGCGCTGGTAGGACTCGTTTCATCGAGAGCCAAAGAACTGAAGGTCGCCCCGTGAATGCCGTCTTTGCCGATACGGCCGCCCAACATGACAACCAGGTCACCGGCGTCGATATGCTTGAGATAGCTGGCTTCACCGTTGACCTGGGCAGGAAGCAATCCTCCGGTGCCGCAGAAGACCAGGGGTTTTCCCTTATAGCTTTCATCGAACAGAAAACCGCCGGCCACGGTGGGAATACCGGAGTGGTTGCCCCCCTCGACAATGCCTTGATGCACACCCCGAAGCACCGTTTGGGGATGGAGCAGTCCAGCCGGGATATCGGCGGCGGGTGTCGAAGGGTCGCCAAAGCACAGGTAGTTTGTGTTGAAAATGGGCTTGGCACCCTTTCCGGTGCCCAGAATATCGCGGTTGACCCCCACAATGCCCGTGATGGCGCCACCGAACGGGTCGAGGGCGCTGGGGCTGTTGTGGGTTTCCACCTTGAAGCAGACCAAGGTGTCTTTGTCAAACTCCACCACACCGGCATTATCGTGAAACACAGACCGCAGAAAAGTCCGGGTTGGCTCCAAATCGCGGGTTGTCTGTTTAATATACGTGGAATACAGAGACCGGATTTCGCTGCTCTCGCCGGTTTCCGCGTCGGTGTAAGCGATATGGGCGGCAAAAATTTTGTGTTTGCAGTGCTCGCTCCACGTTTGGGCGACCATTTCCAGTTCGACATCGGTAGGCTCGGCAGGCAACCCGACGGCTTTTCGGTGAGCTTGCGTGGAGGGCTCACGGAACCAGCCGCGGATCGACTCCATTTCAGGAAGAGTGAGAGCCAATAGGCGGTCCTTGGACAACTTGACCAAGGCGTCACCTTCGAGGGTTGTCAGGGCGACTGTCTCTACCGCCTTGGTACCCACACCGTGGACGGCGGGGTACAACAGAGGGAGCCGTTTTCCCGCATTCCATTCGTCACGTTTGATCACAACAACCTGTTGGATCAGCGGATTATGGAGGGCAGCTGTGACCTTTTGGATGGTTTGGGAGTCGGCGGGCGAGGAAAACAACCAGAGGGTGGCTGTCTGCACCGTGACTTTTTCAGCGTGAAGAGAAACGTTCAGGGTCGTTTCGAGAGCCTCTCTGGCCGTAAGAGCCATAGGGTTGGTCACGCCAGCCTTGTAACTCACCTCGACCAACCAAGTCCAATCCGGCTTTGGGGACCGCACAGGACCAGTACTGTCCACCAGTGCCAGCTGAACCACAGGGTCGGCAAAAATCGCCGCAACCTGGATTTCCGAAAGCGCTGGAACACCGTCCCACAAATACACATCGAGGGTCTCGGCCCCCCAACGGGCACCCCGGCTGTCGAGCCCAAGCCGCTTGAAACACACTTCCACTCTCATAAGCGCCGATCTTAGCGAATCTCAGGCCTTTTGTCGCCTCTGGAAGTCCCTATTCTTTCCACCACTCGCGGATCTTCTTGATCAATTCTTCATCTTCAGGACTGGCATACCCTTTTTGAAGGGCCAGATCCCAGAGAATGCGGGTGATGAGGGCCTTGGTCGGGGCATGGAAGATATTTCTAGCCAGGTATTCAAAATCGGTATCGGCCACCACGTCGGCCTCAAAGCGTTCCAAGTGTTCGTCAAAATCCTCAAACCCAAGACCAGCAACAATGCGGTCCAGATCGTCAAGCTCCCGGCTCTGTCCCGGCCCATCCGTCAAAAGCAACACTTTGATAGCACCGGCCAAAAAAATTTTTTCTTGTTCGTTCATCTCGCTGATTTCGCTCATACTCCCCCCTGTCTTCTCCGTACCAACCATGGAAGGCTGTCCTGCAGCCGCTTCTGAATTTTCTCACTGGAAATCGGCTTGATAAAATACCGATCTGCCTGCAATCGAAAGCTGACCCGAACCTTCCCCAGGTCGGCACTGGAAGTGTGCATGAACACCAGGCAGCGGTCGAGGCCCTGGATGTTGTTTGCTTCCTCATAATCCCGGATTCCCTGAAGCGCTCCGTGCCCATCGACCTCGGGCATTTCCAGATCGAGAAAGACTATATCGAAAGGGACGCCGGAATCCGAAGCCTTTCGGAACGCGGCAAGACCCACAGCGCCGTCCTCCGCCACCGTCACCTCGCCAAAGGGCTCAAGCGTCCGCCGGACAATCTCGATGCTCAGCACATTATCATCGACCACCAGCAGACGGAACCGAGCCTGGGTTGGCAACGCGATCAAAGGATCGAAAAACAGCTCGGAGAGCTGCTCATGAGTTCGCGCTGAGGTGAACAAAAAGCGGACAACCACCTCGGTTTTTGCCTGCGAATAACCATCCCAATCAGGCCGGACAGAAACCAAAGTCCCATTGTCACTGATGTCATCGTAAATCAAATGCCCCTCAAAGTCCGAGCGGTCCAAGCCGGGCAAAAAGAGCTTCTCGATGCGGAACAGGTGTTCACCCCGGGAGGCTGCCAGAACACCGGCTTCCACTTCTTCAGAACTCAGCACTTGCTGGCTTGAGGGTTGGTCTTTTGGGGCTGAAGGGGGCACAAAGGGGAGTTCCAAATCGTCGTCCTGACCCTCGTCGAGGCAGGTGCGGATGCGGTCCACTAGATCCAGGACAACATCTGCCCAGGCGGTAGACCACAGCAACCTCCCCCGCCGGATGTCGTCCAAGCCGTCTTCCAAACCATGGAACAACTTGGAGGCTCGCTCCAGCCCGGCCATGGCCAATCCGCTCTTCAGATTGTGCGCCGACTGAAACAAACGGTGGATTGCAGCCGACGGGTCGATGCCGGAATCCCGCTCAAGAACCAAAACTCCTGACTCCAGGGCTTCCAACAGTTCATGAAGATGACCGGCATCTTCCATAGTTACCTCAGCTTCTGAAACAAATCGACCATCTTGGCATCGGTGAAGGGCTTGATCATGTAATAAAACGCGCCAAACCCTGTCGCTTTAGCCTTCATGGCGGGCTCATCAACGGTGGAGAGCACCACAAAGGGCACGGCGTCATAACCGGGCAACTTCTTGGCCGAGCGGAGAAACTCAATACCGTTCATGTTGGGCATTTCAATATCGGTAAACACCAAATCAAATTTCTTTGTTTTGCAGGCCGCCAACGCTTTCATACCATCTTCGGCCGTTTCAACATCGTAACCGCGGGTACCGAGGTACACCTTGACGAAACTACGGTTCATCGCCTGGTCGTCGGCAACGAGCGCCTTTTTCTTATCAGCCATGAAAACTCCTTCCGGTTCTTCCAGTCTAACACGAAAAGCCAGCAAGGATGACAGGACGACTTTCTTTTCCGTTTGCTGATTCCTGAGTATATTGGTTTGAAATCTTACTAAGGAGAACCGTATGCCCTTTACCCTTCCCAAACTTCCCTACGATTTCAACGCCCTGGAACCGGCCATCGATGCCCGCACCATGGAAATCCACCATGGTAAACACCATCAAGCTTACATCAACAACGCCAACGCCGCCCTCGAGAACACCGAATTCGCCTCATGGGATGTCGAGAAAGTCCTGAAAAACCTTTCAAGTCTCCCCGCCGATAAGCAGACCGTTTTGAAGAACAACGCCGGTGGTCACCACAACCACAGCTTCTTCTGGGAAATTATGGTCAGCCCTGCCAAGAGCGGCAAACCCGCCGGCAAACTGGCTGGCGCTCTCGAAACCCTTGGGGGCTATGACAAATTCAAGGCCGATTTCAGCAAAGCAGCGCTGACCCGTTTCGGCTCCGGCTGGGGCTGGTTGGTCCTCAAGGCCGATAAAACTCTGGCCGTTACCAGTTCCGCCAATCAGGACAGTCCTCTGCTCGAAGGAGCCAAGCCCATTCTCGGCCTCGATGTTTGGGAACACGCCTACTATCTGCATTACCAGAACCGCCGGGCCGACTACATCGAAGCCTTTTTCTCGGTGGTGAACTGGGGTAAGGTCGGGGAGATTTACGAAGAAGCTCTGAAGTAAGGAGCGCACGAGGAAATAAAAAAGCCGACCCATTGAAGGTCGGCTTTCTTTTTTTTCAATCGGAATCAGTGTCCACCGCAACCGCAGCCGCCACCCCCGCTTCCACAACCGCAAGACTCCGTGGAGCCCTCGGCCCCTTGGCTGTCGCAACCACCGCCGCAACCGGATCCGCAACCACCGCCTCCACAACCACAGCTTTCCTGAACCGGAGCCTCGTCGCTCACGGTAAGGACGGTGGTTTTGAAATGCAGATCGACCCCGGCCAGAGGATGATTGGCATCCACAGTGACTTTTTCGCCTTCCACATCGCTGATCAGCGCTGAACGCCAGCGGCCGCCTATCTGGGCTTCGACCCGGTAGCCGATCTTGGGCTCGGCAGCCAGGCCGAGTTCAGCGGCGGTTAACTGAGCCACCAAGCTTTCGTCACGCACTCCATAGGCTTCGGCGGCGGGTATGACAAAGTCCAAAACTTGGCCTTCCTCCGCACCGGCAAGCCGGCTGTCCAACCCGGTGATAATGTCGCCCGAGCCTGCACAGAAGGTCAAAGGACCCTGGCGGTCCGAGGTGCCTAAGAGGTAGCCCTCAGGAGTGGAAAAATTGTAAGCAATGGTAACGTATTTTTCTTTGGTCACTGTCATGGTAATCTCAATATATAACAAATACCGTCAGGTATGTATAGGGTCAGGCTCTCTTCACCACAACCAACTGGGGAAGGTTGCGGTACTTTTGGGCGAAGTCGATGCCGTACCCCGCCACAAAGACATCGTCGATATCAAAGCCGTTGTAGTCGACAACCACTTCGGCTTTGCGGCGGCTGGGCTTGTTGAGCAGCGTGCACACCTTCAAACTGCGCGGATGCCGGGCAGCCAGCAACTCTAAGATCCGGCGCAGGGTCAGCCCGGTGTCGATGATGTCTTCCACAATCAAAACGTCTCGTCCCTGTATGGGTTCCCCAAGATCCTTTAAAATGCGGACTTCGTTGTTCTCCATGGAATTGCCGTAACTGGAAACCGTCATGAAGTCGATTTCACTGTCGATATCCAGCGCCCGGGTCAAATCCGCCAGAAAAATGAAACTCCCTTTAAGGAGGCCCACAAGAAGAGGCTTGCTTCCCTGATAGTCCAGACTGATCTGTTTGGCGAGTTCATTGACCCGTTGTCGGATCGCTTCTTCGGTGATCAGGATCGATTCGATCCCTTCAGGGAGGAACGGCATGAGAGTCTCCTTCAGTCAAGTGCGGGGGTTAGGTCACGCAACGCGCTTTCACCGGCTAAGAAAAGGTAAATATGGTCGGATTCAAAATTCTGTCGAAGCGGTTTGCCATCGAAACCCAAGGCCTTGGTGTAGGTTCCTGTGGAAGCCTGCTCCAGGGTTTGCCAGTAAAGCCCCAAGAGTTTGGGGGGAAAGGAAAAGAGTTCTGAAGGCACCACCGGAACCATATCCTGGGCATAGACCTTCACATTTTTGGCCCAGTCCGGTGCTGCCTGCACCTGGGACAAGGTACGGTTTGTCGTGTTCACGATACAGAGTTTGGGGTCGGATGAGTAGGTTTCGGGCAGCGAGTAGAGAGCGGCTTGCCCCTTGGGATCGACAATCACGGCATAACTATAACCGGTCTGAAACCGCAGGCTGTAGGGTGTTCCAGACGGGTCGGTCCACTCGGTGGTTGCAGTTTGACCGGTAAGTCCTTGAACCAGAACCACACCATCCACAGGCGCAAGGGCCGTCATCCGCTCGCTTTGCATTGGTGCCAAATGCGGGAATTCCACCAAAGCGACACCGTCACTCATCAACGCCAGAGAAACCGTCTGAGACGAAAGGTTGAGCGCAAACACCATTGGCTGGTGGCTCTTGGTGGCCAAGCCGCTGCAGGAGGAGAATAGGGCAAATCCCAAAATCAGACCTAGGCGCAGTGTGGATATTCGCAGACTCACGTGCTACATTCTACAGGGTCTGTCGATACTTTGAAAGGAGTCATTCATGAAGAAACTTATCCTTTTGCTTGCCGCCGGGTTGATCCTGGCTGGCACTGCTTTCGCAAAAGATGAAAACGGGGCGTTAGGCTTTGGTATCATTTCTGACAGTACTGAAACCGGTTTGGTGGGCGGAGGAATCCGGGGTGCTCTCTTCCTCGATGTCGGGTATCAGCTGACCGGGCCCTTGTTCTACGGGTTTGAACTCTTGGGCGACCTCAAGCAGATGAAGCAGACCAAAGATTCCTTTCAATCAACCGATGCCACACTCTTTATCAATTCCTACAGCTGGTCGCTTTTCATCACTCAGACCTATTGGGACTTGACCGTGACCCGTTGGGATGCCGACATCAGTCCCCGAGGGTATATCAGTTTTGACGTCGGCAATAAAATCCAGCTGCTGGGCTTTGGCGGTTTCAACTACAACTGGAATACCATTGATTACACCTTCAAAAACAATTCCTCGGTCAGTGCCTACGTACCCGGATACTCGAGTGCCGAATACTATCTTTTGCCCGGGCAGAGCGTAACGAACAGCAAAGCCCTCGACGGGGTTTGGGATTTTGTCGTCGGGGCGCGGGGCACGATCGGTGCCTTCTACATCGACTATACCAGGTTCCTGAAACCAAGCGAGTCTGGCGACTATTCCTGGTATCGCAGCAGCAAGAACCGCCTTGGTTTCGGTATCAACCTGCGGTTCTAGAAAGAACAGCTTGAGTCCAGGCTGCCGACAAAATACCGAAGGCCACGCCGACGTTGAGGCTGGCCTTTCGGCCGTAAAGCGGCAGACTGACCCGACCCGCCGAGCCATCGGCCCATTCCAGGGCCTCAGGACTGAGTCCGAGCTCCTCACCACCGACAAGAACAAGCCCTTCCCTTGGAAACGGGAACGCCTCGACCGGAGTCCCTCCGAGTTCCAGGGCAAAGACCGGGCCGGCCCATCGTTGCCGAAGCTGGGCTAGAGACACCGCTTCAACGCTCAAATGCACTTCGGCTCCCATGGCGGTCCGCTTGGTGCGGGGGTGGCTCAACCCCGGGGTCAGCAGACTGGGATACACTGCTTCAAAGCCATAGGCTTCGGCGGTGCGTAGCAGGGAACCCACATTGAAAGGCGAACGAAGGTCATCGAGGTAGACTGAGAACGGAAACCGGGTCACAGGGCCTTGGCGGTCGGGCGGAGCCTGAAGATCCCAGTCGGCGGTCTCGACCCCCAGGTATAGTGCCAGCTGCTGCCGGAGCAAGGGAACGGTACACGGAGGTGGCTTGCCAAGGAGGGTCCTTGCCTGTTCGATCAGGCCCGCTTCGTAGAGGGGTTCGTGCTGCTGAGCCAGCAACGTCAAAAGCTTGCGACCCCGGGTGCCTTCGGGTAAGCTGGCCAGCTTTCGCAGGGTTATCACAGAATGGAACGGACAAATTGCGGCAGCTGATCCGACTCGAGGATACCGCCCCGACGCAGATCCAGACCCCGAACCACATCGACTGCCTGAGTAATCTGGGTGTCGACCAGCTTGTACTCTGCCAACCGCAAAGGAAGTTTGTGGGCATTGAGAAACTTTCGGACATCTTGGGCGATTTTGGGCCCGAGACTGGCGGTCTCGTCCTCGGCAACTTCGTAGCCAAAAGCGCGTCCAAGTGTTCTCAACCTCTGACCGGCCCGCGGTGCAAAGTCCTCGAGCAGAGGTGCCAAAAGAAGGCTTCCAAACGCTGCTGTCGACAAGCCGGCCAAACCCGCCAGGGTATAAGAAAAGGTGAGGCCCGTTCCCCGGGGTCCCAGGGCACAGGCCACCGAAATGTTGAACCCGGCTTGAGTGGCCAAAAGGCGGTACTCGGCGTTTGCAGGGTTTTCATAGATCTTTTTGAGTGTTGACCAGATCGACTCGACAGCCCCTACCAGCAGGCTTTGCTCGGTCAATCCCGTTCCATCATAAAGGCAGGCTTCAACGGCATAGAACAATGCTTCCAGCAGCGCTGCCACAGACGCCTTGGAACTTTGACCGGTGGCCATATGCGGGTCGAGAAAGATCTGGTGAACAGCATCGGTTTGAAAGGGGAGAAACCGTACATCGGAGGGGTGGCCGGTGGACAAAAAGGCTTCGGGCCGCAACAGAAGCGGGTAGCAGATTCCCGAAGGGACTTCGAGATACGGTACAGCCTTCGTGGCCGACAGCTCAATGACGGCGGACCGGCCCAAGGACAGCTGATCGGCACCGCCCAGGGCAGCCAGCACGTCCATCCGGCTGGCATTGGCGACGGTGACAGCCTCTTTGAGGGCCTCTGCCAGACTCTGCCTCGGGTTTCTGGTCAGAACCAGATAGGGAACAGCGGCTCTCTCGAGGGAATGGGTCAGAATTCCCAGCTCTTTTCCCCCTTCAAACGACGAGTCGGTCAGAAGCAGAACGCGGAGTCCCGACTCCTTGGCAGCCAACCCGAACTTCTGGCTGACCCCCTGACCGATATGGACGTGTTGAGGAAAATGGAACTCCATGAAAGGCACCTCCGGAATAAAAAAAAGCCGTCGAGGACGACGGCTTCAAGGTTGGCGGGTTAATCCCCCGCGCTTAGATGCCAAAGGACTTGAGAATGCCTTCAGCCGTCGATTCGAGAAGTGCGTTGTTGATGTAGTTGGGATCCTGGAGCTTCACCTTGATGTCGGCGATACGGTCCAGCCTCAACTCGGGAGCCATGCGGGCCGCTTCCCGAGCCATGTGAAGTTCCGCCTGACCCTTGGCCTCTGAGGACAGCTCAATGGAGTCGGAACGATCGGTTCTGACGGGCTTGGCGGGCTTTTCAGCCTTGCCCAGGTTCTTGAGAGGATCTACAGATCCCATTCGGTCAATCGTCATAACCTTCCCCTTGTGCTTTCAGTATCGGCAACCGGAACTCATTCCTTGACGTCGTCCTCGTCAATAGAAACCGCCCCGGAAACGAGCACGGCGAATTCACCCTTGATTATAGGACGGGCTTTCAGGTCGTTCAAGACCGTCAAGGCCGTCCCTGACAGAAATTCTTCATGGCTTTTGGTCATTTCCCGGGCCACAAGAACTTTCCTGTCTGGTTCCGTATCGGCGATTGCCTGCAAAAGCTTGATGATTCGAAAGGGAGATTCGTATAAAACGAACGCTTCCTGCCGGATAAGCAGTTCATCCACCCGTTTTTGCCTCTTTCCAGCTTTGACAGAGAGGAATCCGTCGAAGGTGACCGTACGTCCGCCAAAGCCACCGACACTTAGGAGCGAAGCGAAGGCACTGGGTCCGGGCAGCGGAACAACAGGGTACCCAGCACTCCTTACTTTGGCGACCAACACGGCACCGGGGTCGCTTAAACCGGGAGTTCCAGCATCCGTACAGTAGGCAAGGCTCTTGCCCTCGCTGAGCAGTTTGACAATACCGTCGGCACTGTTGGCCTCGTTGGCGGCCCGGCAGCTGATCAGGCGTTTCACAATTCCGTGGGCGTTGAGCAGTCCGAGGGTATGCCGGGTGTCTTCCGCCGCCACAAGATCGACTTCACGGAGAGTTTCGAGGGCCCGCAGGGTGATGTCCTTGAGGTTGCCGATGGGGGTGGCCACTATGTACAGGGTGGGTTCACTCATGGATCAATAGTAGCATGGCGACTTT
>JAIFLN010000057.1 GCA_020049045.1 Spirochaetota bacterium | reverse complement strand
CGGCTGATTATTCCAGAATCGGCCTTGCCCCGGGTTCTCAAGGTTCTGAAGGAGATTTTGGGAAAGGTCCGCCTCGGTCATTCGCTGTCCAAGCCTCAGATGGGTCCTCTGGTCAACCAGAACCAGCGTAAGGAAGTCCTGGCAGCCATTGCCAAGGCGCAAGCGGAAGGTGCCCACCTCGAGTTTGGCGGAGAAATCGCCACGGAGGGTGCTTTGGCCAAGGGGTGTTTTCTTACCCCGGCGGTCTTTACCGGTGTGAAGCCGTCCATGTGGCTGGCGCAAGAAGAGGTCTTTGGTCCGGTTCTTGCCGTCCTCACCTACCCCGACGGTGACGAAGAACAGGCTTTGGCCATGGCCAACGATTCTGTTTATGGGCTGTCGGCCGAAGTGTGGACCGCTGACCCGGGTAGAGCGATTGCCTTTTCCCGACGCATGAACTCCAGCCACGTCACGGTGAACGGTTCGGGGGGCTTTGGTCTGGAAGTTCCCTTTGGCGGCGTGGGCCGCAGCGGTTTTGGACGCGAAGGCGGTATCGAAAGTCTCTTGGCCTATACCCGGGTTAAGAGCCTCTTCCTGAAAACACGATGATTGACGACGATTTTCCTTGACAAGAAATCGAAACGTTTCTATTCTGCTAGAAACGTTTCGATTATGAGATTTTCGCAAAAAGGATGCTTCATGAATGCTTTTAAAGGCAAACGTATCGTCTTGACCGGGGCTACCCGGGGTGTTGGTTTTGAGGCCGCCAAACTCTTCTTGGCAGCCGGAGCGCAGGTGTTCGGTACTGGTCGTGACCAAGCCCGCTTACAAAAAGCTGCAATTGAGCTGCAGAAACTGGGTCAGTTCTACCCCTTTCTGGCGGATTTTGACAAACCAGAAGCCCCGGCTGAAGTCGCTGCGGCGGTTACGGCTCTCTGGCCAGCCGTCGATCTGTTGTTGAACAATGCCGCAGTTCAGACCCACAAAAAAGACTGGGCGGCCGAGGGTTTGGACCTTCTCAACGAACAGTGGCGCTGCAATGTTTTTGCTCCGCACGAGCTGACTTTTCGTCTCGTCGGTCTTTTGGTGAAAGGCGTTGAGCCACGGATTGTGAATGTCAGTTCGGGCGCTGGAAGTATCCAGGCTCTCCGCAATTCCTCTGACATGCCCACCTATCGTCTCACCAAATACGCCCTCGGCGGCATGACGATTTTGTGGGCGACCACCTTGAAGGGTAAGGTCGCTGTGAACTGCCTCGATCCGGGTTGGCTCAAGACCGACCTAGGTGGTCCCAATGCTCCTGGAGAGCCTGCCGATGGCGGCCAGAGAATGTGGGAGATCTGCTCCTTACCGTGGACCGAGACCGGCAAGTTCTGGCACGGAAACCGGGAGATTGCATTTTGAAAGCGCCCGACACGTACGCCGCCTGCCTGGCTCAAGAAGCGGAGCTTGTGCTTGACCATCTGACAGCCCGCGATGCCTTGGAAATCGGGTTGGCTGTTTTAGAAATCGCACCGAAACTGACTCCCAAGCCTATCGCCGTCCATATCCAGAACAATGATCACCCGCTGTTCACCCACTTTATGGAAGGAACCGGCGCGGTCAATTGGGACTGGATTGGCAAGAAGAACCGGGTTGTCCATCAGTTTGGCCATAGCTCTTGGGGAGTAGGCAAGGATTACCGGGAAAAAGGCCTCAACTTTCAACAGGAAACAGGACTGGATCCGGTTCTTTACCGCGCGGAAGGCGGCTCCATTCCCTTGATTGTCCGGGGCCAGGGCTGTGTGGGCAGTCTGACCATTTCCGGGTTGGAAGGCGATGAGGACCATGAGGTAGCTGTGGAAGGGCTCCGCCTTTGGTTGAAGCGTCAAGGTTGATGGGACAGTGGTGACTCAAGAGAGTGCATGATGCGAATCCGTACCAAGCTGCTGTTCCTCGCCATCGGTTCTCAAGTTCTGCTGGTAGGTTCGTTGGTCCTTTCCCTGGCCCTCTTGGCACCCATTGAGGAACTTCAAAAGGAAAACTCTTTTTTCCAGGAGGCCTCTCGCAAGACGCGCATTGTTCAGGTGGAAATGAACAAACTTTCTTCTGGGAATATGGGTATCCAGAGAAAAGCATTCGAGACTGCCCTGACGGAATACAACCTGTCGATCGATGCCATTGCAAAACTGACCCGGTTGCCGGCCCTCAATGAGACCATGGCCACGGCGGTCATGGCAGTCGGAGAGCTTCGCGATTTGTCCATGGAGTCCTTAGCCATGGTCTTAAGTGGTATGGGAGATCTCCAGGCGGATGCCGAAAACATGAAACTGACCAATGAGCGGGGAGATCTTCCCTCCCTGTTGATGAAGAGTTATTCGGGAGGGACCAGTGAGCCGGTTGCCTCAGGTGTGCTGTACCATGTGTTGCGGCTTGTTCAGAACTTGGCCACTGCGAACGACAACCTTGCCCTTACGGCTCGCTTGATTGAGGAAAAAGACGCGGTCGTCGCTGCGGAAATTGCGAATATCAGGGCTATGGCCAATCTCTCGGTTCTCACCATTTTTGGTTTTGCCATTCTCACCGTTTTGCTTGCTTCCCTTGTGATGGCAACCCATATCGCCCGATCCCTTCAGCATCTGAGCCGGAATGTGGGAATTATGGGGACGGGTGATCTGACCCGTCGGTTTGGCCTCAAGCGAAAAGACGAAATCGGATTTTTGGGTAAGGATCTTGATCTTCTCTTGGATCACTTCAACCAGTCCCTCAGAGAAATCCAAACGGTATCACAGCAAAATCGAGGTCTACATAAGGACTTAGTCCGTCTTGTCGGGGAGTCCCATCAAACGGCAGAGGAAATCAAGATCGCTTCAGAATCGATCCGTACCCAAATGGAGTCTATGAACCAAAGAATCGAAGGCGATGTCACCGAAATGGGGGGTGTCGTCACTGGAATCACTGTTTTCCATTCGCGTTTGGGCAACCAGGATCGACAAATCTCAGAGTCTGTTGCGGCTGTCACCCAAATGCTGGCATCGATTGGAAACATCCATGGAATCACCGAGCGGGATAGGGAAGTGACGCAATCCTTACTGACGGAATCCCTTCAGAGCAAACTGGTGTTCGACTCGGCTTTCGAGCTCATTGCGGATATTTCCAACAGTGTTGGAGAGGTTCAGGACGTTGTCTCCGTCATTGCAGGCATTGCCGAACAGACCAATATTCTGGCGCTGAATGCCGCCATTGAGGCAGCCCACGCCGGTCAGTTTGGAAAGGGTTTTGCTGTTGTTGCCGATGAAATCGCTAAGCTGGCCTCTGCCAGCGCCATTAGTTCTCAGGAAATTGCCCAGACGATTGTTCGGATACTCAAAAAAGTGGTTGAGGCCCGGGCCGTCCGGGAGCAGTCAACTGCCGCTATGACTGGAATCACCGACAAAATCCAAAGCGTCTCGAATTCGATGATCGAGATCTACAGCAACATCAATGAAATGCAGACAGGGAGCCAGCAGATTCTTGGTACCATGGAAAGCCTCCGACTGACGTCCAAGCAGATAACCAGTGAGTCTTCTCACATCGAGGAAGTGTCTCAAGTGATTGGTTTGTCCATGGGTGTCTTGAGCGAGGTTTCGCAGGAAGTGATGTCCCATACCACGGAAATAACGGATCGTATCGAAAGGATCTCAACTGGAATACAGACGATCTCCAGCCACACCGAACAGCTGAGTTTCATTGGTGACAAACTGGACGCTTCTGTTGCGGTCTTCCGAACTGTCGAGGGTCAACACGAAATAGGATCGCTGTGAACACTATTTTCGTTGACAGAAAATCGAAACGTTTCTATACTGTTCGAAACGTTTCGACATTGAAAAGGAGTCCACTTTGTCACTGAAATCCAAAGCCAACTGGGGCTTGCTTGTGATGATGCTACCAGGGTTTATCGCCCTTTTTGTTTTCAGCATCCTGCCTATGTTTGGCGTCTTCATTGCCTTTAAAAACATCGATTACGAGAAAGGAATCTTTGGCAGTGATTGGGTTGGGCTGGACAACTTTCAATTTTTCGTGGCAACGCCCGATGCCCTGGTGATCACCTTCAACACCATCGCCTACAACCTGGTTTTTATTGTTCTAGGAACAGCCGCAGCCCTGGCGGTGGCCCTCGGACTAGAAAACCTCAAGGCGAAAAAAGCCACACGCTTTTATCAGGCGGTGATGTTTCTTCCCTACTTCCTCTCGTGGGTAGTGGTCAGCAACCTGGTGTTTGCCTTGCTTTCGGTCGACCAGGGCGTGTTCAACCGGCAGATTGTCCAGCCCCTCGGTGGCGAAGAGATCTACTGGTACAACCGGCCCGAGTTTTGGCCCTACATCTTGACCTTCGCCAACCTGTGGAAGTACGTCGGCTACACCAGCGTCATCTACTTGGCAGCCATGATGAGCATTGACCCGGGGTACATCGAGGCTGCCTCGCTCGAAGGAGCCACGAGAGCCCAAATCGTGAGGCGGATCATCCTGCCGCTGATTTCGAACGTCATCATCATTCTGGTGCTGCTGCAGATCGGCAAGATCTTCTTTTCGGACTTCGGGCTGTTCTACAACGTGACGATGAACATGGGCTCGCTGTTTCCCACCACGCAGACCATCGACACCTACGTATACCGGACGCTCATGAACATGGGGGACTTGGGAATGTCCTCGGCCGCCGGCTTGTACCAGTCGGTCGTTGGTTTCGTCATCGTCGTCCTCGCCAACCTGGTGGTCAAAAAGATTGACCCCGACAAGAGCCTGTTCTAGGGGAATGCCATGTCAACATCCAAACGAATCGACCTGCCCACCGTTGCCAAACACGCCGCCTTCCTCCTGATCTGCTTCCTGTGCCTGTATCCGCTGGCCCTGGTACTGGGAATCTCGTTTTCGGACGAGCTGGAAATCGCCAAGACCGGCTTCAGCGCCATTCCGGCCAAGTTCAGCACCAAGGCCTACGAGTTTCTGTTCACGTCAGCCGACACGGTGATCCGGGCCTACGCTCTGACCATTTTTGTAACTGTCGTGGGGACGGCCGTGAGTACGCTCATCATCGCGATGTTTGCTTATCCGTTGTCGCGCAAGGATTTCCGGCAGCGCAAGTTCTTTAACGGCACCATCATCCTGACCATGTTGTTCAGCGGGGGGCTCATTCCCTGGTTCATGGTGTGCGTCAATGTATTGCACATCAACGACACCATCTTCGCGCTCATCCTGCCGTACCTGATGAGCCCTTGGTACGTGGTCATCATGCGGACGTTCTTCAAGTCGAGCATTCCTGACTCCATCATCGAGTCGGCCAAAATGGACGGTGCCGGCGAGCTGCGAATCTTCTTCTCGATCGTCATCCACCTGGCGGCCCCGGGGATGGCGACCATCGCTCTGTTTACCACCATCACCTACTGGAACGATTACTGGATCAACATGACGTTGGTCAACGATCCGATGCTCTACAACCTGCAGTTTTTGATGATGCGCGTTCAGATGAACATCCAATACCTTTCGGCCAACGCGGCTAACTTGGGCGCGGCCTCGGCTGAAATCGTCCGCAACCTGCCTTCCCGTTCGGCGCAGATGGCCATGACCATCATCACCATCGGCCCGATCGTCCTGGCCTACCCGTTCTTCCAGCGGTTCTTCGTGAAGGGAATCACGATTGGATCACTCAAGGAATAGTTCGTCCCCTTTTGGTTTCCAGCACGCAGTTTGCGTGTCAAAAAAAGCTTGTTTCGAGGAGAAAGAGATGAAAAGAGTGAAGACGCTCTTGTCTGTTTTGGCATTCTGCCTAGTCTCGGCCGTGTCCGCCGTGGCCGCGCCGTATGAAGTCGTCTGGTACGTGATCGGTAACGGGACCCCTCCCGATATCGCCGCGGTGCAAGACGCCGCCAACAAATATTTGGCGGAAAAGAATCTGGACGCGACGCTGAAGCTGGTCACCTTTGACTGGGGAACCTATGACGGCAAAATGCAGCAAATTATCGCTTCGCAGCAGCCCTTCGATATCAGCTTCACCGCGAGTTGGACCAATAACTTCCGGCTGAACGCCCAGCGCGGTGCGTTCCTGGATATCACGAAACTGTCGAGGGAATACGCCCCGAAAACCATGGCGGCGCTGGGCGAGAGCTTCGTCAGCGGTTCGGCCATCGCCGGCAAGAACTACGCCATCCCTGCCAACAAGGAAAAGGCCCATAACTGGGGTTTCCTGATCCGCAAGGACCTGGTCGACAAGTACAAGCTCGACATCAGCAAAATCAAGAAGTTCGAGGACATCGAACCTCTGCTCAAGGTGATCAAGGCCAATGAACCCGAAGTGTATCCGCTCGAGTCGGTCGTCGGTGAAAACCCCGCCCGTCTGCTCGACCCGGACCTCTTTGCCGACGACAACCTCGGCATCGGGCTGCTGAACACCAACAAGTCCGGCAAGGTGATCTTTATGCCTGCCACCGCCGAAGCCAAGGCCCTGTACACGACGATGAACAAGTTCTTCAAGGCCGGCTACATTCGCAAGGATGCCGCTGCTGTCACGGACTACAATGCCGACGAGAAGGCCGGCAAGGTCTTCGCCGCCATCAAGTCGCTCAAGCCCGGCAAGGATGCCGAAGTCTCGATGGCAACCGGTTACCCCTGGGTGCAGGTCGATATCACCCCCGTGGTCATGACCAACCGCGAAACCATCGGTTCGCTCCAGGCTATCAGCCGCACGTCGAAGAACCCTCAAAAGGCGATGCAGGTGCTCGAATTGTTCAACACCGACCCGTACTTCAACAACCTGATCAACTGGGGCATTGAAGGCAAGCATTACGTCAAGACCGACAAGATGGACGCCACCGGAGCCGCCATGATCAAGGCCGGTCCCGACAAGGACAAGTACAACGTCGGGACCCCCTGGATGTTCGGCAACACCTTCATCAACTACCTTGATGTTTCCGAGAACCCGAAAAAGGCGCAAATGTTCCTGGACTACAACGCCAAGGCTTTGCCCCTGAAGAGCTTGGGTTTTGACTTTGACATCTCCAAGGTCAAGAATGAAGTCACCGCGATCAAGAATGTGTGGGCCGAGTTCATGGGCGGCCTGGAAACCGGCTCGACTGATCCCGCCACCGAGCTGCCCAAGGCCCTGACCAAGTTCAAGGCCTCGGGCCTCGACAAGGTTCTTGCCGAAGCCCAAAAGCAGTATGACGCTTGGCTGGCTGCGAACAAGATCAAGTACTAAGTTTCTGTTGGGGGGCAAAGATGGCGATGAAGAAAGCGTATCAGTGGATCACCCTGGTTTGTCTTCTTGCCACGTTGAGCCCCCCTGTTTTTTCTCAAAGTGAGGGACGGGTGGGTGACAAGAGGATCTGGATCAATCAGCTCGGCTACCGGCCCAGCGATGCCAAAACAGCGCGGTTTACCGGCCCTGAGACAGCCTTTCGCTTGGTGGACGCGGGCACGGGTCAGCCGGTGCTCAGTGGCCTCAGCACGGCACCGGTGCTGGAACCCAACAGCGGTGAGTTGCTGGGGGCGCTGGACTTTTCCTCATGGCGTCAGCCTGGCAAGTACTTTTTGGACGTACCAGGGGTGGGCCGCTCGTCGGATTTTACCCTAGGAGAACAGGTTTACCAGGAACTGCTGACCGCCAGTTTGAAAATGCTCACCTATCAACGCTGTGGTGTGGAAACGGGGACAGACCTCGAAGCCGATTTCTATCATGCGGCCTGCCACCTGGATGAAGCAGAAATTTGGGGCACCAATAAAACGCTCCGAGCCGACGGCGGCTGGCACGATGCCGGGGATTACGGTAAGTACGTTGTTCCCGGGGCCATCACGGTGGGGCATCTGTTGTTGACCTGGGAGTTGTGGCCCCAGGCGGTACCGGGCATTTTGGAAGAGGCCCGCTTTGAACTGGATTGGTTGCTCCGCATGCAGGATCCGGCCAATGGTGGGGTCTACCACAAACTGACCGGCCGCAATTTTCCTGGCATGGACGTGTCTCCGGACTATGACCTGACCACCCTGGTGGTTTCCCCCATCTCGTTTACTGCTACGGCCGACTTTGGTGCGGTTATGGCTATGGCGGCGCGGGTCTGGAAAACCGCAGATCCAGCCTTTGCCAAGACGTGTTTGGCGGCGGCTCGAAAAGCCTTTGCTTGGACCAAGGCGCACCCGTTTGTACCCTTTACCAGCCCTGCCGGAATCCAGACAGGGGAATACGGTGACGGCGAAGGGCAGGATGAAGCCCTCTGGATGGCTGTGGAACTGTTGCGGGCGACGGGCGAAACCGCTTTTGCCACTGAGGTCAAAAAAGAGGCCGGCAATTCCTCCTTCCGAGCCGATAGCTTTGGTTGGGCCGACACGGGAATGTTCAGTGTGGCAGGCCTCCTTTTTGCCGAAAAAGCTCTGGTGGATCAAGACACGCGCCTCAAGGCGCAGCGCCTTTTGAATGCCCGTGTGGCTGACCTTCAAGACACGGCCAGGGATTCGCCAAGCGGCACCATGATGCGTACGGGGGATTTTCACTGGGGCAGCAATATGACCGTTCTCGACCAAGCGATGATCCTGATGTTAGCCCACGAACTGGATGCGACAGTCGATATTTCGGCATCCCTTGAGAATCTTCATTATCTGTTGGGCAGCAACGCCCTGGGTATTTCTTACGTGACGGGGTTTGGCAGCAACTCTGTCAAAAACCCTCACCACCGGCCTTCGCTGGCTGCCGGAGTTTTTCGGCCCATACCGGGCATGGTGTCGGGGGGCCCCAATTCCGATCTTCAAGATCCCATCGCCCAAAGCAGTCTGGCCGGGCTTCCCCCCGCCAAGGCTTTTCTGGATGATTCGGCCAGCTACTCCACCAACGAAGTCGCCATCTACTGGAACTCGCCGCTGGTTTTTGTTCTGGCCGCCTTGAGCCAACCATGAACGTGCTTGTTACAGGGGCCGATCGAGGTTTGGGTGAATCTATCGCCACCCTTTTCGCTGAGAGGGGCCACCAGGTTTTTGCCGGTGTTTTGCAGGCCGTTGGCGAAGGCACGGGGAGCTTCCACCGAATCCACCTGGATGTGAGCAGCGACACAAGCGTGGCTCACGCGCTCGTCGAAGTCCAAGCCAGAACCGATCACCTCGATGTGCTGATCAACAACGCTGCCGTGTTGGGGGATACCTCCCGCTCGGCTCTGGAACCTCTGGACTTCGAGGAAATGCTGCGGGTCTACAACGTGAACACCCTGGGGGCGCTCCGTGTCAGCCAGGCGTTTCTCCCCCTCCTTTTGGCAGGCCAGGAAAAACAAATCGTCAATGTCTCCTCTGAGGCTGGTTCCATTGGAACCTGTTGGAGGGACCGCTGGTACGCCTATGCCATGTCAAAAGCCGCTCTCAATATGCAGTCGGTCTTGCTTCACCGCCTGTTGCGGGGGTATGGCGGACAGGTGGTGGTTTGCCATCCTGGGCACGTGAGAACGTTTATGAGGGGAACCGAAGATTTGACGGGGAGTCTGTCCCCCAGGGAAGCCGCGCAACGACTGCTTGCCAATGTGGAACGAGCCAAGCTCCTTTCCAGTGAGGTTCCCGCTTTTTGGGGACCCGAAGGAGAAACCATCCCATGGTAAAACCTCTTGCCTTGCTCATTGGCACCCGCGAGAACGCGCCGTACCATCCCCTCGGCCCCGTTGAGGACGAACTCACCAGCATCCTCACCGAGCTTTGCGAGCTGACCATCATCGCAAACTCCGAACAGCTTTCCTTTCTCGACAATACTCCGTTTCGTCTTTTGGTTTGCTATGCTGATACGTGGGAACAGCCCCTTGCCGACAACCCGTTGGCATCGCTGTTGAAATTTGTCGACAAGGGCGGCGCGCTTTTGGTGCTGCACAATGGAATTTGCTACCAAAGCCGCCCAGAATTCGTGAGCTTGGTAGGCGCGCGGTTTACGGGACACCCCCTGGCCGGACCGTTGAAATTCCGCACCGCTTCGGCAACTTGGATGATGCAGGAAGAACCGTACCGGTTTGAGTTTGAAAACCCCGGGCAAACAACCATGTTCTGCGAATATGAACACGAAGGATCTTGGTATCCGGCGGCATGGACCGCAGCCTATGGGCAGGGTCAATTGGTGTATTTCATGCCCGGCCATTCTGTGGAAGCGTTTCTCAACACCCCTTACCGGAAACAGATCCAAGAATCCGTGCGTTGGCTCCTAGCCGGGAAAAACGGCGTAGACGACGAGAGCAGCCATAAAGACAATCAGGAACCCGCCGATCATCAAGGCTAGGGTTCGAGAGTATCCCGCAGGAGTAATGTTCCCTTCTTTGTCCTGCTGGCGGATGATGGGGTACAGCCGCCAGTAAAAGGTTGCCACGGTAAAAACCAGCGCTACCAGTGAAAGAAGCTGGGTGATCGGATTTCCAACGATCATAACAACCACCAGAAGTGCCAGGAAAATCAGCTTGGTGCCCGCTACCCAGTTCACCAGGTAACGGACAAACGCATGCACTTCGGGGTCCGCTTTGGACTTCTCCCAGGCTTGGAACATTCCCACCGAATTTCCCTTGTCGCTGGTGGGAAACCAATACAGGATGATCACGTTGAGTGCTTCGAGAACAACAAAAGCAAGAAGAACGCCGGTTAGAATGGTCATATTGCCTCCTGGCACGCTGCTTTTCGAAAAGGCCCCATCAGGGTTTCCAACTCGGAACGGGAGGCTTCCAGCGAAAGTTCTGTCAGTTGTTTGCCGCTGACCAACCTTCGACCGTTGACCCACACCGAGTCGACATTGGCCGCCTTGGCACTGTAAACCAGCGCCGAGTACGGGTCAAAGATCGGAAACATATTGGCAGAACGAGTCTCAATCAAGGTCAGGTCGGCGCGTTTTCCGGGTTCAATCGAACCGATGAGGTCGGCGAGGCCGAGAGCCGCCGCCGCACCGCTGGTCGCCAGCTGAATAATCTGCCAGGCGGGAAAGGCCGACCGGTCTTTGAGGGTTGTTTTATGGAATTTGGCAAACAAATCAAACTGGGTGAAGAGGTCGAGGGT
>JAIFLN010000199.1 GCA_020049045.1 Spirochaetota bacterium | reverse complement strand
CTGGCCCACAACGGCGACCTCAAGAACCCCGAGCGTGTGCTGGCCGACGTCCTGGAACGCGAAGCGTCCATGACCACCGGCTTGGGACGCGGTATCGCCACCCCCCATGCCAAGACCGAGGCCGTCGACAAAATGGTCATGGCCCTAGGCGTCTGCCGTGAAGGCACTGATTTTGCCGCCATGGACGGTCAACCGACGAAGTTCTTCGCCATGATTCTCTCCCCCAAGGGCGAGGAGGGACCGCATCTCCAGGTTCTGTCGATGATCACCGCCCTCTTGAACCGGGAGGCCCTTCAAGCGGAACTGTTGGTGGCCAAGACCGAGGAAGTGGCCTACCACGATATTCGGGTTCACGGCAGCCGCTGGCGCTCAACCAACCGGTAAAACAACGAAGGTCCGGTTTGCCTTGCCGGCCTTTGGTGGCTATCTTAGGTGCCATGAACTCTTCCCCTTCTCGAGATAATCCTCTTATGAACTTTATGGGTTCGCCGGTTTCCGCCGGCGTTCTGTTGCTCACCAGTGCGCTGGTCGCTATGGTCGTGGCCAATTCCCCCGCTTCCAGTGCCTGGACAGAGTTCTGGCACCTGGAGTTCGGCATTGAGCTGGGGACTTGGAAAGTCCACAGCAGTCTCCTTCATTGGATCAATGATGGGCTGATGGCACTATTCTTCTTTACGGTGGGCCTCGAACTCAAACGGGAATTTCTGGCTGGTAGCCTGTCGAACATCAAGCAGGCAGCACTTCCCCTGGGGGCTGCGCTGGGTGGCATGGTGGTACCGGCCTTGATCTTCTATGCCTTCAATTCCACAGGACCGACCACCGCCGGTTGGGGTATCCCGATGGCCACCGACATCGCCTTTGCTGTGGGTATTATGGCGCTGCTGGGTTCCCGGGTTCCCCTCTCCCTCAAGGTCTTTGTAACGGCTCTGGCCATTGCCGACGACCTGGGGGCCGTCCTGGTCATTGCCTTTTTTTATACCTCGCACATCGATCTGGTCAACGTTGGTGTCGGATTGTTCTTTCTTGTGGTCTTGATCGGGGCCAACGCTTTGGGAGTCCGGAAGCCGTTGTTCTACGCCTTGGTGGGTATCCTCGGCATTTGGCTGTCCTTCCTGTCGTCCGGGATTCATGCCTCGATTGCCGGGGTGATGATCGCGTTCACCATTCCCGCCCGCACCAAAATCGATGAGGTGACCTTCACAGCAAAGTTGAAGGCACTCACCGAGGATTTCCTGAAAATACCCCCCAAAAAGGTGACTTTGCTGGAGCCTGAGCAGGCCGAGGCTCTGGATCGGATTCAGGTACTGGCGCTCTCGGCAGATACACCGTTGCAGAGGTTGGAGCGGTCCTTAGGACCCTTGGTGAACTTTGTGGTAATGCCGGTTTTCGCCATGGCCAACGCCGGCATCCGTTTTGACGGCAATGCCGTGCAATCGATGTTCGGTTCGGTCTCAATGGGAGTTTTTTGGGGACTCTTGGTCGGAAAATGGATTGGTGTTGTCGGAGCAACCCTGCTTCTCCACTGGCTGGGGTGGGCCCGTCTACCCGAAGGAATGGGCAAACGGGAGGTGATTGCGGCGGGATTCCTTTGCGGAATCGGCTTTACCATGTCACTGTTTATTACAGGGCTGGCCTTTGGAGAGTCACTTTGGGCCGAACAGGCTAAACTGGGTATCGTACTGGCCTCATTGGTAGCCAGCGTTCTGGCGGCAACGGTGCTGTTCAAATTTCCTGCCAGTTCAAGCCGTCGGTAAGGTCACTACTTCGCCCCTCAAGGGTTCCACAACAGCCTCTCCCACGACGATTTTGTCTTCGAGGGCGAGGTCGCGATGAAAGTGGGTTGGTGTCAAAACCAGGGTGCGGATAAGGGACGAGCCAGGATTCAGCCGGCTTCCGGCGGCTAGCTGTACCAGGGGGCCGAGATGGCTGTGGGCGGCGGCGCGGACCTTGAGCCCCAGCGACAGCGGTACTTCGAGAATCGCCTGCCGGTGGATGCCTTGAAGGCGGAGGGGCGAGGGGGGCAGGGTCTCGAGGAACCGTATTGAGGCCCGGAAAAAGTCCTTGGTTCCGCCTAGCGACACCACAGGACCCTCCCACTTCACCAGTTTTCCCGAAGCTTCCCAACAAAGCGGTATGCGGGAAGGCGCTTCTGTGGTCGGGAATCCGGAAGGAACTTTGGGCCCTGTCCATCCTCGGGGGTCTGCGGTGGGAACATTGAAAATCAGGGCCTCTTCGTCCTTGAGAAACCAGCCTTGTTGAGCCAGCGCTTTTGAGAGAGTCCAGCCATTGGGCCAGGGGCCTTCCGGCCAGGCTCGGACCGACCAGGCCAAGCGCCGGCCTTGCAGTTGTTCTTCCAGGGGGGCCAAATCCGGAGGGTTGCCTACGGAATGGCAACGAAGCACCCTCGCCTCGGTGATTCCCAGCGCGAGAAGGGAGGCTTCGTGGAGATCGAGAACCGTGCCCCCGGGAAGCGGGAGGAACAACGGGTCGGCGGGCCAGTGGTCCTCGAGAACTCCGAAATCGCCGGGGCGGCTGATCAAAAGGGCTTTCATCTTTCTATGAACGGAACAATCGGGCCTCAGGTTAAGTTACGTCGTTGCCCGCCGGTGTTTTTCGCATTAGGCTTTCCCTTATGACAGTGTCCACTGTGTTCCGTTTTCCGGGTTTCAACCCCTGGGACCATCTGGCCCGCGAGGAACTGCTCCTCGACGACCTGGTTCCAGGAACCTCCGCCCTCATCCTCTATATCAACAGTCCCTGCGTCGTGATGGGTAAACATCAGAATCCTTTGAGAGAAGTGCGGTTGGCCGAAGCCGCTCGACGCGGGGTTCCCGTGATACGGCGGGTTTCTGGCGGTGGCACTGTCTGGCACGATGAAGGAAATCTCAACTGGTCGTACTTGGGGCCGAAAGAGGGTTACGACAGGGCTGCCGTATCGACAGCGGTGGCCCAGGCGCTTTCACCGCTTGGATTTTCCCTCGAAGTCGGTGAAAAGGGTGACCTGCTGCTAGGGGAGAAAAAAGTTTCTGGAGCCGCTTATCTGTTCCGCCGTGATCGGGTGATGCACCATGGCACCCTGCTTTGTCGGGCACGTCTGGACGACCTTCACGGGGTGCTGGGCCCCACCGGCACCCTGCTCGAATGGGTGGGCGTGGCCTCACGGCCCATGGCGGTGGTCAATTTGGGCATTGACCCTGAGCAGGCAGTGGAGCAGTTCACCCGGCAGTTCGGATCGGTGGCAGGGGGCGGCCACGGAGATGCCGCCTTTGAGGCGAGAGTGGCGGCCCGGGCACAGGAACTGCGTTCGCCGCAATGGCTTTGGGGCCAGACCCCGCCCTTTACCTGGGAGGGGGAAACGAAGCAAGGACCCGTGCGGGTGAGCGTGCGCGAAGGACGAATCGATAATACGAGTGAAATACTCGGAAAATGGTTCTTTGATCCGGAGTATTTTGAGTATATTCCCAGGGAGGCAACATGACGAACGACGAACTACTGAAAAAGTTCCGGCAGCTGCTGGAAGAAAGTCCCCAGGCTTTGCTGGCTACCGTCACCACCGACGGTTATCCGGCCATGCGTTATATGACTCCTACGATGACTCAGGGGCGCAACGACGTGTTGTATGCCGTCACCGCCGCCAGCTTTCCCAAGGTCAAGGACTTGGTGGTTCATCCCCAGGTCAGCTGGATGCTCACCAGTCATAAAACCAGGGAGATTTTTTCTTTCCGGGGTACCATCACCCTGATTGAAGATCCCCGTTTCAAGTCGGAACTGCTCGAAGAAATCGGTCAGGGTCTGGAAACGTTCTGGCGGCTGAACAATGATCCATCGGACCTCGTCGTCCTCGAAACGCGCCTGCTTAGCGGGGAGTACTTCAATCCGAAGACCGCCGAAAAAGCCCAGATCGTTCTATCCATGTGAAAGGAGAAGAGAGTGCGTCCCATCAAGGGTTATGACAAAGAGTTTTTGCACGGATTGCTGAAGGAAATGCTTCTGATTCGCCGGTTTGAGGAAAAGGCCGGTCAGATGTACGGGCTGAAGAAAATCGGTGGGTTCTGCCACCTTTACAATGGTCAGGAAGCCGTCTGTTCCGGTGCCGCCGCTGGAATGAAACGCGGACTGGACCGGCTGCTGACCGGCTACCGTGACCATGGTCACGCGCTGGCCCTCGGGTTGTCTCCCGAATCCCTGATGGCTGAGTTGTATGGCAAGGCCACCGGCTGCTCGAAGGGCAAGGGTGGTTCCATGCACATGTTCGACTACGACAAGGGCATGTGGGGCGGCAACGGCATTGTCGGCGGTCAAATTCCCCTGGCCACGGGTTCTGCCTTCGCCCAGAAGCATCAGAAAGATGGCGGAGCGACCATCGTATTTTTCGGTGACGGAGCCATTCATCAGGGAGCGTTCCACGAGGCGATGAATTTAGCCGCCATTTGGAAGCTGCCCGTCGTCTTTGTCTGCGAAAACAACCAATACGGCATGGGCACCTCGGTGGACCGCGCGAGTTCCGTAACCGATCTGTACATAAAGGGGCAGGCTTACGACATCCCCTCGAAGATTGTGGACGGCATGGACGTGATCGCTGTGATGGAAGAGGTCAAGGACGCCATGGATACGGCACGCAAGGAGTTCCAGCCGTCGTTCCTCGAGATCAAGACCTACCGCTACAAGGGTCATTCGATGAGCGACCCGGCCAAGTACCGCACCAAGGAAGAGACCGAGGCGTTCTTAGCGCAGGACCCCATCGTCCTGCTCAAAGCCCGGATGGAAGAGGCCAAACTGATCACCGACGAACAGTACAAGGAAATGGACAAGCAGCTGAAGGAAGTGGTCATGCGGTCCGTCGAGTTTGCGGAGAACAGCCCCGAGCCCGCCTTGGAAGAGATGTACACCGACATTTACGCCTGATCAACGGAGAGAAAACTATGGCAATCATTACCTTTCGGGAGGCCTTGCGACAGGCTCTCGACGAAGAAATGGCCCGCGAAACTGGTGTTGTCGTTATGGGCGAAGAAGTCGCTCAGTACGACGGGGCCTACAAAGTCACCAAGGGGCTTCTCGACAAATACGGCCCTGACCGTGTTCTCGATACACCCATCACCGAACTGGGTTTCACCGGCCTCGCCGTCGGTGCTGCTTTTGCTGGAATGCGCCCGGTGGTCGAATGGATGACTTTCCAGTTTGGACTTCTGGCCATCGACCAGCTGATTCACAACGCCGTCAAATACCGCTCTATGTCGGGCGGCCAGTTCAAGTGCCCTATGGTGGTGCGTGGTCCCAACGGCCCTGCTGAGTATCTGGGTGGCCAGCACAGCCAGAGCTTTGCCAGCTACTTTGTTCATGTTCCAGGCTTCAAGGTGGTAGCACCCTCAACCCCTTACGACGCCAAGGGTCTGCTCAAGGCTGCCATCCGCGACGACAATCCCGTCATCTTCCTGGAAAGTGAAATGAGCTACGGTCACAAGGGCGAAGTGCCCGAAGAAGAGTACCTCATAGAGATCGGCAAGGCCGACGTCAAGCGCGAAGGCACCGACGTCACCCTCATCAGCTTCAGCAAGCCGGTTCTGATGTGCCTTCATGCCGCCGAGGAGCTGGCCAAGGAAGGCATCAACGCCGAGGTGGTGGATCTGCGGTCTCTGGTTCCCCTCGACAAAGAAACCGTCTACGCCTCGGTACGCAAAACCAACCGGGCCGTCGTTGTGGATGAGGCCTGGCCCAAGGCCTCGGTGGGAAGCTGGATTCAGGCCGAGGTGATGAAGGACTGTTTCGACGACCTCGACGCCGCCGTCGAGCTGGTGGCCAGTGAGGATGTGCCGATGATCTACAACCACACCGTGGAGCTGGAAATTCAGCCGACCGTGGCCAAGATCGTGGCGGCAGCAAAACGTGTGTTGTACCGGGCCTGAGGAGGGTCGTTATGGCTGAAAAGGTATTTATGATCGCCCTGAGTCCCACCATGGAAGAAGGGGCGATTCTCCAGTGGAAAAAAAAGGTCGGTGACATCGTCAAGATGGAGGATCCGCTGTGCGAGGTGGAGACCGACAAGGCCAGTATGGACTATCTGTCCAGTCAGGAGGGGACCCTTCTCGCCATTGTGAAAGAGGTCGGGACCTCGGCCAGGGTCGCCGAAATGATTGCCGTTATCGGGGAACCCGGGGAAGACATTTCCGGTCTGCTGACGGCAGCACCGCCCCCTGCCAAAGCGGCTCCTGCCAAACAGGCCCCGGCCGCAGCCGTTCCCGTTGCTTCGGCTGCTGTTTCTGGTGGCCGTGTGAAAAGTTCACCCCTGGCCCGCAAGCTGGCCGCCGATAAGGGGATCGATTTAGCCGCCATTCCCGGTTCCGGTCCTGGCGGCCGGGTGATCAAAACCGATGTGGAGAATTTCACCCCTGCGGCCGCTGCTGCGGTTGCTCCCGCCGGTTCGTTCGCACCCTCCTCTTTGGGTTCCTCGGCGCTCAACGACGACCAGGTACCGGTCAGCCGGAAACGCCAGATCATCGCCAAGCGCCTGGGCGAAAGCCTGTTCTCCGCTCCGCACTTTTTCCTGACGCTGGGCATCGAGATGGACAGCCTGCTCGAAGCCCGCGACAGGATCAACGCCAAACGTAAGGAGAAGGTGGGTCTCAATCCGTTCATCCTCAAGTTCCTGGCCGAGGCTCTCAAGCGCCACCAGGCCCTGAACTCCAGCTGGGAAGGTGAGTTCATCCAAAACCACTCCCGCGTTGATCTTGGAATCGCCGTGGCCCAGCCCGACGGTCTGATCACCCCCATTGTGAAAGACGCCGGTTCCAAGGGCATTTTGCAGATCGAAGCCGAGCTCAAGGATCTGATCGACCGGGCCCGTGGCAACGCCCTCAAACCCGAGGAATACACCGGTGCCACCTTTACCATCAGCAATCTGGGCAGCTTTGGCATCGAGGAATTCACCGCCATCATCAACCCTCCCGGCGTGGCCATCCTGGCTCTGGGTGCCACCATCAAGACTCCTGTGGTTGCGGAGGACGACAGCATTGTGGTGAAGCGCATCATGAAAGTCACCCTGAGTTGCGACCACCGCGTGGTGGACGGAGTTGTCGGTGCGGCTTTTTTGACCGAATTTAAGAGGATGGTCGAGGACCCTTACCAAGTGCTATTGTGAGGGCATGGCCTCTCCGTTTGTACGGTTTCTCGGTTATGTAGCCCCCTTTAAAAAGTATGTGATTCTGGCTGTTTTGGGGGGAATCGTGAAGTTCACGGTTCCCCTGGCCGTCCCCCTGGTGATCAGAAACCTGATCGACCATGTGTTTCTGGCTCCCGAGCTGTCCCTCGACCAGAAGATTGCGACGCTGTTTTGGTCCCTGGGCGGACTGATTGCCGTCTTTGTCCTGTTCTGGGCTCCCTGGACGTATGTGCGTCATTATTTTGCCGCCAAGGCGGGGCAAAGTTCCATCTTCGCCCTAAGAAACCACCTGTACGACAAAGTGCTGCGGATGTCGGCCCAGTTCTTCCACCGGCACCGTTCCGGCGGTATTGTGTCACGCCTGATGAACGACACCCTGCTGGCGCAGGACTTGGTCGGCAACGCCCTCACCAACGTCTGGATGGACTTTACGGCGCTGATCGTCATCCTTGTCGTCCTTTTTCAGATCGATGTTTCGCTGACCTTTGTGACCCTGGCCACGTTTCCCGTCTATCTGTTCTTTTTCCGCAAGCTGGGAGGCAAGCTCAAGGCGTCGACCCACCGCGTTCAGAGCGAGGTGGAGACCATGTCGGGCCACATTCAGGAAAAGGTGGCGGGTTCAGCGGTCATCCATTCCTTTGGGCAGGAGAATCAGGAGGGCCGAAGGTTCAACCATGCCTCAGACCAGCTGTTCTCGCTGGTGATGCGTACCTCATTTCTCAACAGCCTCAACCAATCCATTACGGGAACCCTCACCTCGATTTCACCGTTGATCGTGATGCTGTACGGAGGTTGGCAGGTTATCCACGGCGTCATCACGGTGGGCGACTTGGTGGCCGTCAGCATGCTTTTGGGGCCGCTGTACCTGCCGCTCCAGCGGTTTTCTGAGCTCAACGCCATCTTCTCCAGCTCGCTGGCCGCCCTCGACCGCATCTTTGAAATTCTGGATGAGTCCCCTGAAATTCAGAGCGCACCCGATGCGGTTCCTCTGGAAGGCTGCCGGGGTGACATTGAATTCCGCGACGTGCGCTTTGCCTACCATGCCGACAGACCTACCCTGGATGGCGTCTCCTTTTCCATCGCCGCTGGTACGAGAACCGCCTTGGTGGGACCCAGCGGGTCGGGAAAGACAACCATCACCAGCCTGATTCCCCGTTTCTACGATGTAACCGGCGGTTCTGTGCTGGTGGACGGTCATGATGTGAGAACCCTGCAGGTAGAGTCGTTGCGCCGCCCCATCGCCCTGGTGCTTCAGGATCCCATTTTGTTCAGCGGCAGCATCGCCGAGAACCTGCTCTACGGCCACCCGCAAGCCACGCAGGCGGAGCTCGAAGCTGCCTGCCGCAACGCCAACGCCTGGGACTTCATCCAGGCGCTGCCGCAGGGTATGGAAACCGAGGTGGGCGAGCGCGGGGCCCAGTTGTCGGGCGGCCAGAAACAGCGCATCACCATCGCCCGCGCGTTCTTGCGTGATCCGCGAATTCTCATCCTTGACGAAGCCACCTCAAGCCTGGACTCCGAGTCGGAACGGCTGATCAAGGACGCTCTGGACCGCCTGATGCTGGGCCGGACCACCCTGGTCATCGCGCACCGCCTGTCGACCATTGTCCACTCCGACCAGATTTTGGTGCTGCACCAGGGGCGTATTGTCGATGTGGGCCGGCACGAGGAGCTGATGGGACGCGAAGGACTGTACCGCAACCTCTACCAGAAACAGCACGGAATCCGGTAAACTGGCGTCATGGTTTCCCGCTACCGTTTTCATTCGATTTTGTTTGCCGCAGCGTTCCTGATGAGTGTTTCATCAGGCATCGTCAACTACGCCCTGATTTTCTATGTCCGCGATCTGTTCGGGGCCGACAAGACGGCCATCGGGCTGATTTCGTCCTCGTTGACTCTACTGTATTTTGTGGGCATCGTCGCCTTTTTGTCGTGGAAAAAGCCGCATCCGCGTTTCATCCTCTGGCTGGCGACTTGGGTCATGGCCCTGTGTATCGGCGTGTACCTGCTGATTCCCGACTGGACCGTGACCTTTGTTTTCCACGGGCTATTCGGCATGGCCATGGCACTGTTCTGGCCCCGCATGATGGGTTGGCTGAGCTGGGGGGTTGAAGGCAAAGACCTGGGAAGAACCATGGGACGGTTCAACTTCAGCTGGGCTTCCGGCGGCATTTTGGCACCCTACTTGGGGGGGCTTTTGGTCGAGGCCGATCTGCGTCTGCCCTTTGTGGTCGCCATGGTGCTGCTGACACTGACCGGACTTCTGATGCCCCTGGGTGCCAAGCTGTTCTCCCCCATGAAGGACCGTCAGGCTCCGCGTGCCAATCAGGAGGGTGCCGTCGATGTTGAGCTTACCGGACCGACTCCGCTGCGCTACCAAGCCCGGGTGGCAGGAATCAACGCCTACTTCCTGACGGGGGCGTTGCTGTTTATCTTTCCGGTTTTTGCCAGAGAAACTCTTGGATTTTCCGAATCGCTGGTCGGTTCGTTCCTCTTGGTCCGCATGGCCGTGGCCACACTGGGCTTTGAGCTGTGGGGTCGCTGGACGTTCTGGCATTTTCGCTTCACGCCCTTGGTATTGGCGACCTTAGCCCTCATCGGTCTGACCCTGCTGTTCCTCGGGGGTTCGCAGCTGTGGCAGTTTTACTTGCTGTTTGCCGCTGTGGGGCTGATTTTCAGCTTTCTGTACAGCTATGCCCTCTTTCATGGGGTGGCAGGAAGCGTTCACCGTGAGCGCAGCATGACCATCCACGAGGCGGCACTGAACATCGGGTTGTTTCTGGGCACGATTCTGGGCGGATGGGTGAGCGAGACCTGGTCGATGGCAACGGTGTTTGTTCTGTGTGCGGTGGTTTCGGCCGGCCTGCTGGCTGTGCAGGTGGTTCTGACGGTGTCGCAGAGAAAGCCGAGACCATGAAGTTCCGCGGGCTTTTTGCCGCAGTTCTGGTGGCAGTCGGAGTCCTCCTGACCGGCTGTACCACGGCGGAGCAGAATAAGAAGCCCGTCCTGCTCGTAGTGGACCCCTATGTCTCACTGAACCTCAAGGACGGTCCCGCCGCTGCCCGCCGTGTGCTGGCAGACTCGGCGAGGCTTGCGCAGGCCGGTGGGCAGTACACGGTCCGCCGCAAGGGCTTTTTTGAGGCGGGCTTTGACGAAGCGATGGCGCAGCTGACCTACCGGCGGACGGCGCTGCTCGATGACGCCGAGCGGGTTGCCCTGGCTTCGGCCCTTGGGGTTGATGTGCTGGTGCTTACCGATCTGCTACCCAACGTAACCGTTCCGGGGTACCGCACCTACCAGCGCCTGATCGATGCCTCTACCGGCGAGCAGCTGCCCGGCTTGGACGCTTCACGGCCCGAACCCCGCAACCCTAGCCCCCGCCTCGACCTTTCCGGGGCCTGGGTCGCCGGTTGGGCACGGGCCCCGGAGCTGGTTCCCGAAGCCGCAAGCTGGAAAGCCGCGTTGGAAGCGGCGCGGGCGGCCGGCGCGTTTGACGAAGCAGCGCGGCTGACCGACCTTTTGATAGACCGGGTCCGGTTCTCCGACAAGGGAGACTGGCTTCGAAAGTTTGTTGACGCCGAGGCGCAATGGTCCCGCGAGGACCTGCTTGTCCGGAGCTTGGTCGCCACCCTTAGCGGTGGGAGGGGAACTGCCCGTGAGGAAGAGATTCTGCGTGTTGGTTTTCTCACGACCCTTCGTGGCCTCGCGCCGACTTCGAGGGCGGGGGCACGTTACGAGGTCGCCATCGCGTTCCAGGCCCGGTTTGGCGTGGAACTCGACGCCGCCCTGGCCCGCCTCCCTTTGGTCCTTGCGGCAGGGGGAACCTTCTCGATGGGCAGCG
>JAIFLN010000181.1 GCA_020049045.1 Spirochaetota bacterium | reverse complement strand
GCCAGTCCCAGACGGCGGGCGGCGAACGAGCCCAGAAGAAACGCCCCGGCAAAGGTGGCCAGACCGACCAGGGGCAGAAAGATCAAGCGGAAGTCGAGGGCGGGCAGGGCCCAAAGAGCGCCGGTGAAGGCAATGGGGTTGATGACCAGCAGGGCCGCGATCTGAAACCAGCGGCGCAGGGTTTCAACCCGGGCCTGGGGTGCCCGCGCCACCAGCCAGAGACCGGTCAGCCTTCCAAAAACGAGACCCAGAAGAACAATGGAAAGAGAGACAACAAAGGCCATGGCGCATCATGCCACAGAGAGGCGTCCTGGAAAAAGGGTTGACAGGGAATTTCCTCCGTGCTACTCAAGAAGAACATCGAATAGGCTGAATGACGCGTGGCGAGAGAGTGTCCGGTTTCTACCGGACCGCCGAAGGGGCAAGGAACGGGACAAGCCAGACCCGATCCGAAACTCTCAGGCTCCCGAATTGCCGCGAAGACAGCACCTCTGGACTTTGGACAGGGCTTCCCGGCAGTTTTTGCGAGGAGTTGCCATGGACGAAGACCTGAAACGGACTCGACTGTACGACTGGCACGCGACCCACGGCGGCCGTATGGTGCCCTTTGCCGGCTGGGAGCTGCCGGTACGCTATGACCCCGGGGTTCTGGAAGAGCACCGGCTGGTCCGCCGGTCGGTGGGACTGTTCGACATCGACCACATGGGACAGTTCACCGTCACCGGACCCGGGGCTGCCAGCTTCCTTCAAACAATGGTGACCAGTGACGTAGCCTCACTCGAGGTGGGCCAGAGCCGCTACGGTCTTCTTTGCCGTCCAACAGGGCGCATTGTCGACGACGTGTTTGTCTACCGCCGCCCTGCCGATTGGTTTGTGGTGGTCAACGCTTCCAACCGCGCCAAGGATTTTTCCTGGCTGACCGACCACGCCGCTGGGTGTCAGGTCGTTCTGAGCGACGTGTCCGACGCCACGTATATGGTGGCGGTTCAGGGGCCGCGCGCCTTGGAATTGCTGAAACCCCTGACCGACGTACCCCTGGACACCTTGCCCCGCTTTGGGGCCCTCACGGCGCGCATCGCGGGCGTCGAGGCTTTTGTCGGCCGCACCGGCTACACCGGGGAAGACGGCGTCGAGCTGTTCTTCTCTGCTGACCAAGCGGTGCACCTCTGGGAGACCCTCTTGGCCTCGGGGCAGGAACGGGGCATTGAAGTGGGTCCCATTGGGTTGGGGGCGCGTGACAGCCTGCGCTTTGAACCCGGGTATTCTTTGTATGGCCACGAGATCGACGAAGAAACCACTCCCCTTGAGGCTGGGCTGGGCTGGGCCTGTGCCTTGGACAAGGACTTTGTCGGGCGCGACGCCCTGCTGGCTCAAAAAGCCGCCGGACTGACCAAAAAGCTGGTGGGGTTCGAACTCACCGAGGGGGGCATTCCCCGCGAAGGGTGCGTGGTCACCGCCCCCGATGGAACCCCCGTGGGCCGGGTGGTGGCCGGGCTGTACGCTCCCACCCTCGACAAAGCCTGTGGCCATGCCTTTGTCTCCCCCGAATTTTCGGCCCCGGGTACACCCCTGGCCATTGTGATCCGCGATAAACCCAAGACCGCTGTTGTGGTCCGCCGTCCCCTCTACAAAAGGAGCCCCTTATGAACATCGACAAGCAAGCGCGTTATCTGCCCTCCCACGAGTGGGTCCGCCCCGAGGGTGGTCTGTATGTCTGTGGAATCAGCGACCACGCTCAAGAAGCCCTGGGTGACGTGGTCTATGTGGATCTTCCCGAAGTCGGAACCATCTTTGCCAAGGGAGCGGTCTTTGGTGTGGTCGAGTCGGTCAAAGCGGCCAGCGATCTTTATCTGCCCCTTAGCGGTGAAATTGTCGAAGTGAATGCCCTGCTGAACCAAGGGCCCGAACAGGTGAACAAGGACCCCTATGGTAAGGGCTGGATCGTCAAGATTCGGGCTTCCAAGGCGGGGGAGTGGGAGTCCTTATTGGACCCTGCGGCCTACGGGGAGCTGTCGTGAGCGATCTGATCGACCAGACGATTCCTGCGGCCATCCGGCTGACCAGTCCGCTGGCCCTGCCTCCGGGGCGCAGCGAGGCGGCTGTTTTGGCGGATCTGAGGGAACTGGCCGGCCAGAACCAGGTTTGGCGGTCGTACCTGGGCCAGGGCTACTACGGAACCCATACGCCGGCGGTGCTGCAACGGGGTATTTTGGAGAATGCGGGCTGGTACACGGCCTACACCCCCTACCAGGCCGAAATTTCGCAGGGCCGTCTTGAGGCCTTGATCAACTTTCAAACCATGGTGTGCGACATGACGGGCATGGAAATTGCCGGGGCATCGCTGCTCGATGAAGCCACCGCTGCTGCCGAGGCCATGACCCTGTGCTGGCGGATCCGGCCCCGAGGAGGGACGGCCGCAACCTTTTTTGTGTCCGAGGACTGCCACCCTCAGGTGATCGACGTCATCAAAACCAGGGCCGAGCCCCTGGGGATCCGTGTGATCACCGGTTCTGCTCAAACCTATGCTTTTGAAGAGCCTACCTTCGGGGTACTGGTTTCCTATCCCGACACCCGGGGCCGGGTCATCGATCCTACGTTGTTCTTTGAGCGGGCCAAGGCCTCCGGAGCGCACACCGTTGTGGCCGCCGACCTTTTGGCGCTCACTCTTCTAAAAGCCCCCGGCGAATGCGGTGCTGATGTGGTGGTCGGCAGTACCCAGCGCTTCGGTGTTCCCCTGGCCTTTGGTGGTCCCCATGCGGCTTTTCTGGCCACCCGTGAGGCGTTTAAGCGCGATATGCCCGGGCGGTTGGTGGGCGTGTCCAAGGATTCGGCCGGCAAACCGGCCTACCGATTGGCGCTTCAGACCCGCGAGCAACATATCCGGCGCGAGGCGGCCACCAGCAACATCTGCACGGCTCAGGTGCTGCTGGCGGTACTGGCCTCGATGTACGCCGTTCTGCACGGTCCTGAAGGTCTGAAGGCCATCGCCCGGCGGGTGCGGTCCCAGACCTTGGCCTTAAGCCAGGCCCTGGTCGGAGCGGGTTACTCCCTTCTGCCCGGCCCCTTTTTCGACACGATGGTTGTCACCGCCGGTCCCCGTGGCCAGGCGCGAATACTCGGTGCCGCCGCCGCCCGGTCGATCAACCTGCGAGCCCTCGCCGACGGGGCTGTGGGAATCTCACTGGATGAAACCGTCACCGCCCAAGACTTGACCGACCTGGCCGCTGTCTTCGGATTGTCTGTCGACGCCGAAGATTGGAGTGCCCTGACAACCGCTGTCGACCCGCAGTATGCCCCCGAGCTGACCCGCACTTCGGCCTTTCTCACCCATTCTGTTTTTCACCGCTACCACAGCGAAACCGAAATGATGCGCTACCTTCACCGGCTGCAGTCCAAGGACTACTCGCTGGTCCACGGCATGATACCGCTGGGCAGCTGTACCATGAAAGTGAACCCGGCGGCGGCCATGATGCCCATCACATGGCCGCAATTTGCCGGGCTGCACCCCTTCGTTCCCCTCGACCAGGCGCAGGGGTATCTGACCTTGATCCAACGTCTGGAAGGCTGGCTGGCCACCATTACGGGCTTCGCCGCTGTTTCCTTGCAGCCCAATTCAGGGGCTCAAGGAGAGTACGCCGGACTGCTGGCCATTCGGGCTTGGCACCGCTCCCGGGGCCAGGGACACCGGACAGTCTGCCTGATTCCCACCTCGGCCCACGGGACGAATCCTGCCAGCGCGTCTCTGGCCGGTATGACCGTGGTCACGGTCAAATGCGACCAAGGCGGCAACGTCGACGTTGCCGACCTGAGGGCCAGGGCCGACGAGCACAGCAACGATCTGGCGGCCCTGATGGTCACCTATCCGTCCACCCATGGGGTATTTGAGGCCTCGATTGTGGAAATCTGCCGTATCATTCACGACCACGGCGGCCAGGTGTACCTCGACGGTGCCAACATGAACGCCCAGGTGGGGCTGACCAGCCCCGGGGCAATCGGAGCCGATGTCTGTCATCTCAACCTCCATAAAACCTTCTCAATTCCTCATGGAGGGGGAGGGCCCGGGGTTGGTCCTGTGGCTGTGGCCGCGCACCTGGTTTCCTTTCTGCCGCCTCGCAGCGGGTCAGGTCTGGTATCCGCCGCCCCTTATGGAAGTGCCGGGGTGTTGCCCATTCCCTACGCCGCCATCGCTTTGCTGGGTGCCGAAGGACTGACCGGGGCGACCCGGACGGCCATAGCCAACGCCAACGAAGTGGCCGAACGGCTGCAACCGCACTTCCCGGTGCTGTACCGCGGGGCATCTGGCCGGGTGGCGCACGAATGCATCCTTGATCTGAGGCCGCTCAAAGCGACTTCGGGGGTGGAGGCCGAGGACGTGGCCAAACGACTGATGGACTACGGGTTTCATGCGCCGACGCTGTCGTTTCCCGTTCCAGGCACCCTGATGGTCGAACCCACCGAGAGTGAATCTCCTGCCGAACTGGACCGCTTCTGCCAGGCCATGATCGCCATCCGCCAGGAAATTCGGGAAATCGAAGAGGGGAGGGCCGACCGCGAGCGCAACCTGCTCAAGGACGCACCCTTCACCGCCGAAGCCGTCACTGCCGACCTCTGGGACCGGCCCTACACCCGCCAGCAGGCCGCCTGGCCTGCCCCGTGGTTGAAAGAGTCAAAGTTCTGGCCGTCAGTGGGCCGGGTGGAAAACGTCTGGGGTGACCGAAATCTGTTCTGTTCCTGTGTTCCTCTAGTCTCCTAGGGGATTTCGACCCAGACCTGAGGCCCTGGTCCCCGCGCCATCACTCTCGTGAAGGCGTCAACCCAGGGTTCTACCACCAGATCAAGGGCCCCGGCCGGCTTCAGCGACGCGGCGAAGGGGGCCAGAAGGTCGGCCAGGGGGTTGGCCTCTCCCGGATGGTATTCCTGCCATTCGACGGGACCGCCGAGCTCTTTTTCCAGCCAGGCCTTGGCCTCGCTCTGTCCGCCCAACTCATCGACCAGGCCCAGGGCGAGGGCTTCCCTCCCGGTATAGATCTGGCCCCTTGCCAGAGGTTCCAGCTGGGACTTTTCCAGGTGACGTCCTTGTGAAACCACGTCGAGAAATCTCTGGTAGGTGGCTGCGATCATGGCGTCCCATTTCGCCCGGTCGACTTCGTTGGTGGTGCGGGTCCAGTCGCCAAACCCGGCGCTGGGCCCCAGATCGACGCCGTCGGCCCTGATCCCCAGCAGCTCCAGAGCTTTTTCACCGGTAAAAAGGGCCGCTGTTACGCCGATGGACCCTGTCAACGTGCCGGGGAGGGCAAAAATCCGGGTGGCGGGAGCACTCAAATAGTAGCCGCCGCTGGCCGCAGCATCACCCATCACGACCACCACGGGCTTTCCAGCGGCAACGGTCTTTTTCACTTCTTCGGCCAGGGCATCGCTGGGAAGAACCGCGCCGCCGGGGGAGTCCACCCGAAGGACAACGGCGCTGATGGCAGCATCCTCGCGCAACTGCTTCAAGGTTTCGGCGGCAGCACGGCCGATGCTCTGTCCCATCTGCCCCCGGCCCATCACGATGTCACCGGTCAAGTGCACCAGAGCAACCGTCTTTTGAAACAGCGAAGGTCCCCAGCCGGTTTGTACCGGCGGCGGCAGGTCCCCGACCATCGAGGCACCTGGGTGCGCCTTGGCCAGAAACTCTTCAAAGTCCGCCCGGTTTTCCAGAACATCCACCAGCCCCTTTTCCAGGGCTTCCTGAACAACGAGGTACGGTCCCTGAGCCACGAGGTCAGCGGCATTGCCCTTCAAACGGTCACCCCGGCCCGAAGCCAGCGCCTTTGCAGCCAAATCATCGCGGTCGGTCAGAAACCGCTTCAGCATGGCCCGCTCCCCGTCGGGCATCGAGGCGAACGACCAGCTATTGTTGGCCGACTTGGTCTCCCAGGGGGCCAGGTTGACGAATTTCACACCGATCTTGTCGAACAGATCACGGAAATACAACCTTCGCGACCCCCCCGAAGTCAGCCACACCGATCCTGTCGGGTCGACACTCACGCGGTCGGCAGCGCTGATCCAGCTTTGAAAGCCCAGACTGTCGTTGTAAGAGTCGGCGTGAATGTAGACTTTCTTTCCAACCTTGCGCAGGTTGTCCACGGCCGCCCGGAGCTCCTGGGCACTCGCCAAACCACCCGTCGCCGGTGGATCCTCCAATACAACCACAGCGATCTGGGGGTTGTCGGCTGCCTGCTGCAAGGCCAGCAGAAGGGCTGAGACATTCCAGACAGGAGGCCCAAACGGTACAGCGGGGCTCGAGTCGGGCTTGAAAAGGACCTTCCCCATGGTGACCGTACCAGGTCGGTTGGTAGACCACCTCAAGGCAGCCGCTACCCTCGTAGGCGAGGCCGAGGTCTCCATGGGACCCAAGGACAGCGTCACCTCAAAACCGGGAAGCCGTGTCGCAGGGTCGAACCAGACCCTCACATCGGAGCCTTGCCAGGCCATCCTGGCACCCACTCGCTCCCAGTTCACGGTCGACCCAGCCCACGAAACATCGCTGCTCAGGGTCAACCAGTCGCGCCGCAGGGACAGCCCCGTGCCCCAAAGCGGTGCTTTTCCAAACGCATTGTCGAGGGTGGCACCCACCGAAAGGAAATCATAGGGGCGGTAGAGGGTTCCAAAATGGTGAAGCGCTTCTTGGTTGTCCGAAGTTTCGCGGCGGTACCCTGCCGAAAAACCCTGCCAGGGTCCAAGAGCTCCGCCGAGTCCCAGAGTATTGTGGGAACCCTTCCAGGAATAGTCCACAACAAGCAGCGGTGAAACCAGCTTGAGGTCGTGGGTGCCCCGATTCCAATCGGCACCGTTCCAATCGGCACCCTCGGGGTTGAACCCGGCACCGAGAGAAAAAAGGTCTCCCGAAGCGGCGGACAGCGCCGGGTTGTCGGCCAGACGGCTCAAGTTGCCGTCATCGGCTCGGAACCGTGGTTCAGCGGTGGTGGTAAAGGTGATTGCCAGCAAAAAAACAGCGAGGGAAAAGGGTTGGATCTTCATTTCAGCAGCGCCTGGTCCACAATGGCGTCCAAAACCTGGGGGTACGTCATCCCGCCGTGCATGGCCATGCGCGGGAACATCGAAATGGTGGTGAACCCGGGCAGGGTGTTGATCTCGTTGATCCAGATCTCCTTGCTGGCCTTTCCAACAAAGAAATCCACCCGGGCAAACCCTGTGGTACCCAACGCCTGGTAGGCCTTCACAGCCAGCTCAAGCACGCGGGCCGAGACGGCGGCCTCCAGCACAGCCGGGATCACCAAGTCGGCCCCGTCGGGATCGGTGTACTTGGCCTCGTAGTCGTAAAACTCATGGGTGGGCACCACTTCGCCGGGACCATAGGCTCGCGCATCGGCACCACCGAGCACGGCTACTTCAATCTCACGGGCATCGATGGCTGTTTCGATCAGCACTCTCCGGTCGACAGCAAAGGCCGCCTTCAGGGCGGGGCCAAACTCGTCCAGGGAGCAGACCTTGGTCACCCCTACCGAAGAGCCCGAGTTGGACGGTTTCACAAAAAGCGGTGATCCCAGGGTCTGGACGGCGCGCTGGTAGGCAGCGGCACGTTCGGAGTCTGTCTGCAGCTCTTTTTCGTCCACGACCACCGACGGAACCACCGGCAGGCCTTGCGCTTCCCAAATCAACTTGGCGTAAGCCTTGTCCATGCCCAGAGCGCTGGCAAGAACCCCGGCCCCGGCGTACGGCACCCCGGCGCACTCCAAAAGGCCCTGAATCTTCCCGTCTTCCCCCTGAACTCCGTGGGTGATAGGAAAAACGGCGTCGAGGACGAGCCGGTGGCTCCCCACCGAGAAACCTCGGCCCGGGTGAACCGACACCTCCTGTGAGGGGTTCTCGATAACCGCCAGGGCCCGGCCGTTCCAGGCTGGCTGAAGGTACCATTGACCGGTCTTGGACACTCCCACGGGCAACACTTCGTAACGGGCGGGGTCCAGGTTCTTTAAAATGGAAGCGGCCGAAAGACACGATACCTCGTGCTCCCCGGAAATACCGCCAAAAAGCACGGCGAGGCGAATCTTGCTCATGGTTCGTTCTACCGGGAATCCGATAAAAGCGCAATCCGTGATACAGTGGGGGCCATGGCTGGATTCTTCGATAGCATAGCTGAATTCTTTCAAGGACTCTTCTCTCCCAACCCGGAGGCGTTGAAAGCCAAACGTCTGTTGCGGGAGCAAGTTGAGGTGCTTCAGAACCTCAATCCTCCCGTGTATTCCGCCCGAACCGAGCAGGTGCTTCCAGGCTTTGCCCAGAGCTGGGGTTCCATCCATACCCAGTTGCAACCCCTGCGCGACCTTTTCGCCAAAACACTGTCGCACGAGGACCGCAAGCTTCAGGATCTGTCTCTGCAGTTTCTGGTGGAGCAGGTTCTCAGCGGTGAGATCAGCGACCGCCGTCTGGCCCTTTCCTATGAGTCCATCAAAGAGCGCCTGGAGCGTTCCGACGACGCCACCAAGGAGATGGCGACGGTGACGGCCGAGTTCAACAGCCTGCTGCAAGACCTGCGCAAACAGGATTCTGAAAGGGTGCAGAAGAGCTTCGAAGGTTTGTACCGTCTCAAAGCTCTGGTGGACCATTCTCTGGTGCCGCTGCTGCAACGTTTTGGGTACGATGCCTCGCTGAGCTCCCAAAAGTACCATGCTGTGGAAGGCGTTTCGCTTGCCGCTGAGCTTCTGGACCTCTATTTCGTCGTGGAAGGTCTGGACTTGGGGCCCGAGGTGGAACAGCTTTTGGGCTTTCTGCTCGAACGGTTGAGCGCTCAGAAAGCCCCGGAAAACCGCAAGAAAACTGCCGTGTTGCTCGACCGCTTGAGGGTGCTGTTTCGCGGGCCCTGTTCACCGCCCATTCTGATGCAGCTGATCCGTGTGGTGCAGACCAGTCCCACCGTTCCTCTGGAAACCCAAAAATTCGCCGACCGCTACGTTCAGAACTATTCGGCAACTCTCGCCGAGCGTTTTGCCCGCGACCGGGAACGGGCCTTGCGGGAGCAAAGTGAAAGCACGCTGGAACGCGATATTGCCGAGCTGTTCCCCGGTACACCTCTGCTGCCCCTGACGCATTACACCGCCGAGACCAGCACCCAGCTGGTCGACATGGGATTGCCGCCCCTCAACGCGATCAAACCCCTGCAGATTCTGCGGAGCTTCTGCTTTTCGGTGCTCAAAGCCGGGTATTTGGACGCCGTGAAAAAAGTCGTTCTGAATGGTATTTTCAACGATAAAGACTGGGCCAAAAAACTCAACGACATCCTGTTTACTGCGGAGCAAACCCTGGCACGGCTTGAGACCTTTGACGCCAGCCTCGAGACCGATACCAAGATTGGGTTACCTGCCCTCGAAAAGTACCTGACAGGCAAGGCCCCGGTTTCCTCGGTGCCCAAGGCCCTGGTGGAGAAACTCAACCGGACGGCCATGACCGTTCTTGAGGACGAAGCCAAGGTTTTGACGGCTCTGGCAGGACGGGTACAGGAGATTTTGGGCGACCACAAAACGTCGCAGCCGCAGTATGTCAGCAATATCCGTATTGTGGGTGGAAAGGACCAGCGCTTCTTGGTAGAAACACTGATCAACGGTTACAACAAAACCGCCCAATTGCTGCGCATTCTCAAACACTTCATTGTTGTGAAGTGAGCGCCGTCCTCAGGTCTATTTCCAGACGGCGAGAATACCGCCGAACACGGCGTAAGTGACCAAGTAGTGCCCGTGGTTGATGACCAGCACAATCGGTTTGCGGCCTTCAAACATTGTGTTGAGGCTGTGGGTGAGGGCAAAAGCACCCCAAAGGACCAGACCCACCACCGCTCCCGAAACAAAGTCGGTTGCCTTCACACTATGCACCAAGACCTGCAGTCCGTACGACAGCAAAAAGGACGACAGCACAGCTCCACCCATCAGAAAGGGCATCATCTTCTTGTCTTCTTCGGTCATCTCGGTTTTGCCCAGATCCATCCCGACATTCTTGGCCCAGACCTTGAACCAAGGTGCCGCAGGCGAATAATACAGCCAGCTCAGGATGAAGTTGGCAAAGCCAATGGCCAAAAACGGCCAGAGTGAAAGGCTGAAATCTAGCATGGGGGACTCCTTGCGCTTAAATCTGAGTCGGAGCCTCAGGAAAGTCAAATTCGATCTGTGTGAAGGCTTGGTTTTTCCACCCTTGCCAACATAATCCACTTGTTCCATGATAAAAGAATGAAAACAAGGTTGTACCTCGACACTTCGGTACCCAGCGCTTACTTCGACTCTTCCAAGCCTGTGCGGCAGTTGATGACCCAAAAGTGGTTTGAGAATGAGTTGAGCGATTTCGTTCTGGTTTCTTCTGTTATTGCGATTGATGAAATCGGTCGAATGAGCAACTTGACTAAACGAACCAATATTTTAGAGCTGTTTGTTCAGTATGATATCGAGATCCTTGATATCACGGATGTCTCTCGAAGACTTGCCCAGATCTACATTGACAAGGGTGCAATTCCAAGTTCTGAAACGGAAGACGCCTATCATATCGCGATTGCCACCGAGAATCGGATCGAAAGCCTTGTATCCTGGAATTTCAAGCACATTGTAAGCCTCAATCCTATTAGAAAAATTCACGAGGTCAATTTGCTTGAAGGATATCAGGAAGTCGTCATTGGATCGCCAGAAGTATTTGGAGGCTACAAATATGGAAACCTATAACAACGACTATAAGCGTGAAGAAGATGACACCTTGTGGGAAATTCATGAAATTCGGCATGAACTTTCAAAAGAATACTCTTCAATGACTTCGGCGGAAATCAATCTCCGAGCTAGGAATCTTTTTGGTGAATTTCAGAGAAAGAATCATTCTTCAGTCGGTAATTCTAGCATTTAGTCAACAAGACAGCAGTATCAGGAAAGTCAAGGGAAGAGGCTGATCGTGGAGTGACCCGTGGGAAGGGCCCCTTCGGGGGCCTTTTTCATGCCCTGGTGAGGGCCATCCTTTGTAGGTTTTCGCTCAGACTCAGCAGTCCCCATTCGGTTCTCACTTTGGGGAGCCCTCGGAGGTGGAAGCGGCGGAAGCGAGCGTTGTGTTTGATCCGGGCGAACACCGGTTCGACCTCGGCACATCGGCGTTTTCTCAGTCGGACTCCCTCATCGCTAATCAGGAGCTGCTTTGCCTGGTCCTTGAGTCTACGCAGGGTCCAGTTCACCTCCAGACTCCGGTTGGTTTCACTCTTGGTGCATAGACTCTTCACCGGGCAGGCTTCACAGTCTTGGACTCGATAGACCTTTGATCGTTGCAGGTAGCCGCCCTCAGAGTGGCTGTCTTTCTCTCGGACAAGGACGGCCCGATGTCCTTGTGGGCACTCGAAGCTGTCGGTGGCCTCATCGTAAGGCCAGTTCTCCTGACGGTAGATCTGCTTCTTGAAGGACTTGCGTTGCTCTTTGTGGAACCAGTTGTACTTCACCACTGCTCGGACATTTTTGTCAGCCAGATACTGGTAATTCTCCTGGCCGCCGTAACCGGCATCGGCAACCACGGTATGCGGGAGGCGGCCATGGTGACGCTCGAACTGGTCCAGATGGGGTTTCAGGGTCCGGGTGTCGGTGGGATTGGGGAACAGGGCGAAGTCGAGGATGAAGCCGTTCTCGGTCCCGATCTGGACGTTGTAGCCGGGCTTGAGTTGACCGTTGAGCATGGGGTCTTCCTTCATCCTCATGAAGGTTGCGTCGGTGTCGGTCTTGGAGTAGCTCTTGCGCCCGCCCAAGATCTGCTTGGCTTGCTCGTACTTACTCTTGCGGGTCAAAAAGTCCCCGTTCACCCGTTTGGCCATGGTCCGGAGTTTTTTTTTCCGTTCTTCCCGTTCGGGCTCCGACGGCTTGTTCTCCAACTGGGACAGCTTGCGGTTCAACTCCTGGCCCAGCTTCTTGATGTCGTCTTTGGTCCACAGCGGCTTCTCCATCTCTTCCAAATCCCTGTCTCCATAAGCCTCATCCTCGGCCTTGGCGATCTCCATCGCAGCCTTTACGTAGGCTCGCAGTTGGGCATCCATCTTCTTGTTGAATGTGTCCACGGCATTCCCCCAAACAAAACTGTACTTGTTGGCGTTGGCTTCAATCTTGGTTCCATCCACGAAATAGCTCTTGAACTGGACGTAGCCCTTGGCTTCCAGCAATCGCACGCTTGAGACAAAGACTTCCTCGATCACCGGGGCCAACTTAGAACTTCGGAAGGTGTTCAGCGTCCGGAAGTCCGGTGTTTGTGCCCCGGCCAGCCACCGCATCGGTAGATTCTCTCGAAGTTGCTTGGCGATCTGTCGGCCGGAGTAAACCTTGGTGATGTAGGAGTAAACCCAAACCTTCAGGAGCATAACGGGGTGGTAGCGGCTTGCTCCCCCGCCGGTGTCGTAACGGGCCATCAGAGAACTGAGGTCCAACTGGTCCAGCACGTCATCGACGACTCGGACCAGGTGGCCTTCGGGCACCAGTTCAATGGCCGTCAGCGGAATCAGGTCGGCTTGACGGGGCATAGGGAATTCTAAACCCACCGAATTCCCTGTGTAAATTCCCCAGGGCATAAAAAAAGAGGCTAACCCAAACTTATGGGTCAGCCTCCTACCAGGAATCAGGGCTTGTAGATCTGTCGAACCAGATTGTTTCCTTGTTCCGTTACCCAGAGCACGAAACTGCTGCCATCGAAGTACACCCAGATACCCACCGGGGCATTGAAGGTTGCCGTGGCTCCAGTGGCGGGGGACATCGAAGGGAATGTTGTTGCTCCGGTGCCAGCCAGCGTGGCCACCGTGCCATCGGGTTTGATGGTCCGAATGCGGTTGTTGCCGGTGTCGGCCACGTAGAGGTTTCCTACGGTGTCGACGGCAATTCCTCTCGGTCCGCTGAACTTTGCGGCGGCTCCGACGCCGTCGGCAAACCCTGGGCTATTGTCGGTAGCTCCGGCAATCGGCACCGGTGCCCCGCCGTCGGCGGGAATCTTCCAGATGCGATGATTCCCAGTATCGGCGACAAACACATTACCGCCCATATCGACCGCGACGTCTTCGGGATTTTTGAATGTACCGTTCAAGGTTGTGACCGTCGAGTCCCTGGTCGAAACCTTGCGGACCTTGTTGTTTGCTATGTCCGCGCCGTAGCCGTTGGCTGCTGCAGAGTCCATCTTTAAGCCGCCCAGGCCATTGAACAGTGCTGCGGCACCGATGCCATCGGCATAGCCGGCCGTCGAACCGACCTTGTAACTGATCGAACCTGCGGTCAACGAAGTGTCGATGGTAGAAATTCTGGTGGGTTCGGCGACCGCCACAACGTTGGAGCCCGGCATAAACGCCAATCCTCGTGGTGCCGAGAAGAGAGAAGTAGACGTGCTGGCACTGCCAGTACCGCTCGATTTGGGGATACTGAGTTTGGTGATCGTCCCGTTACCAGTGTTGGCGACGTAAACATCGCTAAATGTGGAGCCACTGATATTGGCGGTTATCCCTGTCGGTGAGTTAAGGGTGATAGAAGGAATATATGCAGTCGGCGCACCTGCGATAACAAAGACACTGACTTGAGCTTGTGTCATGGGAGCGACATACGTAACGGCCTTGATAGTGCCCTTCACCGAGTCGGCTAGGCCAACCACGTCAAACGACACCCCGTCGATAACAAACGACCCCGCCTTCAATCCAAAGAAGAAGTCATAGAGATCTGCAGCTGAGCCGTAGTAGTCCAACTGAATGGCGTGTGTCACCCCTTGAGCGTCGGTGATGGTCAAAGGGCCCTTGATAAGCTTAACGCTCTTTCCATCTATGGTTTGATCGATGGCACTGACGGTTCCATCTACCTGAAAGCCCGTCGAAAGATTGACCGCTTTGATAAAGGTAAAGGAGCCGGTTTCCAGCCCGGCGGCGTCCACCGTTCCGGTGGATTTTACGGTACCGTCAGTGGATGTTGTACTCCTGGTGTTACCAACCTCTGTACGTGTGCCTGTAAAAAGCCGTGCCAGACTTTCCATATAGGCCGTGTAGAACGCTCCCGCTTTATTATTGCTGATACCAGCAAGATTCACACTGAATGAGCCGGTTTCGGCGGTTTTCGCGTACATCAGGTACACCGTCGCACCTGCCGTCATGCTCCACGACTTGGCACCCCTGGCTACCAGGCTGCCATCGGCCCGCATCACGGCCAGCACGGCGTCGGTCAGGGTGGCCGAGAAGTTGGTTGCCACCGCAACGGGCGGGGTGAACTGGACGATGCCGACGGTGCCCACCGGTAGCGAGGAGAGGTCAGCATAGTGGTTCCAGGTCTTGATTTCGGTGCCTGTGATGGCGGGCAACAAGGGGAGTTTCACTTTTTGGTTTTCGCTGCGGATGTCAACTTTGGTCTGACCCTTGGCGTAGATGTTCCCTGCGGTGTCCTTCGCTGTAACACTGATGGTCAGGCCTTGAGCAAAGGGGGCTTCGACGGCCGCGCTGTAAACTCCGTTTTCACTGGAAGGCTCCATTACAAAGGTTTTTGTTTCGACACCCTCACCCGAAAGGGTCATGGAAAGGTTTTCTTTTGCCAGACCAACCAAGGCGCGCGAGGAGTCGGCTGTGGCACCAAGAGGTGAGGTGACCGACACTATGAGCGAGCCTTTACCGGCCAACACAAAGGTCGGGCCAGAGCAGGCGGTCAAAAGACCAAGGGCCAAGAGTACTACAGGGATGAATCGTTTCATGGTGTGCCTCATTCCAGTTCCAGGATGACGTCGGTGCTCACCCGCATTTGTTGGGCCAGGTCGCTGGCCAGATCATCGAGAGCCGACTGGGCAAAGCTGCCTTTCAGGTCGCTCAGCTGGGCACCAAGGACGGTCTCAAACTCGGTGTCAGCCTCCAGCCCAAGGGAGGTGCTCATCTGGCCAACGGCCTGGTCGACCTCTTCGGTTCCCCCTTCGGCGGTGAGAACAGGTGCCGTCGGAGGTTTGACGGGAATGGGGGGAGGGACGCTGGCGCCCGACCCCGCGGTGGCGATTTCGCCGCCTTCGACAAACCGCGCAATCTCGTAACGGTTGAACAGCTCCACCGAGCCGTGGTTGACCAGAATGCTCTCGCCGTCGAACTCAAAACCTGTTCCCCGCACTGAAGCGGTGGCAGTGGGGTTCTTCACAGTGAAGTTGGTGACTTCGGTACCCACCGAGGGCTTGACCTCGGTTTTCACCTTGCCGGCCACCAGATACACCGTCGTCTGCGGTCCGTCCTGGTTTTTCGTTATCTCTTCAATCGTCAGGTTGGTCAGAGGTTTCACAATTAAAAGCGAGCCGTTCACCAGAAGCACGGCGCTCGATTTGAACCCTGTTGAAACCGAGGACCCTTTGGGGATGGCCGCGTTGATCTGGGCAGGCTGCCAGGTCTTTCCGGCAAGTTTGTACTCGACCTTGCCTTTCACTTCTTTAAACACGGCCTCTTGGCCGAAGGCTGCCCCAGCGAGGGCGGCCAGGAATGTTACAAACAACAATTTCTTCATGGCCGACTCCTACAGTGCCGCGTTGGCAGAAAATGCAACCGAATACATCAGGGGGACGGCGGGGGCCATCAGGTCCGGATTGGGAAGGAAGACTCCGCCGTTGAGTGACAAGTTCAACTCGCTGGTGGCTTTCCATGTGGCGTAGGCCTGAACCTCGTTGCCAAGATACAAACCGGTTGCCTTGATATTAGGGTTGGGAAGCGGGTTGGTCAGAGTCGTGGCCCGCACAAATACCCCGTCCTTGGCTCCCACGGTCAATTTGGGAAGCGGTTTCAGCGAGAAGTCTACCGATGCTGCCACCAGGTTGCCCGCACCCAGGGTGGGAACCACCAACGAGACAGGTTTCATCGATACCGGGGTGAACCCCTGCGCTCCCGTGCCGAGCTTCATCGAGCCCTGGGCATCCACAACGAGTTTGGCCGACTGCCAGGGGAGATTCGTCGTTGTCTGCAAAAAGGCCAATGCCGCCATCGAGAGGCCCGAGCTTTCCTGCATCAGTTGTCCGGTTCCTCCGACTTTGTACCTGGTCAGGCCCACCAACGGGCCCGAAAGCCGCAAGGTGGAGTAATAGGCGTGCAGTCCCTTGGCCGAATCGGCACGCAGGTCATTGGTGCCCAGCACTTCCAGCTCGACGTCCTGGCGGAGCAAAAACTCCTGGATACCAAAGTTGACCGAATAAACCACCCGGCTTGGGGCCAGCAGGATTTTATCGTCGGCAGCGTCGAGCTTGTCCTGTCCCGTGACGCTGACCCGGCTGCTCTTCTTCATCAGCAATCCGGTGTAGAAGGCTTGGGTTCCGAGCTTCAGGTTGCCTCGGTAGTAGGTTGCCGAAACCCCGTCGGCCTTGCCGGCCACCAGCCAGGTAGACAGGTCTGTCATGGTAAACCGGCCCAGGTCCCATTCGACCGCGCCGCCCCAGTCAGCAAGACCCAGAATACCGCTCAGGTCAAACTGACCTACGTCGAACCGGTAGGGTGACAACGTGGTTTTGGCAGAGGTCCAGACAAACGCAAAGTCGTAGGTCACCTCACCGCGGAACTTGGCGCCAGCGATGGGGGTTTCAAACCAAAGGTCGGCCCGGTTGGTCTGATTGAAGGCTTGGTCGGCCGTCTGGCTGTAGGCGGTAGCATCGGTGAGGTTGAGGCCGAAATCGTAGGCAGCCAGTGACAGCACGGGAAGGATCAGAAGGGCAAGAGCCATGCGGATTTTCATCAGTTACCAGCCTTGCCGAGGATTTTGAAGAACTCGGTGCCGCTGACCGTTCCTGTCGGATCGAGACTGGAGGGCACCACACCGGCGAAGACCAGTTCGCGCAGGGCGTATCTGCCGGAGGGCATCAGGTTGTACAGAAAGCCATCCTTATACCCGTAGGCCCGTGCCACTACCAGTGACAGCTCTTGGGCCGTGGGTTGGGCTGTGGGGTCTGGAAGCGGTTCCATCCAGCCTTGGGACCGGAAGTCTTCCCAGCTTTGTTCGCCGGGTGATTCCTGCTGGGTTTTGTCCTGATCGATCAGGATGAAGTAGGCGGCTTGGGTCCAGGTGACCGCAGGAGCGGCCAGAACAGCTTCCATTTCAGAGGCTGATTGGGCGTGGAGCGAGCCAAGACTCAAACACAAGAAAGCTACAATGAAGATTTTTTTCATGAGGTTTCCTAATGGGGATTATCCCCTATACCATGGAACATTTTTCGTGTCACTATGGGGAATGGAAAAAAAAACGGCTAATCTGAAGAAAAAGCAACAATTGTGGATGACAGTTCTTCCGCTGGGCATCGGACTGCTGGTTTTTGCGGTTGCGCTCACGCCCTTCTCCCATAACTTGGACTGGGGCTTGTATGACCTTTTCCTTTCCCTGCGCCCCGAAGTCGTTCAGAGCCCCGCCATTGCCTTGGTCGATGTTGATGATACGGCCATCGAGAGGCTGGGAGCCTGGCCCTGGCCACGCAGTTACATGGCACAAGCTCTTCCCATTTTAGGGGAATTTGGTGCTCAGAATGTCGTGTTCGATATTGAGTACAACACTCCCAGTCCCCCGGGGGTCAACCGGAGTTATTTGGAACGGGGGCTGCGCAACGATTTTGACCTGATGTTCTCGGACGTCACCAGTCAGGTCGCCGACTTGTTTTCCGCCCTGAAAGCCCGTCAGATTCCCCTCAGCGAGGCCGACGGCTACGTCAACGAACTGATCCAGGCGGCCGAAGCGACTAAGGAAGAAATTCTGGTGAAATCACAGAAGATCGCCCAGGACAACGACTTGGCTTTGGCCCAGGCCATGGGGTTCTTCGGCGGCACGACGCTGGCCCTTCGGCTGGATACCGTGGCCAACACCGGCTTGTCTGCCACAGACCGTGCCCTGATCACTTCCAAATACTCCCTGAAGGTTGAGGGCGTGCCCCCCGAAGTTGGGTTTCAGGATTTCATCGCCTCGCGCACTGCCATGCTCGAAAGGGCCGCCGGTGCCGGTTTCGTCAATGTCGAAATCGACCCTGATGGCAAGCGCCGCCGCATTCGTCTGATCGAGACTTTAGGCGAAGGCCGCTATGCCCAGCTGGTTTTTCCTGCTCTTTTGGAACGGTTGGGACACCCCAAGGTGTCGGTCTTTTCCGACCGGATTGTTCTCGAGAAGGCGCAGTACCCCGACGGTGAGCGCGACGTTACCATTCCTTTAGACCACTCGGGATTCATGCTGGTCAACTGGCCCCGCAAGACTTACGCCGAGTCGTTTCCGAACCAGCACGTTTCCATCTATTACCTGATCAACTACGCCCAGCAAGTGGATGAGCTGGCCGCAACCCTCACCGCGCTCAGCCTGCGGGACGCCTGGAAAGTCGTCGACGACAACCTTGCCCTCGATCTTGTGTTGCAAAAACGCGAATTGGACCTTCAGTTGGCGCAGAACTTCGAAGCAACCACCCCCGAGAAGCGGGCCGACTACTACGGACGCCGGCAGCAGTGGTTTTCCGCCATCGGCGATTTTGTGCAAGGAGGGTCTCTGCCGGTTTTGAAGGTCGCCCTCGAGACACAGGCAGCCCGGTCTTCCTCCGCCGAACAGGCGTCTCTTCTTCGGGAAGAGATCCAAAAAACTGAGGCGTTGTTTGCCAATCTAGAAGCCTCTTTTTCGGCAGTGCAGACCAACCGCCAGCTTCTGCAAAAGCAGCTTCAGGGTAAGCTGTGTATCATCGGTTACGTCGGTACCGGAACCAGCGACCTCGGGGCGACTCCGTTTCAAAAGGACTATGTCAACGTAGGCACACACGCCAGTGTGGCGAACACCATTCTCGAGCGCCAGTTCCTATCCGAAACCCCTGCTTGGGTTTCCCTTTTGCTGGTCTTTCTCCTGCCTTTTGCACTGTACTTTGTGCTGAAACGCCTTCATGTCGTCAGACAGATTATGGTGGGAACCGCACTGGTCTTGTTCCTTTTTGGCCTGGCCCTTGGGCTGTTCCTCACCACAGGCCTCTACTTTCCGGTGCTGGCCCCCTTGGTCGCCGCCGTTCTGACCTTTGTGGTTTACTCGCTCATTCAGTTCGTCAGCGAAACCCGCGAGAAGAATTTTATCCGCAAGGCCTGGGGCACCTACTTGTCCGAAGAGGTCATCAGCCAGATTGTCGACGACCCCGACAAGCTTAAGCTCGGTGGGGAAAGCCGGCATATGACGGCTATGTTCACTGATGTGAGGGGTTTTTCGACCATCAGTGAACAACTGACTGCCACCGAGCTGGTCCACCTTCTCAATACCTATTTATCAGGCATGAGCGATATCATTCTCAATGAAAAAGGTGTGATCGACAAATTTGAGGGTGATGCCATCATTGCCTTCTGGGGGGCCCCACTGGAACTGGGGGGGCATGCGCGTCAGGCACTGGTCTCGGCCCTGAAGATGAAAGCTCTCGAAATCGAGTTCAATCAGCTGGTCCGGGAACAGAAACTTTCTCCGGTGGACCTTTTGACCCGCATCGGTGTCAACACCGGCGAAATGGTGGCCGGCAATATGGGAACCGAGCGCAAGATGAACTACACCATCATGGGAAATGCCGTCAATCTGGCGGCGAGGCTTGAAGGCGTCAACAAGCAGTATGGAACCTGGATTCTGACCACCGACTGGACGGCCAAAGAAGCCGGGGACGAATTTCTGTATCGCCGCCTCGACCGTGTCCGGGTTGTTGGTATCAACACACCGGTCCGCTTGATGGAGGTAGCGGCGTTTTCGAACGAGGCCGAACCTGCATTCAAGACCTTTATCACCGAGTTTCACTCCGGTTTGGACTTGTTCGAGCAGCGGAACTGGACTAAGGCTGAGGCGTGTTTCTCGGAACTTCTGCGTCAGAACCCCAACGATGGCCCGGCCAAACTCTACCAGAAGCGAAGCGCGGAGTATCAGACCAAGGAACCCGCCGATACCTGGGACGGGGTGTTCAACCTCACCGAAAAATAACTCCTCAGCGCTTCTTCCACACCTTGTAATACCAGATCCGCAGGGCATCGGCCTTGGTCCAGACCGACCAGGCGGCGGGACGGTAGACAAAGTCCCAGGCCCCGTGGCGGTGGACGCGCTCGCCGCCGAAGCCGGTCTTGAAGCGGTACAGCCCGTGCATGGGGTGGCTTTCGTCGTTGGTGGGAGGAATGCCGAACAGGTCGTATTCGACGGCTCCCTTGTCACGGGCATTGCGCAGGGCGGCCCACTGCAGGGCGTAGGGGGCCATCAAGTTGCGGTGTTCGTTGCTGCTGGCGCCGTACAGGTAGGTGGCCGTTTTACCGTGGATGAGCACGATGTTTCCCGCCAGCAGTTTTCCTTCAAAACGTGCCAGCCACAGCGACAGGTCGGGGGCGTGCCCAAACAGGTCGCGGTAGTATTGCTCACTGTGGATGCTGATTTTGTCGCGCTGTGCAGTTTCGCGGTACAGGGCGTACCATTCGGCCAAAGCCTCGACCCCGGCTCGTTCGACGGTGACGCCCTTTTTCTCCGCCAGCCCGATGTTGTAGCGGGTTTTCTTGTGCATGCCAGCCAGCAGCACCTCGTCGGCAGCGAGGCGGACAACCACCGTGTCGGGGGGCTGCACGTCGGCCGGTGGCTTGCGAAAAGGTCGGCTCAGAGGAAGGGGCAGGGGGTCGGTTTCGAGATCTCCCGAAGCTCGGGTGCCCGAAACCAGGTCCCAGCGGATACAAATGGTGGAGCGGGGCAGCAGAGGCCGCAGGGCAAGTGACAAGGCTGCAAGCGACGCTTCGTCCAGTTCGGGGCCGTGCGGTACGTAGGCTAGAGTCAGTCCCAAGGGAAGTTTGCGCAGAAGCACCGAGAGCGGCTGGTCCGGCTCACCATCGGCGATAAGGCGGAAGGCCAGGCTCTTCCACGCATGACGGGACTTGAAGGCGGCCCACCAACCGGTCTGGAGAAAGGGGCCAGCAGTATCGAGAAAGGCTGGATCGGCCGCTAGGACCTGGTAGGTGGTCACTTCTGAAATGCCCAGCGGATCCAGTCCTTCCAGCCGGATTTTCCGGTCATCAGCAGGCCGACCCGGAAAATGCGGGCGCTCAGGATCATGGTGAACACCACCGTCAAAGCGAGCAGAACCAGCGACCCCACCAGCTCCCAGGGTTCGATGGACTGGTTCAGCGCCCTGACAATCAGCACCGTCGGGCTGGTCAGCGGAAACCAGGTCAGCACCGTGCTGAAGGTGGAATACGGACTCGAAAGGATGGCGTTGAAGACAAACATGGGAACCATCAGAGGAATCATCAGAGGCCACAGAGCCTGGTTGAACTGCGCTTCGTCATCGCAGACCGATGCGACGGCGGCCATCATCGAGGCATACAGGAAGAAGCCCAACAAAAAGGTGATAAAGGGGAGAAAATACCCGAGGTTGGGCCGAAACGGCGGTAAAAAGCTTGGAAAGGCCTGCGAAGCCCAAGCCAAACCCGCCACCATAACGGTGATCCAGACCAGGTACTGCAGAATTCCTGCCGCCCCCATACCCAAGATCTTTCCGATCATCCAGTCGCGCGAGCTGACCGCCGACAGAATCATTTCCACGGTTTTGGAGGCTTTTTCAGTAACCACCGACCGGCCGATCATGGTTCCGTACAGAAGCACCGACATATAAATGAGCATCAGGAAGGTCACTGTCAGCAGCATGCGGCCCAGGTATTCCTCGGGAGCCGCCGACGCCTGAGCTTTGAGGGATCGCACGTTGGTTTGCACCGGAGCCAGCAGCAGCCGGGCCTCCTCGGCACCAATACCCTTTTTGAGCAGGCGCTGATCCACAACATAATTGTTGATGGCCTCCCTCAAAGGAGCGTACGCCGGATAATCCAGGTCGTTGGCCGACAGCACCCCGTAGGCGCCCGTCTGCGGCCAGCCCAGGGGGAAATCCAGCAGAAATTTGACCTTGCTGTCGGAAAGCAATGCGGTTCCTTCCTCGAGGGTCGCCACCGTTCTCAGTTCATGGACCTTTGGGTCGAGCGAATCTTGCAGCACTGCCGTCAGTTCCTGGGG
>JAIFLN010000156.1 GCA_020049045.1 Spirochaetota bacterium | reverse complement strand
CTGGATTGCCGACGACCTGGGTGTCAAAGTCGGTCAGGCTCTGACACTGACGACGCGAACCCGCGAAGGGAGCTTTCAGGTACTGGATGTGGAAGTGGTGGGCTTGGTTACGGCACCCAACCCCATCGTCAACCGATACGGTGTCTTTCTTCCCCTCGACACGGTTCAGCTGCAGCTGGGAATGGAGGGTTTGGTCACCCAGGTGTCGGTAGGCCTTCTGCCAGGCGCCGACGCCCCCAAACGGGCCGCAGAATTGCAGAGCGCCCTGGTCACGGCCGGTCATGAGGTGCGGGTGCTCCCGTGGCAGGATCTGGCCAAGGACTACCTGGCGCTGACCGCCGCCAAATCCAAGGGTTCGTCCCTCATCCTCTTTCTGGTTTTCATCATTGCCGCCGTCGGCGTGGGGAACACCCTGCTGCTGTCGTTTTACGAGCGAAAGACAGAAATCGGCATGTTGCGGGCGCTGGGCATGCCCGACCGGCAGCTGTTCTGGGCGTTTTTGATCGAGGCCGGGGGGATAGGCTTGATCGGCTCGTTCTTCGGTCTTCTGCTGGGCGGCGCCCTGGTCGCGCTGTTGGTCCTTCAAGGGTTCGATTTCACCTTTATGGTACGGCAGATGGACATCGGCTACCCCATTGCCGGCGTGCTGTACGGGGCCTGGACACCCGCTACTTTTGTCTCGGCAGCCCTGCTGGGGGTTGTTCTTTCGGTGCTCGTTGCCATCGGTCCGACCCGGCGGGCCCTGCGCCTGCCCATTACGGAAAGCCTGCGGGCAGAGGGTTGAGGTCACCATGAAAAAATCCCGCGTTCAAAAGCAGATCTGGACCATGGCGGTGCGCAACATTACCCGGCGACCACGCCGCAGCGTTCTCTCGGCCCTGGCCATCGGCGTTGCCGCCTTAACCGTCACGCTTTTATTTTCCCTGATTGACGGAGTGAAGTTCGATATGGCGACCAATTTGCAGCGGTACACCACGGCCCAGGTGCTGGTGGAGGACAGGGGACTGGTCCGAGCCGGGGCGCAGGCTCTGGCGTACACCGTTCCCGAGGTTTCCACGCTGATCCCCCGTTTGGCAGCCCGCCCCGGGGTGGTAGCCGTTTCCCCGCGCATCACCAGCGGCGGCAGTGTCTTTCAGGACGGCGACGCCGTGTTTTTCGGCCTGATGGGACAGGATTTCGCCACCGACCCGATGCAGTTGAAAGAATTCCTGGCCCCCGGGGGAAGACTGCCGGTTGCCGGAGAACGCGAGGCTCTGATCAGCTCGGGCTTGGCGCAGAAACTGGGAATTCAGGCGGGGCAGACCCTGACGGTGGTCACCCAGACCCGCCGGGGTTCGTCCAACGGGATGACGTTCACGCTGACGGGCGTGGTTCAGCCCAACCTGGGGGTGTTTCAGACACCGTGGCTGTTCACCAGTTTCGAGACGGCGGGGCGCCTTACCAAACTCGGTGATGCTGCCACCGGACTTTTGATCACAGCCGACGGCGATCCCGCCGCCGTGGCGGCCGACCTGACACCGCTGGTCACCGCCGTGTCACCGGAACTCACCGCACGGCCTTGGTTCCAGACCTCGACCACCTGGGGGCTGATGGATCTGGCCGGCATCATCTACGGCTTTATCGCGCTGATTTTCTGTGCGCTGGCCAGCACCGTTGTCATCAACACCATGCTGATGGTCGTATTGGAACGCTCCCGGGAAATCGGCATGCTGGCGGCCCTGGGAATGGACCAGCGTGACATCCGCAACCTGTTTCTGGCAGAGAGCGCCGTGCTCAGCGGCCTGGGGGCCCTGACCGGTGTCGTGCTGGGCTGTGTGGTTGCCGCCGTGCTGTCGGTAACCGGCCTGGACTACACCGAGGCCATGAAGGGCGTCAACATGGGGGTTTCCAACATCATCCGGCCCCAGTTGCTGGTTCAGACCCCGATTATCACTTTTGTTCTCGCCACGGGAGTGGCCTTGGTGTTCACCCTGGTGCCCGTCGGCCGCCTCAGAAAACTGGCCATTGTCGATGCTCTTCGAGGTGAATTATGAAAGGAGTTTCCATGCGTTTGCGAATGCTCTCCCTCCTGGTCCTGATCGGCAGCTTTGCCGTCTCGCCCCTTGGTGCCCAAGCCGCCAGCGCCGAAGAACTTTTGGCGCGCCTGGATCACAACGAAACCTCGGCTTCGGCACACAGCGTGGGCAGCATTACCGTCGAGGACCGTTTCGGAACCAAGGTCTCGGCCTTCGAAAGCTGGAGCCAGGGGGCAGACCGTTCGCTGGTGGTCTTTACCGCCGGTGAGGAAAAGGGTCAGAAGATCCTGCGTCTGAAGGATACCATTTACGTTTCGTACCCCGAGGCCGACAAGCCTGTGAAAATTCAGGGAGCGGCGCTCAAGGATTCGGTGGCAGGGTCAGATTTCAGCTATGAAGACATGGCCGGCGACCGTTCGCTGGCCTCGCGCTACAGTCCCCGCGTGATCGGACAGGAAAGCCTGGGCGGGGAAGCCTGTACCATTTTGGAACTGCGGGCAAAGAAGCCGGGTGTGGCCTATCCCCTGCTTAAAATCTGGGTAACCAGCGGCGGAGACGGCCGCAAGGTGGAAAAGTACAGCCAGAACGAGCGGCTGCTCAAGACCCAGGAGGTGCTGGCGGTGATCAAGACGGCGGGGCGCACCGTGGCCAGCAAGCTGGCCCTCAGCGACGCCCTGAAGGGCAAGTCCAAGACCCTGTTCGAACTCACCAAGATTGAACTTGATATTGCGGTTCCACCGTCCAAGTTCAGCCTTGAGGAACTGACATTTTGAAATTGCGCCTCGTCCTTGTTGCCGCACTGATGGGTTTGACCACCGTTGCGCTGGGGGCGCAGGACCTTCCCGCCCAGCTTTCGGGCCGCCTGGACAGCTCGTGGACCTGGCTGGAAGGCGGGGTGCCGGGGAGCGGGGACGGTTTGGGCCTGGTGACCGGACGCGCCGCTCTGGTTGCCGGTACCGCCGCAGTCAAGAGCGAGGTCCGCCTCGATGTGACCAACCTTCCGATTCCAAAGCTTGATCTCAACCGGGCCTGGATCAAGTTCCGTTTTCCCGGCATACGGGTCACCACCGGGTTGGGACGCGTTGCCTGGGGGCCGGGCTTTGTCTATGTGCCCGGCGATCTCCTGTTCGATTCCACAGCTTCGGATGTGAACTTCGTGGCTGATGAGCTGCGTTCTTCGGGAACGTGGCTGGCCGATCTCTGGTGGTCGCTGGGAGAGGAGGCCTTTGCCGAAGCGGCCGCGTTGAAGGATACCGCCGCCCTGCGTTTGTCGGCTTCACCGGGCGGCGTCACCCTCGAGGCCTCCGCCGCGTGGAATCAGACTGCCAAAAAGGCGAAAGCCGCCCTTTCAACCCAGTTTCACCTCGGCCTGGACTGGTACGCCACGGTACGCGAAGACGCATCCGGTTCGGCGGGGGCCTTTGGTCTTTGGGACCTGGGGGAGGGTTTCAGTCTGACCAGCCGCCACGAAACGCTCCTGCGGTCCTCCGAAACCCTGGCCTCCTTGCGCACCTACCACGATCTGAGTCTCGCCTCGGCAGGGGGCTGGTCGTTGACAGGCCGAACCCTTTTTGCCGCCACCGACACCCAGCCTTGGACGGCCCTTGCCGAAGCCCGCTGGAACCCCCTGCAGAACCTGAGCCTGTACGGGGGACCGGGATGGCACGGAACGTGGAACGCACGCCTGGGCTGCACGGCCCGCTGGTGAAACCGGGTTCAGGCCCGGGCTGATACGAACAGCACCCGTCCTTCGCTGGTTCCAGGGGCCCCTAAAACGCCGTGGTGTACCTTCACGGAGCGAAACCCTGCTTCCTCGAGCAGCGCCGTTAAGCCTGGTTCGTCGAACCAATAGTCCCGCAGGTGCATCACCTTGGGCTCGTCCCCTTCTTCCTCCCAGACAATCGTCCTTCGGGCGATCACCCCGGGATAGGCTCGGGATTCCTCCAGCAGCAGGTGCGGCCGGGGGCTCCAAAAACCACTCTCCTGCCACGACCAGTTGCGGCCAGGGGTCTGACTCGAAGGAAAATCGGGACCCCACACGTCAAAGAGGACCGTTCCCCCGGGCTTGAGCGCACGCCGTATGCGTCTGAGCACCTCGGCCCGCTGATTCTTTGTCAGCGCTCCCATATCGCACAAAATCATTATGGCCAGGTCAAAGGCCGCCTGATCCTCAAGCGCGAGGTAGCTTTCGTTGCGGTAGACAATGGGCAGCCCGGCGTTTTGCGCCTGTTCCCGGGCGTAGGCCAGCGACCGGGGGGAGAGGTCGCTGCCCGTGACCCGGTGGCCCGCCTTTGCCAGTTCGGTGGCGTACAACCCGGGACCGCATCCCAGATCGACGATATCCATAGCCCCCTGTTTTCGGGTCAGGATTTTCCGGCCCAACCAGTCCAAGGTGGCTTGCCGCAGTTCGGGGCGGCGGCTGGCCGCGTCGTGGGACGGGTCGAGGTGGGCCTTCAGCATCTGCGCCGAAATATGCTCATCGTCCCAGAAAGGGTGGGTACTGATGGTGTCGGGGTCGAAGTCGGTTGTCAGTGTCCGCAAACGGTCGGGAAACGGCATGGCAACACCTCCGCTTTCAGTCTTAGGCAGAAACGCTGTTCTCAGCAACAGGTACGTCGCCCGGGCACGCCCACCAAGTGGCCGAAGCTGCGGGGGGACTGTTGGGCCTAGGGTCTGTCAGCCCGGCCGAAAAGGCCGTTCTCGACAATCTTTCTGCCGTTTGGGCCGGTTGGTTGGTGAAAACCTACAAGTATGAGAACAACGAACCGGCGTTGTGGCCTCAGGAGTTCCTCGACCAGGGGGGCGGCGACTGTGAGGACTGGGCCGGCGTCACTGCGGGGTTGCGCCTATACTGGATGAAATACTGCCAACAGACAGGCTTCGATACCAAGGCCGAGTTCATTCCTGTTGACTGCGATAGCGAGGGTCACTTGGCCGCGATTGACCGCCGCTGGAAAATCACCCGGATTTCCACACCCCAGCAGGTATGGGGTGCGGAGTTCATTTGATGCTGGTGGCTACTTCGTGGTCATTGTGAGATGAAAAATTCCGTGATGTAATGGATGCATTGTGAAAAGGTTGGACGAGAAAATAGCTCAGCACCTACACGGCCGCTCACTCACCGTTGTGGAATTATGGCGGGGTATCTCATACAACACGCCGCAGTGCCCCACGGTGGATGAACTCCGCACCTACTTTCAGGGTATTGACTCAAAGTACGCGCTCAAGTTCGATCCCCTCACACATAGAGAGGTGATTGTCGTCAGGAAGGTTGCAATCAAGCCTTTGCCCCCACGACAAGTCCCAGCTCCAAGACCGACAGCTGCTCTTCAACCCAGGGTTCCGACACAAATCACTCCCCCTCACGTGCTGCCGGCACTTCACGAATGGCAGCGTGCCGCCTTGAAAAATTGGAAAGGGCAGGCTTTCTGCGGAATCGTCCAGGCGATTACTGGAACTGGCAAGACCCGTGTCGCTGTCGAGGCCATCCGGTATGCCCGGGAACTGAAGAAACAAGTGGTCGTGTTGCTACCCACTCTTGACCTGGTGGCCCAGTGGGACCGCGTTCTGCGGCAGGCTTTTGGCGGCAGCGAGAGGATTGCCCAGCGGGATTCGAGCCACAAAGTGGAGTCTTTACTGGCGGTTGACATTCTCCTCACCACCGTCCAGAGTTCTGCCAACAAAGGCTATCCCCAACTTAAGGAAGGCGCACTTCTTGTTGCCGACGAAGTACATCACTTAGGAGCGAACTATTGGCGAAAGGCTCTCGACGACAGAATGGCCTGGCGTTTGGGGCTTTCTGCCACCCCAGAACGATCAGATTCGGGCACCAACCTTCACCTGATCCCGTACTTCGGTAAAGTCTGCTTCAACATGAGCTTCCGTCAGGCTAAAGAGCAAAACCTGATTGCGCCCTACCGTCTATTCCAGTGGCGTCTCAGTTTCACCTCGCGGGAACGCTTCGAGTTCGACAACCTGGCAGAGGATCTGTTTCGGCTCAGGCGAGCACTCTGCTTGTCTGAGGGTCTTCCGCTCGACACTCCAGTTCCCGAGTTCCTCAGTTGGATTCAGAGCTGGATGTCCGGGGCAGACCACCTGAAAGTGACGATTCAGGCGAGAACCTGGATGAAAAAGTTTCAGGAAAAGAAACTCCTGATGGCGACGGCCGCGGGGAAGAACAGGGTGATGGATCACCTTGTTCCTGTCTTTCAACGTGGCATGCGCACTCTCGTGTTCTGCCTTTACAAGGACCTGGCACATGACCTGTGTGCCCGACTACGCCAGCGAGGAATCGCGGCCGAGGCCGTGGACTCTGACCTGAAGTCCACCGAACGCACACTGATCCTGAATCGCTTTGAAAGCCACGCTGTTCAGGTGCTACTGGCACCGATGGTTCTGGACGAGGGAATCGACCTGCCCGATGCCGAAATGGCTGTGATTGTTGCCGGGCACCGTTCTGAACGGCAGGTGATCCAGCGGGTAGGGCGGGTGCTCCGCAAGAAAGCCGACGGTTCCCAGGCCAAGGTCGTTTTCCTCGCCATGAACGACACCCCCGAAGACCCGAAAAGTCCAGATAGCCTTTTAGTATGGCGGGAGCTTGAGGAACAGGCCGCCACGGTTCATCAGCTCTCCGATTCTTCGACAGGCGAGGACTTCCTTCGCCTCCTCGACAATCAGCCGCCCTTGAAAGTGGTCATGAAAGTGGCCAGCGCCAAACCTAGCCTTCGGGATAAGAATCTCAGCGGTGGGGCTGAATACCATGTGGTGTATGTAAGAGATGAAAATAGGAGTCCAAAATGAAGGTAGCCAAGAAACCCCAGCTTGCCAGCGTCGAGCAGCCCCTCGGCATGGAATCGCCTCAAGTCCATACAACAGAGAATTCTCGAAACTTGAGCCGTGCTCTCACCTGCTATTCATCCACCTGGGGGCATCGGGTGATTTCGAGTACCAGGATCCAACCTTTGCCTCGAAGCTTACTCCAGTCCTCGGGGAAAATGGTTTTGATGATGCAGTCAAACTGCTCGCCAATGCTGGCTACAAGAATGAACTGCTGGTCCTTGAAATCACCTACGGCGGAATGGGACAAGGACCAAGCTGGTACACTGACTTGTATGGGTTCGACTTCAGTATTGAGCGAGTTTCGGGCGGAACCGGCAAGGAAATAATCGAGTGAACCCCCGGAAAGCCTGCCATTGATTGACCGGATGCAAGGCAAACGTTAGCCATCGTGTACAATAGAACCAACCACCGAGGTATTGATGAAAAACTCCATCTACGATGTATGCACACCGCGAAAGAGCACTTTTGACCAGTCCCGTAGGGACGTTGTCCTACAGCTGAGCGACCTCTTTGACGGCAAGTACTCGCAGGACTTCGCAAAGAGCTTCTTTGAAGAGAACTTCGTCACGAACGGAATGAAGATCTTGGTGCACAAGGCCTTTGACCGGCTGAATGGCATCAACGACCAGGCTGCCACCTTTCTGCTCTCCCAGTCCATGGGCGGTGGCAAGACCCACAACATGATCACTCTGGGCCTCTTGGCGCGGTTTCCTGAGCTCCGAAAAGCCTTCTGGAAAGATAAAGACCTCGGGGTCAGTTCCATTCGTGTCATTGGCTTCGACGGACGTGAGTCCGATTACAAGTTCGGTGTCTGGGGGGCTCTGGCCGAACAGCTTGGCAAAAGGGAATTGTTTTCTGATCTCTACTCACCCCTTCAACCACCGGGGGTATCATCGTGGCGCAACCTTCTGAAGGGCGAACCGACCATCATCCTCCTCGATGAGTTGCCACCCTACTTCAATCAAGCCAAGTCTCAGAAAATTGGCGACTCAAACCTGGCCGAGCTCACAACCACAGCCATCTCCAACCTGATGGTTGCCGCCAATAGCGCGGAACTGAACAACGTGGTCATCGTCATCTCCGACCTGTCGTCTACCGCGTACCAAGGCGCAGGGATGTCCGATGCCCTCAACGACTTGAACCAAGAGACCAAGAGGTCGGTCCTCACACTGGAGCCCGTTGCCGCTCAGGGTGAGGAGATTTATCACATTCTCCGTACTCGACTATTCGAGAAATTGCCCGACATAGGGGTTCGCGATGCCGTGGCCGTGAGCTACGCTGAGGCGGTAAAAAAGGCCAAGCAGATGGACCTGACGGCCGAGTCACCGGAGGCTTTCGCTTCGGAACTGCGGGAATCGTACCCGTTCCATTTTTCACTGCGTGACCTGTACGGGAGATTCAAGGCGAACCCGGGGTTTCAGCAAACTCGGGGCCTGCTACGCCTGATGCGAGCTATTGTCGCCAACTTATGGACCACCGAAAAAGCCAAGGAATTGGCCTTGATTCACCCGTACGACATTGACCTCAACGATCAGCAGATCTACACCGAGTTCGTGGGCATCAACCCCAGTCTGACCGAGGCCATCCGCAAGGACTTGGCCAACAATGGGCACTCCAACGCCGAATTGCTCGATGTGAAACTCGGGGGAGGGCAGGCAGCCCAGGATGCGGCCAAATTGATCTTTGTGTCGAGCCTCAGCACCGCTGTAAGCGCCCTGATCGGGTTGAAGGACACCCAGGTGATTGGGTGGCTGTGTACTCCTGGCCGCGACATCAGCCGCTTGCGCACCGACGTGCTGGAGCAATTGCCCAACATCGCGTGGTACCTGCATCTTTCCAACCTCGGTCTGCTGTATTTCAAGAATGTCCAGAACCTAGCGGCCAAGTTGCATTCCATGGTCAGCGCTTACAATAACGAGAACAAGATCCAGGAATTACGGACCTACCTCCATGATCTGTTCAAGCCGACTCTTGGCGATGTGTACCAGGACCTCAAGACACTGCCAGCCTTGGACGACCTTGATATTCAGACCGGCAAGGTGACCCTCATCTTAACCGATCCCTACCCTCAGGCCACTGCAACCAAGCCGCTTCACCCCGAATGGCAGACTTGGTACGACAGCCAGGAGTACAAGAACCGAGTTTTGTTCCTGACCGGGGACCGCGACACCCGCGAAGAGGTGCTCAAGAATGCCGCCTTCTACAAGGCCATCCAGAGCATCATGCGAGAGCAAGAGACCGAAGGACTGAGTGCCCGGGACCCCCAGAGGGAAGAAGCTCAGCGCAACTTCAGCAAGACCGTGCTAGCCCTAAGGAGCGCGATTCAGCAGACCTTCCAACTCATTGTGTTTCCGTCAAAGAATGGACTTCGCTCCGAGAACGTGAATCTCAGTTTCGACAACAACAAATACGATCCCGAGGCGCAGATCAGGAAGACCCTTGAAGGGCAAATTCCCGGCAGTGGAAAGTTCTCTGCAGATAAAGCTTCGGACAACTGGATTAAGAAAATCGAAGACCGCCTGTTCGATAACCAGAACCCTGTACCCTGGAATGACATCAAGAAGCGTGCCGCTGTCAAACCCGAGTGGCAGTGGCATCACAAGGATTTGCTTGAGGACGTGCGGCGCATGGCGATTGCCAATGGTACCTGGAAAGACGAGGGGGGACTGATCCGCAAGGGTCCGTTCGAGAAGGATGTCACGAGCGTGCGCGTCACCGTCAAGAACCGCAACGCAGAATCCGGCGAGGTTGTTCTTGAGGTGAAACAGACCGGTGGGACCAAGGTGCTCTACGAGATCGGCGGCGGCCTGCCGAGCCTCGCCTCGGAGCCCGTGCAGAGCTACGGGGAGTTCGTCACCAAAGAACTAGTCGTTTCGTTCTTGTCGGTCGACGAAAATGTTCCGCCTGCTCCTACCGGTCAGGCCTATGTATGGAAGAACACCATCGAGGTGAAGGGGCGTGACTACACTCAGGGGAGTGATCGGTTCTTCGAACTTAGCTCAATCCCTTCGGGACTCCCCATTCGCTACACTACCAATGGTAGCGACCCGAGGCAGTCAGGCTCGACCTACAATGGACCTTTCCCCTTGCCCAAGGATGCCCGGGTGGTTCAAGCCGTGGCCGAGACCGGGGGCCTTCAGAGTTCCCTGATGACAGTGTCTATTGCTGGTCCCGGTAAGACCTGGGAGATTGATCCGACAAAGTCCGCCACCTGGAAGTGTCACAAGCGCTTTTCCAATAAACCAGCCAGCGAAGCCTTTTCCATACTGAACCGCATCAAGGAGTTCGGTGCTCAGGCAGATAATGTCACGATCAACGTATTCTCGTCTGATACCAATGAGGAGCTCAGCTACACGCTACCCGAAGGAATCAAGAAGTGCGGTGACGACTTGCTGGCTACCTGGGAACGCCTGAATGCCTTCTTGCCGCAGCCCAACGCGACGCTCTCTGTGCTCCAGATCTACTTTGAACAGGGGCAGGCGTTGCTGGATTGGAAAAACAAAGACAAGTTGACCATTGACCAGAACGAGGTGAAGCAGTGAGCGAGTGGCAGGGCTTTGGGTTTTCTCCCGAGCGTACCAAACACTACTTCACCGTCTACATTCCCGGTGGAAGTAAGGCCGACGACGAGGTGATCGTTACCGAAAACTTCGAGTGGTATGATATGCCGACGCCACGGGAGAGTCTGAGCCTGGGGGAATCGAACAAAGACCTCAAGGTGATTCTTAAGCGCCACAAGTGGAACGAAATTGCCGATGAGTGCCGCGCTGAGTTCAACCGGCGCCTCATCCGCCATGGTGTGCCCAATGGCAAGTGGCCCAAGAGCGGTGCGGTGACGGTCGACCGGAACCTGGGCAAAGAACTCGTGTTGCTCTGCTGGGCGGTGGAAGAGTGCGACCCCAACGAGATTCCCAACGCGGTGAAGAACTGGCTTGGGCTCAGCCCCGAAGAACGCTGGTGGCTCTTTACCATGACCAACGCGGCTACCGGCCAGGCAACCAAAGGCCGCAATCGGGGTTGGCGAAAGGCCGTGCGCTACGCCCTCACGGAGAACCCGATTGCTGACTCGGTCATTCGCAAACGAAACAGCGACTTTGAGCTCACGCTTTTCTCGGATTCGGGAAGCAGATTTCGTTGATTACCTCTCCACTGCATCGCCTGCAAACCTTTCAAGATACTTGAAGAGGAAGCCCAGTCAGCCTGAAGCTGCTCAGGCCGAGGTCGTTGCGTACTGGGTCTTCAAGAAGCTCGGCTTTGAGGTCTCGGTCAACGAGGACCCATCTACCGGTGGAGTCGACTTTGCCATCTGCCGCGACAGCTTCACCGGCTTGGTCGAAGCCACCACGTTGCTCTCGAGCACGATCGCAACCAGGACAGGGCTACCCGACGGACTCGCGACATTCACCGGTTCTTTTGCCCCAGTGAACGCGAGTTTGTTTGGCAAAGTCTCAGGTAAGGCGAAGCAGATGGGAC
>JAIFLN010000024.1 GCA_020049045.1 Spirochaetota bacterium | reverse complement strand
GCCTCTTTGTTGAGTTCCAGCCGGGCCCGGGTGCCCAGGAACAGACCCACTGTCATGGTGGCAATGACTCCGCTGACGTGAAAAACATGGTCGGCGACCAAGAAGCTGAGGTAGGCGGCTGCAACGGTCAAACCCAACTGGGCCGCGGCCATGGCCGAAGTCATGCGCAAGGCCAGACTCATCAGTCCCGCAAAAACGGCCCCGACGACCACCCCGCCGGCGGCGACCTGGATAAACTGAACTACCCCCGAGGCTACTGCTTCGGCATTGAACAGGGGCACGGCGGCAAAGCCCAGCATGACACGGAACATCACAATGGCCGTGCCGTCGTTAAGCAGACTCTCGCCCTCCACCAGGCTGTTGAGGCGTTTGGGGGCACCGATTTCCTTGAACAGCGCTACAACCGCCACAGGGTCGGTGGCCGAGATCAGGGCTCCAAAAACCAGGCTGGGAATTAAAGGGAGTCCCAGAAGGTAGTGCATTCCCAGCCCCACCAGAATGGTGGACAGCAGCAGGGAGACGACGGCCAGGGCCGTAATGGGAACGATGTCGCGCTTGAGTTCGTGAGAGTCGAAGTTGTAAGCCGATTCAAAAATCAGGGGAGGGAGCAGAACGTACATGATGATTTCAGGAAACAGCAGCTGAATTTCCTGCAGGGGCACTCCCTCCTGCATTCGCAAAATAAAGCCTGCGGCGATGCCCATGACCACCAGGAAGACGCTGTGGGGAATGTGGAGATAGTCGGCCAGCTTGGTTCCGAGAAAGCCCAGAGTCAGCAGGACCATCAGAACGGTGATGTACTCGACCATGATCCTTTCAGTTTAGGTCATGGGGGAGCATTGTCTATACCCAATCACTATTCTGAACGACTCACCTGAAACTGAGCCATGGAGGTCACCAATTCGGCCGTGTCTTTCAGGTTCTTTCGTGACTCGTGTCCGACCTGGTCAACCACGGAAAGCAGTTCCCCTGTTCCCTCTGACTCTTGAGCAATGGTGTTTTGAATGCCCTGAGCAGCCTCAACAATGCGATTGGTCGCTTCCCTCATTTCTCCCGAGCGTTGGCGTTGATTCTCACACATGGCACGAATGGTCTGAGTCGCCTCAGTCAGGCTGGTCACACTGGCCAGGAGCTCTTCCGCGCCTACTTTCTGTTCACTCATACTGGCGGCAATGGTTCTGACCAACTTGCCCGTATCGTCAACGCTCTCACGAATCTTCTCAAAGCTTCCCCCCGCTTGATCGGCGAGGGTGGTGCCCGTCACGATGCGAGCGGTCATGGAGTGGATCAGGGTGACAATCTCTTTAGCACTTTTGGCGGACAATTCGGCTAACTTCCGGACCTCGTCGGCCACCACCGCAAACCCAGCGCCTGCAGTTCCAGCGTGGGCGGCTTCAATGGCGGCATTCATGGCCAGTAAGTTCGTTTGGGCTGCTATTTTGGAAATCGTTGCTACAATGGCCCCCACGGACTGGGAGGCTTCTGAGAGCTCCTTCAGAGCTGCCCTCGTGGCCTTCAGCGCTTGGTCCCCTTCCGTTGCATCAGTCCGCAGTTGTCCAGCAACGGAGTCCGCTTTTGCCGCTGTCCCTGACACACTGGCAATGTTAGCCGCCATTTCGGCCACCGCAGCGGAACTCTGCTCCACATGGCTGGACTGATGGGCAACCTTCTCTGCCACCGTTTCGATGGACTGGGCCATGGATTCGATCACACCACGCGTCTTTTCGACTTCCTGGGTCTGTGCCCCAGCCGATTCTCCCATGGAACGTAGGGACTGTTTGAGATGCTCGACATTGACCCGGGCGACCTCGGCGTTGCTCGTCACTGTCTTGGCAGAACCCTCTACCGAGGTGGCCAGGTCGCGGGTACGGCCAATCAAACCTTCCAAGGTCCCAAGAAATCGGTTGAAGGCACCAGAAAGAGCTCCGATTTCATCATCTCGTGAGACGACGATTCTTTTGCTGAGATCGCCTCCACCTGCCGCAATTTCTTCGATCCGGGTATTCACCGCTCGGATTCGTGAGACCACCGAGCCGGCGATGGTCCAAATCAGAACGAAACCCCAGGCCAAACAAACCAGGGCCAAAGAGACCATTTCACCGGGAAAGCTCGACTCAAAGGTTTCTGAGGCGAAGCCGGACTGTTTGGCATAACCCAGGGCCGCCGTTGTGAAAAGAGAAGCGGCCAAGGCCGTTGGGGCCAGTGCCGCTAAGATAATCCGTAACCCCAGACCGATGGCCTGGCTCCTGGCGGCAGGTTCCCTGGTTCCAAGAACCTCCAGGGGTTTTTGGAGCTGGTTCTCAATCAGAAGAATGACCTGCAATGCCGTCATGGTCCCGATGGACAGATTGAACACAATAAACAGGGGGATCTCGAAAGGCCCATACGGGGATTTTCCGGTCAAAACATAGACAAGGATGGTGACAAGAGGCGCAATGAAAAAGCCCAGGACTTCCACCACCAGAACCACCGGGAACACCTGGTTGTTGGCCTTTCGCGCCTTCTGGCGAAGCCCCTCGTCCACAGGCCGACCCGCAGAAATCTCTCCATAGGCTTGGTCCAAGGGTGTGAGGGCTTTCCAGAGCAGCCAACAGGCACCAAGGATGGTGGTCACCACGATAAACGAGAAGAAACCGATCTTCTCGATGACCCGGGTCCAGTCCCGATTTAAATAGATGGCGACAAACGCTTGCATTCCATAGGCACCAGCCAAGCTGACCCCGGCAAGGGTGATCATGGCCTTCCAGCGTAGGGAGAACTGCCCCATAAGAGCCTCCTGAATCCCTTCATTGTCAGTCGGGATTGGAACGCGGTCAAGGGATGGAGCATGGCCTCCTGTGCAGAAAAGCGCGGTCTGATTTTCTGTCAGCTCACTCTGTGAAGTAGTCGGGAACCTCCAGGAGCAAGCGGCCTTTGACGGTAGGCAACAAGTAACCACCATCCGCCTGCCTGGGCAGCTCCGCTCCCCCGGGAAAAACCTTCACGCTTTTTGCGGCCTTTGGTAGTACCAGCCGTTCTCCGGCAAAACTCCCGCCTTCTTCAATCATGTCGATGCTCAGGGCCTTGCGGGTGGGAATGTAGTGTAGCAGGGTCAGAAGCAACGTGCTTCCTCGGCGTCGGGGAACGCACAGAACGGTGGTGGGAAGGCCGTCACCGAAGGGCGCTGCACCGATCAGCCGCTGCATGGCCAGCTTCCAGCCATCACGGACGGCGATGTTGCCCGATTCCCGGTATTCACGGAAAATCGGGTCGGCGAAGTACACAAACTTTTGACCGGCCACGACGGCAGGATTGGTTTCGGCCTGAGCCCGAGGCGGCGTCTGGAAATGGCTGCTGAACTTGAGGTCGGTCCGCCGGAAATAGGGAAGAACTCTGTCGACCAGCACCGTTGTCTGGGGGCCCGCTTCGACCACAGAGCCAGGAAGATAGACAACCCTGTCGCTGCGCGAGAGGGCAGGGCTGAAATCGGCGCGGGTGCGCCAGTAAGTAGGATACCGGTCCACCTCACCAAGGTTCTTCAAGCCGGTTTCAGCCAGAAGGCAGGTTCCTGCCGACGAAAAAGCGCTGTTCCCCGAGAACACAACACTTCCACCAGCTTCCCTGTGCTTCTGAACTTTGGCCACCAGGGCAGGCGTCAGAACCACACTGTCGGGAAGAATCAGGCAGTCCAGGCCGCTCCAATCCGCCTGATCATCGAGAACGACGGTGTCGTAGTGGGCCTCGTCAGCCATCATGACGGCACCTTCCAGAGAAAGATCGGTGAGATTCGCGTCGAGGGTGGGGTCCCCCGGGGCGACGATGCCCACCTGCGCAAGAGGTGTGGAACCGGCATAGAAGGGTTCCGCTGCGGCGCACTGGCTGAACACGGCGCCGATGAGGTCGTAGGCTCCGGCATCGAGGGTTCCCCGGGGAGGAAGCTGGTCGCCGATGGAGTTGGCGCCACCGAGGGCCTGGCTGCGGAAGCACTCGTACTCAAGCGCCGCCTGGGGCTTGAGGCCCCCGAAGTCGCCCCACATCTTCTGAAAGCGGCCCGTCATGCCCAGCCAGGGCTTGCCCCAGGAGCCAAAGGCCCGCGCCAGTCTGGGGAAGTGCTGGTACCCCCAGAACCCCGAAGGCAGGGATTCCAGCTCCCAGTGGGTCTGCAGACCGTGGCGGGTTCTCACCCCTGCCCGGGAATCGGCAAAAATGGGATTGGGCGAATTGTAAAAGACCGTGGCTTCGGGATGTTTCCCGAGCACCAGAGGAGTGAAGCGTTTACCGAAGGCGGCTTGGGCTTCGGCCTCGAACTGCGCCTGGGTGGCGCGGTCGGTGCCCATCAGGCCCCGCTGCTCGCGGAATTTACGGCTGGACTCACTCCAGCAGGCATCCTGGTGGAAAAACACAATATCAAAGAAGATGCCGTCCACAGGGTAACGGTCCAGGATCTCGCGGACATGAGCCTCGATATAGTTCTGGTAATCGGAGTTCAGGAAGTTGTTGAAGATCCAGGGAGCCTGTCCGGCCGGCTCGCCGGTGCCAGGGCGGTTGACCTGGGCGAAGGTGCCGTCTTTCTTCATCTGCCGCCATTCCGGGTGCTTGGCCGCCGCGTCTTCCTCCCAGGCGACTGTGGTGTAGATCGGAGCGCGGATGCCTTCGCGGTGAAGGGCCTCGATCTGTTCCCCCAGAAGGTCCCGACCCCGGAGGGCCGGGTGGGCGGTGCCGGTTTTGGTGGGGTAGTAGCATTGGCCGTGGTGGCACTTGGCAAACACAGTCACGCTGTTGACATGGGCTGCCTTCATGGTACGGGCAAACTCCCGAGCATCAAACTCACTGCCGACATCATCGATATAGGGCGAAGTGTGAAAGTCGAGGTGCACCTGCCGCTGGTGGGATACAAGGGGATGGATTTTCATTCTTGCATTGTAGGGGGAGTTCTCATTTTCGTGGATGGACCGAATCGACGCAGTTATGTAAAATATCGCTATGGTCGTCGGAGATTCCCCCACAACGAAGCGAGAAAGGGCACTCCAGAACCTGGTTGCCAAGGTCTTGGTCAGCCGGCGGTTCACTCTCGATTCAACCTGGGATTTCGATCTGGTCAGCCCGTTCTGGCGCCTCTACGCACAAAGCCGCTCTGGGGCCAGCATCGTCTGGAAAGGTCAAACCAGGAAGCTGGAGCCCGACTGCATCCACTTGATCCCGGCGTGGCTGAGGTTTCAGACCAGGACCGAGGTGCCGCTCGAACAGGATTATCTGCATTTCTCGCTGGCGGGCATTCCCGCCGATTTGCAGCGCCGGTTGTTTGACCGCCCTTTTGCCCTGCCTGTGGATTCCATCCTGTCCCCGCTCTTAGAAGTTTGGCGCCAGGGGCTCTCCTGGCCGGAAGCCAGCCTCTCGGACCACAGCTGGGCGTCCGCCCTGGTCCATGCCTGCCTGGCTGAGGTTTTCCGCCAGCTGCCCGACTCGGGACCCGATGCATTTTTCCGATCGTTCTCTGAGACCAGCCCTGTTCATCCGGCCTTGGAGCACCTGGAGGCGCATTTGGCGGAACCGCCGTCGGTGGGCGAGCTGGCCGCCCGGTGCGGGATGAGTCCCGACCATTTCATCCGCGTGTTCCGGACGTGGACCGGAACCACCCCTGCCCAATATGGTTTGGAGCGTCGGGTGGAAGCAGCGGCGGAGTTGTTGACCGAAACCGGCCGGAGCATCAAAGATATTGCCGAAGCCACCGGCTTCGTCGACCGGTTTCATTTCACAAAGGTGGTCAAGGCAAGACTGGGGCTGCCTCCAGCCGAGTACCGTCGCCTGCACTGGGTGCGCTGAGGGGGGTAAGCCCTTTGAGGGCCTGGAGGAACTTTCTGGCAGAGACGTTCATGAACGTCTATAGTAAAACGATGGAAGATCTTCTGATTCAGAACGCTTTGACCCGAGTCTCGCCAGGCGAGTTGGTTGATATTGCCGTGACCGGGGGCAGCATCGCGCGGATCGGGCCGCCGTGGGGTGGTAAGGCCCGCGAGGTCTTTGATGCCGGTGGAGGTCTGGTCACCGAGTCGTACGTGAACGGTCACCTCCACCTCGACAAGGTCTACACGCTGGAGAGGGCCGGTCAGGAGGCTCTGGGGTCGTACACCAGCGGCAAGATGGGCGGCGCGATGACGGCCATCGAGCAGGCGGCCCGATTCAAAAACCAGTACGACCAGGCGTGGATCCTCCCCAACGTACGCCGGGCCCTCGACTTGGCAGTCAAGTTTGGCAACACTCACATCCGGGCCTTCGCCGATGTCGACACCCAGGCCCGCCTCGAGGGCGTGAAGGCGTTGCTGCAGGCCAAGCAGGAGTACCGAGGCCAGGTGGAACTGCAAATCGTCGCCTTTCCCCAGGACGGCCTGGCCCGCGACCCGGGGGCCGAGGGGTGGGTGCGGCAGGCCCTCGAACTGGGGGCCGATGTGGTCGGGGGCATCCCCTGGATCGAGTACACCGACGCCGACAGCCGCGACCATATTGACCGTCTATTTGCTCTGGCCATCGAATTCGACAAGCCTGTTTCGATGCTGGTCGACGATGCCGGCGACCCGGGCCTGCGGACGCTGGAGTACCTGGCCGTTAAAACCCTCGAGACAGGCTGGCAGGGTCGCGTCACCGCCCAGCACGCCCGGGCGATGGCCCTCTACCCCGAACCCTACTATCGCAAGGTTGAGCACTTGCTCAAGACGGCCCGCATCGGCGTGGTCAGCGACCCGCACACAGGGCCGCTCCACGCCCGCATCGGCGACCTGCGCGCGGCCGGGGTCGCCGTAGCGCTTGGCCAGGACGACATCAGCGATGCCTACTACCCTTACGGCCGATGCAATATGCCCGAGGTAGCGTTTCTGGCAAGCCACCTAACCGGTCTGCTGACTTTCGACGACATGCAGCTTCTGTACGACATGATCACCACCGAGGCGGCCCGGGTTCTGGGCATCGAGGGCCACGTTCTTGCGGTAGGCAACCCGGCCAACCTCGTGGTCCTCGAGGCACCCAGCGTTTGGGAGGCCCTGCGCCACCACGAGGCCCCCCGGCTGGTGGTCAAGGACGGTCGCTGTTGGTCACCCCGAACCCCAATAAGGTAAGCAGGCGTTGCACCAAACCCATTCAGAACCCCTCCGTCACCGGCTTTCGCGGCTTTTTGAACCTTGCCAAGCCCATACTGCGGACCTGCGCCACGTGGTAGGCGTCGTGCGGGGGAATCCAGATCAGGGCCTCGCCCAAGGTGCAGTCCCAGGCTGGAAAGGGTTCACCGAGACGACCCTCATCGAGGTTCCGCACAGCCGCCAGAAACGTGCTGTGGACCAAGTCCGAGTAGTCCAAGGCTTTCTTCCAGGCCTCGTCCGAAATGTCTGGAATCGGGGGGAAGCTCCCCTCCTTCCAGGGGTAGGGGTCACAGGGGCCCGAGGCTCCCAGATGCCGCACCACCACGTATTTGAAGAAGACGCAGTGGAGTAGGTTGTCCCACGCCGAGTAGCCTTCCACGGTATTACGGTCGGCGGCTTCAGCAGCGGTGAGCGGCCTCAGGGTCTCCATCAGAGACTGGCCGTTGAAGGTGTGACCCCGGTATTCGCGGTCAGCCATGTCCAAAAGCAGGTTCAGGTTGTTGCTCATGGAGTCATTCTAACACGGGGGCGACAAAGGCCCATACCCAGTATTCCAGCGGCATGCGGCCGAATGCGAACAGGCTGGGAAAGTTGGTGATCATAAAGATGGGAATGACAAAGACACCGACGAATTTCCCCACTTGGATGGGCAGCAGATCGGCCAGGGAGAAGGTTTTGTCCGCGAGAACAGGTTCCGAAACGAACCCTTCAGTCCTTCGCGTTTTTCGTAATAGGAGAGATCGCGGCCCAAAGCCTGCACTTGGATGACGGATATACCCTACTTTAGCATGACTGAAAGCAGTTTCAGGAGTATCCTAACCTCATGTGGTACAAACCTTACGGCTCAACGGGAAAGCAAGTCTCGGCAATAGGCTTCGGCGGAATGCGATTTCAGAAGATTGATGAGAGCAAACCAGAATATGACTACGATGCCTGCGCGGCACTTCTTCTGGAGGCGCAGGCGCAGGGGGTCAACTATTTTGACACGGCTCCCTTCTATTGTGACGATCAGAGCGAAGCTATCTTCGGCCACGCCATGAAGGATTTGCAGAAAGCCGGGACGCCGCTGTACGTCTCGACCAAATCCAGCGAAAAAGAGGGCCCCAAACTGCGTGCCCAGCTGGAAAAGTCGCTCAAGCGCCTGAATTTGCAAAAAATCACCTTCTTCCATATCTGGTGTGTGCTCGATATGGCCGACTACCGCAGCAGGCTGGGACCCAACGGCGCCTACGAAGCCGCCAAGAAGGCGCAGGCCGAAGGGCTGATCGACCACGTGGTGTTCTCCACCCATTGCAACGGTGCCGAAATTGAAACCATCGTCAACGAAGGGTTGTTCGAGGGCATTACCCTGGGTTACAACATCCTCAATTTCCGTTTCCGCCAGCAAGGCTTGGCCGCTGCCGCCAAAAAAGGGCTGGGCGTGGTGACAATGAACCCCCTCGGGGGCGGGGTCATTCCCCAGCGCGGCGAAAAACTGGCGTTTTTAAAGACACCAGAGGACGCCACCGTTGTTGACGCGGCCTTACGCTTCAACCTGGCCCACGAGGCCATCAGCGTGGTGCTGCCCGGCCTAGGGACCCTGGACGAGGTATCGCAAGACTGTGCTGTCGGCAATCGGATGGGAGTTCAGGCGAAGGCTCCCGGTTCGCCCGCCGTCTTTTCCGCCTTTGTGGAATCGCGCAAAAACGCCCTGGAGCACCGCACTGCCGCCGCGCTCGACACCCTGTGCACTGGGTGCCAGTATTGTCTGCCTTGCCCTCAGGACATCGCCATTCCCAAGTTCATGCTGTCGTACAACGAAAAGATTTTTGGAGAAAGCAAGGACACCCTGGGCATGCTCAAGGGGCACTGGGGCATCAAGGCCGATCTGGCGGCCACCTGCATCGAATGCGGTGAATGCGAAGAGCGCTGCACGCAACATCTGCCGATCATCCGCAGGCTGGATGAAATATCTCACTGGGCGGGGGCCAAATAATCATGGAATATCGCATTTTGGGAAGTTCAGGCCTCAGGGTCTCGGCGCTCAGCTTCGGCACGGGAACCTTCGGCGGCAACCATCCTTTTTTTGGAAAATGGGGCAGCGCGGGCGTGGCCGAGGCCCAGCGGCAGGTCGGTTTGTGTCTTGATGCCGGGGTCACGCTGTTTGATACCGCCGATGTGTACTCCCACGGTCAATCCGAAGAAATTCTCGGGCAGACCCTGAAGGGTTGCCGTGACAAGGTGCTGATATCCACCAAGGCCACCTTCCGCATGAGCGATGAACCCAACGATGTGGGGCACTCCCGCCACCATCTGCTGCGCTCAGTGGAAGCCAGTCTGAAACGCCTGGGCACCGACTACCTCGACCTGTTCATTCTGCACGGCTTCGACGCCAAGACGGCTGTCGACGACACTATCCGTACCCTGGACGACCTGGTCCGCAGCGGAAAGGTGCGGAATATCGGCTGCTCGAATTATTCGGGCTGGCATACCATGAAATCGCTGGCCGCCTCGGACAAGCACGGGTTGTCCCGCTTCACCGTCCAGCAGGTTCACTATTCGCTGTTGTTCCGGGAACTCGAATGGGAACTGATGCCGCTGGCACTCGATCAGGGCATCGGCACCATGGTCTGGGGACCGCTGTCGCAAGGCCGGCTCAGCGGCAAATTCCGCCGCAACCAGCCCATTCCCGCCGGCAGCCGGGTCGATCAGGGTGCCGGGGAAGGCTCGCCGGTTCCCGACGAGCTGCTGTACCAGATTGTGGATGTGCTCGACGCCCTCGCCGCCGAAACCGGCAAGAGCGTTTCGCAGGTTTCGCTCAACTGGCTGCTGCAGAGGCCTTCGGTTTCGACGGTGATTGTCGGTGCCCGCACCGAAAAGCAGTTGATCGACAACCTGGGCGCGGTGGACTGGAGCCTGAGTGCCGAACAGGTGGCTCGGCTGGACAAGGTGAGCGAGATTCCCACCATCTACCCCTACTGGCACCAGAGGGGGTTCGGCGAACGCAACCCCACCCCGGTGAAATACTACCGGTAGATTACCCCTTCTTTCCGGGTGCAAGTTTTCCGATGATCCAGGCTGCCCCCAACACCTCTAGCAGGCTCAAGGGTACCGCAGCCCATAGGATGTTGAGAGGGAAAACTTGCATGTTGTACAAGGGTATCCACATCATGGGGAATCCGGCTACCCAAGCAGTCGCGACACTGCTCCAAAAGGGGATGGAGCGAAGCATTCTCCAGATCACCCCGGCAAATAAGAAGCTCCAGAGCATCCACAAAGGACCGCTGACCATGGGATTGGCAACGAAGTTGATGCCTAAGTTGGCGTAATGCTCCAGCCAGAGTTTCTGAACCAGAAACTCGTTCCGTAGAAATTCAGAGGCCGTGATCCAAAGTCCGGCTAAAACAACGGCGAGAATGTTTCTTTTCATGCTACGTCTCCAAACGTTTGAGATAGCACAGTCCCCCCAGGTATTTGAAGGAAAAGCTCGAAGCAGTGACGGATAAGCTGGGCGAAATCGTGATCTCGGTGATGACAGTGGTTCCTTGGGTGTACACCAAGGTGAGCACACCGCTCTTGTACGACCAGGTCGCGACGGTGCTGTTCAAAAGGGCCGACCCATTCTGATAAAAGTACGCTCTGGGCGAAGCCCAGCTGGCTCGGGTTTCATCAGGTACCCAGGTGGTACCGATGATCAGATCGCGGACGGCCTGATCGGGGTCGGTAGTGGGCTGCTGGCAGCTTGTGAAAAGCAGGCTCGCCAGCAGTAAAAGGGCAAAACGCACTGGGAACCGGTTCATTTTGTTCCGAACCGGTGGGAGGCCAACCCGGGGACCTCGACATCCAGAGCGAAAATCGAGCCGGCCAGAACTTCCGCCTCGCGTTCGGCGGGGCTCAGGTCCTCCCGGGCGGTTGTCACAAAGAGAGTCTTCAGGTCCGGGCCGCCGACGCCTTTGGGAGAAATCCGTACCAACTGCGAACCCGCCCACCGGGCGCTCCACACGCAGCCTTCAGAATCGACCGTCAGGCCGTCGGGAACACCCGGTGCCACGGTGCCATCGGCGAAAACTTGGCGGTCGGTGATACGCCCCGTGGCGACATCCCAGCGGTAACGCCAGATCAGGCGGGGAGGGCTGTCGCTCAGGTAAAACCATTGACCGTCGGGGCTCCAGTCCAGACCGTTCGAAATGGTCAGTCCGGTTTCCAGAATTTCGGAGCGCCCGTCGGGGAAGAAGCGTTGAAAGGGGGCAATGGGATCTTGGTGGGCGCGGTCCTTGGCTCCCACCCAGAACGCTCCGTCGGGACCTGCCTTGCCGTCATTGAGAGCCATGAGTTTGCGGTCGTGGCGTGAGGGGGCCAGCAGGCGGGGTGTGCCTCCCCAGGAAAAGAGCATGATTTCGTTTTCAAAGGCCCCCAGCAGAGAACCGTCGGCAGCCAGCCCTAGGCAACTGATGCGGCTGGTCGGGGTCCATGATTCCGGGGTTTGGTGCTGAGTCCCGTCGAACCGGGAACGCCAGATGGTCCCTTCGAGAACATTGAGCCAATAGAGGGTCTGGGTTCTTTCGTCCCAAAGGGGACCTTCGCTGAGTTCATTGGGCTGGCGGAAGAGCAGTCGGGGGTTGTCCATCCTTCCAGCCTACCGTAGACTCGCCGCGATGACCACTCTTTTGTTTGTTCGCCATGGCGAAACCGATTGGAACCGGCAGGGACGCTTTCAGGGAAGTCAGGATATTCCCCTTAACGAGGACGGCCGGGCCCAGGCCCGCCGCCTGGCGGCCGCTTGGAACGAAGGCGGCGATGTCTTGGTCTCCAGTCCGTTGAGCCGGGCCCGCGAAACCGCCGAAATTCTCAGTGCCGCCCTGGGACTACCCCTACGCAACACCGATACCCGTCTCGCCGAGCGCAGCTACGGGGCAGGGGAAGGCCTGACGATGGCGGAACGCAACGAGCGTTTTAACGACGGTGCTGTCCCCGGAATTGAACCGCCTGAGGCACTTCGCTTCCGAGCGTTGAACTTTCTGGAGTCTGTGACCCTGGAGCATCCAGGCCGCCGTGTCGTGGCTGTTTCGCATGGAGGTTTCATCAACGCAGTTCTTTCTTTGGTCTCGGAGGGCTACCTGGGCTCGGGCAAAACCTTTTTGGGGAATGCCAGTGTCACCACCCTGGCCCTTTCGGCCTCGGGTTGGTCGGTGGTTTCGGTGGGCGTGAGCTTTGAAGCACCTGTGCTTTGAGTCCACCCCCGGCAAACCCCTTGTTGATCTGTTGGCGCGCGTGCTCGAACCCATTGTCGGCCGGCCTGTCACCCTGGAGCAGACCCTTCAGCTTCTAGCCCAGGGAAGCGTGTTCCGCGACAAGAAGCGGTATCGGGACCCAGACATTCCCAGCCCAGGGGCTCCCTTCGAGGTCTTTTGGCCCGACCTTCCCGTCGAAGAATTCTCCCTCGACCCTGCACGGGTCTTCTGGGAGGACGAGCACCTGCTGGTGGTTGATAAGCCCGCTGGAGTGAATACCGGGCCCTCGCCGTTTTCCGATATCGACTGCCTGACCTGGGGTGTTCAAAAGCATCTGGGGCCGGCCTTTCCTATCAATGCCGTGCATCGGCTGGACCGCGACACCCAGGGGCTGATCTTTTTTGCCAAGCATAAAGACGCCGAACTGGCTCTGCACCGAATGTTCCGCGAAAGGCAGGTGCGCAAGGTTTACCGGGCTGTGACACCGTTCTTTGTTCCCCCCGGCGGCCCTCCCCAGGCTGTCTACCGGTGGCGCGATACCCTCGACTTTCGCGGCAAGGTTCAAACGGCGGCTACCACCGTTTTGCGCAGCGGAACCGACCCCCAAGGACGGTTTGTCTGGACTGTTTTGCCTCACACCGGCCGCCCCCACCAGATCCGCCGCCACTTTTCCCGCTACCTCGTCCCTCTGTGGGGAGACCGGGCTTACGCCCCCGGCCTTTATGGGCCGGAAAGCGAGCTGGGCCTGGCTTGTGTGGCCTACCGTTGCCGCCATCCTGTCACCGGCGAACGGCTTGACGTCTAGTGGTTAGGACTCAAGATTCTCATTCTTGAAACACGGGTTCGATCCCCGTAGGAGGTACTTTTTCCCACCAAAGCTACTGCGGAGTCTTCGGGCTTCACAAAACCCTCCCTCAAATGCTCGTGTACTTCCAGTACACTCCGCTTTTCGGATCGGGTTTTGTTTTGCCCGAAGCCTTCCTCGCTACGCTTTGGTGGAAAAAAGGGGTTGTTGCAGAACCTTCGCAAGAGAGCTGCTATTGAGCTGCTATCACCTCCCTCGCTGACGCATCGGTCGGGTGTGTCAGTTCGTTCCGTACTCATGCTCGCTCCGAAAGCCTGGAGGAGCGAGTGGCTGCGTGGGGAGACAACGCGGACGTTTTCGCTCAGCCGAAGGGTACGCTCCGTGCGTCACTTTGTCGTCGGCTTAGCCCGAAGCCTTCCTCGCTACGCTTTGGTGGAAAAAAGGGGTTGTTGCAGAACCTTCCCATGAGAGCTGCTTTTGGGTTGCTATCACCTCCCTCGCTGACGCATCGGTCGGGTGACTACCTTGTGACCATAACCAGACTTCCTTGCAACAGACCATCATCAGTCACCGTGGCTCTGACTTGCAGATCATCGCGTGCGCCGGTGCGGGAAAGACAGAGTCGATCTCGCGGCGGGTTGCCGCACTCCTTGAAGAAGGTGTACCTCCGGCCGCGATCATTGCCTTCACATTCACCGAGAAGGCAGGGGCCGAGCTCAAGGAACGTATCTTTCAACGCACTGAGGACCTGCTGGGCCGCGATTTCCTCGACACCTTGAGCGCCATGTTTATCGGCACGATTCACGGCTACTGCTTCCGGCTCCTTCAGGACAATGTTCCCGAGTACGGCAATTACGACGTGCTGGACGACCACAAGCACGCAGGTTTCTTGAGCCGCGAGTTCAAGCGTCTGGGTCTGGCCCAGTACTCCAAGCGGCATTGGGACGCTATTGGTGAATGGATTCGCTATACGGACGTTGCGGGCAATGAGTTGTACACCGACGAACAGATGGAAACCGCAGGACTGGGTGAGACTTGGAAGCTCTACAAGGAAACTCTCGACAAGTATCACTTTTTGACGTTCTCGATGGTCATCGCCAAGGCCGTCGAGTCACTCCAGCGCGAAGACATCTACCAGAAGGTTCACGGGCCTTTGCGCTACCTCATCGTGGACGAGTACCAGGACATCAATCCAGCACAAGAAAAGCTGATCCAGCTTCTCGCCCAAGCCCCGGTTGAACTTTGCGTGGTGGGCGACGATGACCAAGCCATTTACCAGTGGCGTGGTTCCGACATCGACAACATGATCACCTTCAAGCTCCGTAAACCGGGAGCCAAGCTGGTTGAGCTTCTGGAAAACCGGCGCAGCCGACCCGAGATCGTCAACCGCGCTTCCGCCTTCACGCAGACCATTTCGTACCGCCTGGAGAAAAGCATGCTTCCGGTGCGGGCGGCACAACAGCCGAGTGTGATTCCATGGAGTGCTGAAACCGCCGAGGACGAGGCGGCCGTATTGGCCGATACAATCTTGGAACTCAAGGCGCGGGGAGGGGCTTGGTCCGACATGGCGCTCCTGTTTCGCTCCGTGCGAACCAGCGCGCCCGAGTTCCTGGAAGCCTTCCGTGAGCGGGACATTCCCTTCTCTGCTGGCGGACGGACAGGGCTCTTCATGCAAGCCGATATGATCGCCATTGGAGAACTCTACGCCTGGCTGGCTGGCAGCAATTGGCGCGAGGGACCATTTGGAGAGTTTTACGAACCGGACCTGACGGACGTGGCGAAGTCGTTGCACCAACTTTTCCCCCATGGTCCGGCATCGGATGAGCTGGAAGGTTTCGTCCAAGACTGGCAGTCGTTCTACAAGAAGACCAACAAGCCCTTCGACCTGGTAGGCGACTTCTATCGGCTCCTGAGTTTCCTAAAGGTCGCCGACCAACTGGACCCGGACTCCTCTGTGGACTCAGCTCGCCTCGGGGCCTTCGCGCGCTTCAGCACAATTCTGGCCGACTTTGAAAGCGTTACCCGGCGTGGCCGGTATGTCGAAGAAGCAGGCGCTGTTGTGTATCGCGGCGGACAGAATCGCGGGGTGTGGTACCTCACGAGCCTGCTGAACTATTTGCTTCACTACGCCCACGGCAACTACGAAGACTTCGAGGGTGAGGACGGCAAAGGGGCGGATGCTGTCCAGGTTCTGACTATTCACCAGTCAAAGGGCCTTGAGTGGCCCATCGTGTTCCTTCCCAGCATGGTTGAGGGTCGTTTTCCCAGCCGCCGCAGCGGACGCGAACAAAACTGGCCGTTCCCCGACAGCGTGATGGGGAACGATACCAAGGCCGCCTACCAAGGAACCGAGGACGAGGAACGCCGGTTGTTCTACACGGCCGTCACACGTGCCCGGGACGGGTTGTACCTTTCATACTTCCGACGCAAGAAGAACAGCTTCAAACCTTCACCTTTTCTGGGCGAGTTTCTCGACAATACCGACATACCGCTTTGCGAAGTTCTCCCTGTGGTACCCTTCACCGAGGCCGCCAAGGTTACCGAGAATCCGCCTGTCGCCGTCAGCTTCTCCGACACGGCACTTTGGCAGGATTGCGGTTACAAGTACCGCCTTGCCACCATCTACGGCTTTCAACAGAGCATTGCCGAGGAGCTGGGGTACGGACGTGCCTTACACCATGTGCTGCGCCATTTGGCCGAGACTACCCAAGCAACGGGAACCGTTCCTGAGCCTTCGATGCGAAAGGCGCTCATCAGCAAGGAGTTCTACCTCCCCTTTGCCGACAACCCGACGTTTGAGCGCATGTACGGCGCAGCGGGCAGGCTTGTCGAACAGTACGTTGCCAATCACCAGGACGACCTGCTCCGAGTTTGGGCCGTTGAGCGACCGTTCGAGTTGCATACGGCCGACGGTACCTTGTCCGGGCGAGCCGACGTGATTCTCGATCGCGAAGATGGAGAACACGGGCATTTGGCAATAGTTGACTACAAAGTGGCAAAGGACGAGGAACGTGAGCTCCGCTACCAACAACAGCTCCAGATCTACACCCACGCGGGCCGCCGCGAAGGTGTGAACGTCACCGCTGCCTACCTTCACGGCCTCGCAGGTTCCGACCGCGAGATTGTCGATGTATCAGATGCCGCTATTGAGTTGGCCGTCACCAAAGCCACGGCCACCATGGCTTCCATCCGCCAGAAGGACTTCCCGCCACAAGCTGAAGCCCCTAACTGCAAAGCCTGCGACTTCAAACGCGTTTGCCGCCACTGTCACTACCAGGTGAAGGCTAATCTGGAGTTGGGCGAATGAGCCGATTCCGCTCACCTTCGACCTTGCTTGATTTCGCACTTGGGATTATACTTCGAGACAACAAGGCCGCCCACGCCACTGCTTGCATGCGTACCCGGGGCGGCTCTCTTTTTTTCTGGCGGATGCCGTGAAGCCCTACACCAAACCAGCCACGACGCTGGAAGAGCAACTCGACCTCCTGGTATCGAGAGGTCTGGTCGTTGAAGATCGCCCCTCCGCTATTCATTGGCTCTCACAGGTCTCGTACTACCGTCTGCGGGGCTACACCTTTCCGTTTCAGAACAACGCTGAGGTTGGCCACCCCTTCTGGAAGCCTACGGAACTGACTTGGCTCAGAGAACTCTACGAGTTTGACAGAAACCTTCGTCTCGTGGTGATGGATGGGATTGAACGTGTCGAAGTCGCGGTTCGGACGCAGGTTGTGCTGAACCTTTCTTTAGCCCAAGGACCTTGGTGGTTCGAAGACAGTTCGCTCTTTGCCCGCCCTGAACTCCATGTCAGAGACCTCGGTGAACTCGACAAAGAGCTCCAGAGATCTCACGAAGTCTTCCTAGACCACTACAAGAAAGAATAC
>JAIFLN010000147.1 GCA_020049045.1 Spirochaetota bacterium | reverse complement strand
GCCTCCGGCGGCGCATGCCCGGGATCGGCCGTCCAGACGGCCAGTTCGGCGGCAAGAGCAGGGTAGCCGAAGGCGATTTTGAGAAAAAAGCGGTCCAGCTGCGCGGATGGAAGCGGAAATGTGCCCTCGAGATCGAGCGGATTTTGCGTCGCCACAACCAGGAAGAACGCATCGACAGGACGGGTGACGCCCCCCACCGTGACTTGGCCCTCTTCCATCACTTCCAGCAGCGCCGACTGTACCTTCGGGGTTGCCCGGTTGATTTCGTCGGCCAAGACGACCTGGGTGAAGACAGGCCCCGGTCGGAATTCGAAGGTGCTGGTTTCCGGATGGAACACATCAACGCCGGTCAGATCGTAGGGCAAAAGGTCGGGGGTAAACTGGATGCGCCGGAAATCGGAACCGGTCAGCCGGGCCAGTGCTTTCGCCGCCGTCGTTTTGCCCACTCCCGGAACGTCTTCCACGAGCACGTGCCCGCCGACAACTGCTGCCAGGACCAAACGGGCCAACGGCGCTTCTTTTCCGAGGACGACCCGTGAGAGGGCTTGGTGAAGGCGTTGAGGTCCGTCAACGGCAAAGGACATGGCGGAAGAATACACTGCGGCCAAAAATTAAGAAAGACTCGACGCCCGGTAGAGGGCAGCGTAGCGGCCATTTTCAGCCAGCAAAGCCTCGTGCGTGCCGCACTCCAAAATACGGCCCTGGTCGATGAGGATGATGGTGTCGGCCTGGCGGATGGTCGAAAGCCTATGGGCGATGATAAAGCAGGTGCGTCCCTTCCTCAGGGCGAGCATGGCCTCCTGAACATGGAATTCGGTGCGGGTGTCGATGTTCGAGGTGGCCTCGTCCAGAACCAGAAGGGGAGCGTCGGCTAACGCCGCCCGGGCTATGGCCAGCAGTTGCCTCTGTCCCTGGCTGAGGGTATTGCCGTTGCCATGCAGAACGGTGTTGTAGCCCTGCGGAAGGTGCCGGATGAAACCGTCGGCGTTGACGGTACGAGCCACCTCCTCCACCTCGGCGTCGCTGGCCCCCGGACGTCCGTAGCGGATGTTGTCGCTTACCGAACCTTCTTTCAGCCAGGTATCCTGAAGGACAACCCCGAAACCCTGGCGGAGGCTGGCCCTCTGCCAGTGCCGCAAATCACGGCCGTCCAGAAGGATTCTGCCCTCCGTGGGGTCGTAGAAGCGCAGCAGAAGGTTGACCAGGGTGGTCTTGCCTGAGCCGGTGGGACCTACCAGCGCCACGGTGGCGCCCGGTGGAACTTCCAGCTGGATATCCTTCAAAACAGGGTTGCCCGGGTTGTACCCAAAACTGACGTTCTCGAAGGCAATCTGACCCCGCGGTTCCTTCAGAACGGCAGCCCCGGCGGCGTCGGCCGGTTCCGGGGTTTCGTCCAGAACCTCGAACACACGTTCGGCCCCCGCGATGGCGGCTTGGAACTGGCTCCAGGTGTTGGCGATTTCATTGAGGGGACGGCCGAACTGCCGCGAATACCCGATGAAACTGGCGATCAGCCCTATGGTCAGTTCGTTGTTGAGCACCAGGTACCCGCCCACACCCGCCAGCAGGGCAAAGCCGACGTTGGAGATGACGTTCATCAACGGCATGACCAGGCCCGCCCAGAGTTGCGCCTTGAACCCCAGCTGGCGCAGACGGAGGTTGAGCCTGTCGAATTCCCCGAGCACCAGGGCTTCCCGCTCAAAGGCCTTGATCTCCAGAAAACCGTTGATACTCTCTTCCAGCTGGGTGTTGAGGGCCCCCAGGGCAACCTGCTGTTCCTTGAAGTACCGCCGGGTTTGACGGCTGACCACGCTGGTAAGGAGAAAAATCAGCGGCACGGTGATCAACGCCGCCAAGGTCAGCACCGGTGACAGCAGAAGCATGCAGAGCAAGGCTCCGCCCACCGCTAGCACCGAGCCCAGCATCTGTGCCCCCGATTGCGCGATGGCGACAGCCACACTGTCAATGTCGTTGCTCATCCGGCTCATCAGGTCGCCCTGGCTGCGGGTGTCGAAAAAACTGAGCGGCAGGCGGGTCATGGTTGTAAACAGCCGCTGGCGGAAATCGCGGACCAAGGTTTGCGAGAGGGTGGTCATGATCCGCGCCTGAAACCACGAGACCAAGGCATCGGCGACGTACACCGCCACCAGCCCCGCCAGAAGGAGCAGGGGGGCAGCGGCAAGAGGGGTGACCAGCGAATCAATCGTGCGGCCGATCAGCCAGGGTGCCGTAAGGGCTGCCAGCGAGCTGACGGCGCTCAAGAACACCACCGCGACGAGCGCCGGGGCATGGGGCTTGAACTGGCCCAGAAGTCGCCGCAGAGTTGCTCGCGCTTTTTTGGGCTTGATCCTTTCGCTCATAAATCGGCCGGCGCCTCTTTTGACATCAGACATGGTCGGCCTCCCATCCGGTTTGCGACCGGATGATGTCACGGTAGATCTCACACCGCACGCTGAGCTCCCGGTGTGTTCCCAGGTCAATCAGCCGTCCCTCGTCCAGCACCAGGACTCTGTCGGCTTGGGCCACCGAGGCAATCCTTTGGGCGACCAGAACAATGGTCGGTTTCCCCGGTAGCGCGCGCAGGGCGGTGCGGATTGCCGCTTCGGTCAGGCTGTCGACGGCGCTGGTCGAATCGTCCAGAATCAGCAGTCCTGGTTGGCGAAGCAGGGCTCGGGCCAGCGACAGCCGCTGTTTCTGACCACCGGAAAGGGTGACTCCGCCCCGACCGACGCGGGTTTCCCAGCCATCGGGAAACCCATCAATGAATTCCTTGGCACCTGCTGCCTCGGCTGCTTGTTCCAGTTGAGCTTGGTCCGCGTTCGGATGACCCCACAGGAGGTTGGACCGGATGGTTCCGCTGAACAGGTTGACCCGCTGCGGAACCACAGCGATGTGAGAGCGGGCCGGGCGGCTTATGCTGCCGCCGTGGGGATGTTGGAACCCGCAGGCCAGCTGAACCAGGCTGCTTTTCCCGCTGCCGGTTGATCCGACAATACCGATGAATTCTCCCGCTTCGATGCGGAAGCTCACATCACGGATCACATCGCCGGTGCCGCCCGGCCAGCGAAACGACACCCTATGGAACTCGAGCCCGGCCGCTTGGTGCGGTAGATCCGTCTCCTCCCGCTCCGTATCCGGGTTTTCCTGCCCAGGGGCGTTTAGAACTTCACTGATCCGGCTGGCCGACGCCCTGGCGCGGACCAGGGAGTTGATGATATTGGTCGCCATCATCAGGGCAAACAGAATTTGGGTCATGTAGTTGACGAAGGCGATCAGATGCCCGGGTCGGAAATCGCCAGCCTCGGCACTTTGCAGCCCCAGCCACAACACAGCCACAATCCCCAGGTTGACCAACAGGGCTACCATCGGACCCACCCGTGTCATGAACCACAGAGCCCTGGTGTTGACCTCGGCCAGATTCCCGGCAGCCTTCGCAAACCGTTGTTCCTCGTCGGATCCCCGTTCCAGAGCCTTGATCACGCGGACACCCGTCAGGAACTCGCGGAAGACCGTATTCAAGCGGTCCATTTGTTCCTGGACGTGTCGGAACAGACCGAATCCCCGGCCGATGGTGAACGCCAAAATGCCCAGTACCAGCGGAACGATAACCAGCAGAAGCGCGGCCAAACCCGGGTCCAGCAGACTGGCCATCAGAATGGCTCCCACGGCCAGCAGGGGTGCCTTGAAGAAGATGCGCATGGCACCGTTCAGAAAGTTCTGAACCTGGGTGATGTCGTTGGTCAGCCGGGTCAACAGACTGTCGGGGTCGTCGAGGGCGGCTTTGTCCACCGGCCGGCTCACGATTTTGCGGAACAGATCGGAACGGATGCGCGCGGCGCACGACAGACTGATATGGCTGGCAAAGTAGTTCCGGCTCAAGGCAAATAGGGCACCGATCCCTGCTACGAGCAACATCCAGGCTGCATCGGTCAGCACCAGATCCAGCCGGCCCTGGCGGACCCCTTCATCAAGCAGCCGTGCCAGAATGGTGGGTTGAAGCACGTCGCAGGCGGCCTCCAGGGCTACCAGAACCACCGTCAGGGTAAAGGGCCAGCCGAAAACAGGCCAATAGCGGCGGGTCAGGGAAGGGGCTTTCACCTCAGTGTGGCCATCCTTGAGTTTCATGGAAAAAGTGTAGCACGGCAAAGTGCGATTTGTTTTGACGGTCCTGCACCCTGGTCCTATGATGGTCTTCATGTTGTCGCTCAAGAAGAACCCCGATGAGAGGCGCACCCAGCTTCTCCTGGCGAGCGTCTTAGGGCTTTTTCTGGTTCTTGATCTCTTTTTCCTCTTCTCAGGTCAAATTCTGTCATTTCCTGGATCAATCTATCTGCTGTTGACTATGGCAATCGTTCTTCTGGCCCTTTTAGTGAGTGTTTTTCTGACGGTCGAGCTTCGAGTTCCCACCTGGATATTCCTGATCATCCTTTCTGTAGGACTGGTCATCGCCTCCTTCAATACGGGAGGCGTCTACAGCAGTGCCGTCCTGTTCTTGATTCCCACCAGCCTGATTGCCGCTGGCTTGCTGGGCCGAGTGGCCGGGCTGAGTTGGACAGTTTTCTCCATCCTTGTGCTTTGGTGGCTCGCCCTGGAAGGCAACCAGGGAATTTTTGCCCCACCTTTGAACCAGGCGAGAAACATCAGTATTGTTTTTCTTGCCGTGCTTTTCATTGTCTGGTGGTTTCAATATTCGCTCAAAGCCTCAGCCGAAGCTTTGAAGAATCTGAACTCCGAACTCGAAAGCCAAGTTCAGCTGCGTACCGATCAAGTGCTGGTTTCCGAAAAACTATCGACCATCGGCCGTCTGACGGCGGGACTCGCCCATGAACTCAACACTCCCCTCGCGGCCATCCGCTCTGTTACGGAATCCAGCAATCAGGTTGTTCAACAATGGCATGTGCAAGACCTGGTAACCTTCGCCAAGCTCACAGAATCTGAGCGGGAGCGTCTAGGCGGGTTGATCAGCCGCTGTTTGACGGCGGTTCTTCAGCCGTCACTTCCCCCCTCGCCGGCCGTATTGCGGGAATGGACGAAGACCAGCCTCCATTCTCTGATTGCATCGGGGGTCGATGAATTGGTGGCTACCACCCTGGCGGATTTGTGCTCTTTCCTGTATCCCGTTGGTATTCAGGATGACCTAGAACTCTGGAAGTCTCCCAGGGCAGTCGAAATGGTGCAGCTTCTGGAACGCTCGGTCACGCTTTTTCAGTCCCACCATGTGCTGTCCACGGCAGCTCGCAAGGTCAGCAGTGTGGTCCAGGTTCTGCAGCACCAGACCCGGACCGACTTTTCCCATGAGCTGACGATGGTGGATGTGGTGGAAGAAATCGAGTTGGTCCTTATTCTGTTCCAAGGAAAACTCAGGCCGCCGCTGAGCTTGGTTCGCGAGTATCAGGGGAACCCCTTGGTGCAGGCGACGCCGGAAGGCTTGGGACAGATTCTTATCAATTTGCTGACCAATGCCCTTCAAGCTATGAACTATATGGGGACCCTTACGATTGCCGTCGGGGACGAGTCCCCCTTGGTCTGGATCGAGGTGCGCGACACCGGTCCCGGAATTCCTGCCGAATTGGCAGAACGCATTTTCAGCCCGTTTTTTACTACCAAGCCCGCAGGTGAGGGCAACGGTCTGGGACTCGATATCTCTCAGCGTTTGGCCCGTTCCTTCGGGGGGGACCTCGGCTTCACAAGCGTACCTGGAAGGACGGTCTTTCGATTGACTTTGCCGAGGAGGCTCCCATGAGATTTCTGTTTTTGGTTTGTAATGATCCCGAGGCCGAACCCTATGTCCCCGAGCTGGATACCATCGGAGAATGGTGTGCCGCCATGGACGCCGGTGGTCATACCGTTCTTGGCGACCGGTTGCGCCCTTCCGAGGAAGCTTCCACCGTCCGGAGGAGGCAGGGTGAGCTGATGGTAACCCCCGGAACCGCTTCCGGGACGGGGAACTCGATAGCTGGTTTTGACGTCATCGAGGCTGCCGATCTTCAGGAGGCCGTCGCCTGCGCCGCCAAGCATCCCATGGCCCGGTTCGGACGCATCGAAGTCCGGGCCTTCTGGCCACTGTCGACGTGATGCCCTCACTCCGATAGACTGGAGAAATGCGAGATCTTCCCTACGACACCGATGACCTGATTTGCGCGCTGGCCACCCCTTGGTCCGCCTCAGCGCTTGCCGTCATCCGAACTTCCGGCAAGGGCAGTGTAGAGGCGGTCAGCCGCTTTTTCAGCCGCCCCAAGGCTTTGCTTGAAGCCACAGGAAACACCGTTCATCACGGGAACCTCCAGACCTCAACCGGAATCGTGCTCGATGAGGTGGTCATCACGGTTTTTCGCGCTCCTGCTAGTTCCACAGGTCAGGAGACAGCGGAAATTTCCTGTCACGGCAGTCTCCCCGGGCTGCGGCGGATTCTCGGAACTTTGACAGAAGGTGGGTTTCGCCCGGCCAACCCCGGGGAGTTTACCCTTCGTGCCTTTCTCAATGGAAAGCTCGACCTGACGCGGGCCGAGGCGGTTCAAGAGGTGGTCATGGCCAAAACCGAGCGGGCCCAAGCTCTGGCTCTCGATCGGCTGTCGGGTTCGATCTGTCAGCGCATCAATACCGCCAAGTCAAAGATTCTTGATCTGGTTGCCCTGATGAACATTCAGCTGGATTACGCGGAAGACGATGTGGCGACGGTAAAAATTCCCTTTGAGACCCTCGATGAGGTGGAGAGGGAGCTGAAGGTGTTGTCGGCTTCGTATAGGACTGGAAAGATTTATCAGGAGGGTGTCAAGGTTGCGCTTGCAGGTCAAACCAACGCCGGAAAGTCTTCGCTGTTCAATCTGTTTCTGAAAGAAGACCGTTCCATTGTCAGCGATGAGCATGGCACCACCCGCGACTGGCTGGAAGCCTGGGTCAGCCTCGAGGGCGTTCCGGTGCGGCTGATTGATACGGCGGGCCTGCGTGAAACCAGCAACAAGGTGGAGCAGGAAGGCATCCGGAGAAGCCGTGAGATGATCGATGGCTGCGATGTTCTGCTGTATCTGGTAGATGGAGTGCAAGGTATCGATAAGAACGACCGTGATTTTCTGGTCGGGCATGCTGAGGATGCCCGATTGATCGTGGTTCATACCAAGGCCGATCTGGTCCCCATCCGTGCTGCCCAATGGCTTTGGGTTTCTGCCACCACCGGCGTGGGGTTTTCCCAATTGGAAGCCGCCCTCAAACAGAAAGTTCCCGGCATGGGGGAGGGAAGCGCCGGAACTGCGGTGATCGACTCGCTTCGCCAGAAACAGCTGCTGGACCGCGCCATAGGAGCGCTTGAGCAGGTGCGCCAAGGGGTTCAACTGAGTGTTCCCCTCGATATGATCGCCCTCGATCTGAAGGACGCACTCGATGCCCTAGGGGAAATCACCGGCGAGGTCACCACCACTGACGTGCTTGACCGTATGTTCTCTTCCTTCTGCGTCGGGAAATAAGCTAGACTGCTGGTATGAAGTCCGCTGGTCTGCTTGGCTTCCTCGCATTGTGGCTCGTAACCGGGGTCATAGCCGCCCCGCTTCCTGACCGGAACATCCCCTTCACCTCCTTATCTCTCGAACAGGGGTTGTCCCAGGTGACGGTCAACTGCATTTTTCAAGACAGCCGCGGTTTTCTCTGGTTTGGAACCCAAAATGGTCTCAACCGTTATGACGGCTATCAGTTTACGACTTACCTGCCGGCCCAGTTCATCACCAGCCTTGCCGAAGATGCCAAAGGAATTCTCTGGGTGGGAACCTTATCCAATGGTCTCAACGCACTCTCACTGAAAGAAGGGTCACTAAGCCGGTTTGCCCCGCCGGATCTGCCAGCGACAAGCATTACTGCCCTGGCCACCGATCCTGAGGGCAATTTATGGGTCGGTGCCGGCAGGGACGGTTTGTTCCTTCTTGCTCCCGCAGGGGGCGTCAAAGCGGTGACCCCGGACAACATCACGACACTTTCTTGGAGCCATACCGGTCGCCTGCTGGTAGGAACCCTCGATGAAGGCGTCCGGGTGTTGGAGCCTGGTACGAACTTGTGGACCAATTACCAGACCAGTCCCGGGCCAGTGAGGGCCGTGCTGCAGGACCGTGCCGGTCGGCTTTGGGTTGCACTGGCGGGGTCGGGTGTCGAGATGTTGGATCTCTCCACGGGTCGCTGGACCCGTTGGCGGCAGAAAAGCGGCGTCTTGTCCTCCGACGATATCCGCGCCTTGGCTGAAGACTCGAAGGGGCACCTGTGGATTGGAAACAACCAGAGTGGCATCGATGTTCTGAACCCTTCTACCGGAGAGGCCCGTCACTACCGAAGCCAGCCGGGAGACCGCTTGTCGTTGAGTGATAACAAGGTGCAAGCACTCAAGTTCGACTCCCAAGGGGTCCTTTGGGTTGGGACCAACTCACAAGGTGTTGCCCGTTCCACAGCGGGAAATTCCCGTTTTACCATGCATGTGAACAGCTCGACCGAGTCCATGGCCAACCTGACCAGTGCCCTTGCCGATGCCGGCCAGGGCAAACTCTACCTGGGGACCTGGGGCGCCGGCTTTTTCGTCTACGACCGGCTGACCGGATCCTATCGGAACTGGAAATCCGTTCCCACTGATTCCCGTACGCTGTTCAACGACAGCATCTGGTCCATCTATGTCGACAGCCAGAGCACCGTCTGGGTAGGAACCGAGCTGGCAGGGCTTCAAACCTTCGACCCTGCCACAGGACAGTTCCACCGCTATGCACTGCCGATGGTCCCCTCCGATGGTTTGTTCAGCAACAACGGCATCTCTTCCATTGTTGAAGCAGACAAGGACCATCTGTGGCTGGGCAGCGTCGGCAGCGGTGGTTTGATCTACTTCAACAAAAACGGCACCTACGAGCGTTTTCTCCACGATGATTCGGATCCAGGCTCGCTTGTGAACAACAATGTGACGTCCCTGGCCCTCGAACCCGATGGAACCCTCTGGGTCGGAACGTCAGGCGGCTTGGACCGTCGCGACACTTCGGGCCGGATCACCCATTACCGCCATGATTCCAGCGACTCCGCTTCGCTTCCGGATGATTTTGTGATCAGTCTGTCGTACCGTCCTGATGGACAGCTTTGGGTCGGGACACAAATCGGTCTGAGCCTGCTTGATCCGGGTACGGGGCAATTCCAGTCGTTTGCTTTGAAGAAAAATGGTGTGCCGGGTATGGTGTTCGGACTGCTGCCTGGTTTCAATAAGCAGGTTTGGGGTACGACCGGAAGTTCTGTGTTCCAGGTCGAGCCGACGGGAGAGGTGAGGCTCTACGGTGCCGGTGATGGAATCCGCTGTGGTGAGTTTAATGTCGGCGCAGCGCTCCGCCTGGCATCGGGAGAGCTGTTCTTTGGCGGTGGTACAGGGGTTGTCTCAGTTTCAACGACACAGCAGGAGTCGCCCTTGGCCGTTCCCCGTGTCTGGATTACCGCTTTGAGAACAGAAGACCGGACACTCGATCTGTTGAACGCCCGGCCCGCAAGCGAGCCGGTTCTTTCCACCGCTGAAAAGCGGCTGGAGTTCCAGTTCGTCGGGTTGGAGATGAACAACCCTTTGGGGGTGGAATACGCCTTCAAGCTCGAAGGATTCGACGCTGACTGGTCGGAACCGGGGTTTCAGCGCGAGGCTTCTTACACCAACCTCGACCCTGGCCGCTACCTCTTCCGCGTTCGTGCAGCCAACAGTGAAGGTTTCTGGAGCCAGACCGGCGATGGATTTTCCTTTGAAATTGTTCCCCTCTGGTGGGAATCCTGGTGGTTCCGTGGAATTCTGCTGCTCGGGCTCGTGCTGGCCTTGGCCCTGTTTTTCCGGTCTCGGATGCATCGGCTCCGTCTGGAACAGGCCCGCAGCGAACGTACGGCTGCGGCTGAGGCTGCATCCAGGGCAAAGGGAGAATTCCTGGCCAGCGTCAGCCATGAAGTGCGAACCCCGATGAATGCCATCGTGGGCTTTGTAGGACTGGTCCTGAAAACCGATTTGTCTCCCCGGCAAAAAAGCCTGCTCACCAAGATTGAAAGTTCTGCCAACTCTCTATTGGGAATCCTCAATGACATCTTGGACTATTCCAAAATAGAGGCTGGAAAAATGGAACTCGAGGTTGTCGACTTCCGTCTTGAAGACGTGCTTTCCAGCGCCGTCGACTTGGTTTCCTTAAGAGCGGAAGAAAAGCGGCTTGACCTCATCCTGCGCCTCGATCCTCGAATTCCCGTCTTTGTGAAAGGTGATCCGCTCCGCCTTGGTCAGGTTCTGGTTAATCTCGCCAGCAATGCCGTCAAATTCACCCCCTTGGGAACTGTGACCTTGGAGGCTTCGCTGATCACTCAGGCAGAACAACGCTGTGAGATCCTGTTCGCCGTCACCGATACCGGCATCGGAATGAATCCCGATCAGGTTTCGAAGTTGTTCCAACCGTTCACCCAAGCCGATGTTTCCATCACCCGGCGGTACGGCGGTACGGGGCTTGGACTTTCCATTTCACGTCTGCTGGTGGAAAAAATGGGTGGGACCCTCGCTGTTGAAAGCAAGGAAGGGGAAGGGAGCCGGTTTCTTTTCACCATTACCATGGACGAAGGCCAATCCGGAATCGAAGGAAGTCACCAACCTCTCGCCGAGGACCTTGGCTCCCTTCACAACGCCCATGTTCTAGTGGTTGATGACAATCAGGTGAACCTGCTGGTGGCCACGGAGTGGCTTCAGAGTTTTGGTCTGCTGGTCGATTCAGCGACTGACGGCGCGGCGGCTTGGGCGTTATTGCAGGCCAAGACCTACGACCTCGCCTTCCTCGATGTGCAGATGCCGGGAATGAGCGGTTACGATGTGGCTGCTTTGGTCCGTCAGGAACCGCGCTTGACGAAACTTCCGCTGATCGCCCTGACCGCATTTGCCTCGCAGAGCACCCGTGAGGAATGTCTGGCTGCCGGTATGAATGATTTTCTGGGTAAACCTATCGATGTGGCCAAGCTCCACCAGCTTCTGCTGACCTGGATCGCCCCGGGGGACAGGTTGCGGCCCGTCACCGAAGTGCCGACCGTGGACGAGACCCCTGCGGTTGTTCCCGGCTTTCCGGCCGCCGTGGCCGGGGTTGACCTGCCATCGGTCTTGGAGCGTATCAGTGGGAACACCAAACTGCTCCGGGAACTGTTGCTGGGGCTTGCAGCCGAAT
>JAIFLN010000150.1 GCA_020049045.1 Spirochaetota bacterium | reverse complement strand
GGAAGCTCCTATAAAAAGTCCGGGTGGCTGGGAACAAAGGTCCCGCGGCCGCCCAGGAAATGGACTGCGAGGTTTTGAGCCTCAAGCAGCGCGTCGATGAAACGGACAGACTTTCCTGGAATCGGGTCCAACCAGGGAAGATTACCAAGTTTATCAAGATAGCGGTTCATCCGCTTACGGACGTCGTAATAGTAGTTGGCGACGCTGGTGAAGGGAAAGTGGGTAAGGCGGACGGGGCTTTGGCAGATGAAATCGATGTACGCCGCCGGGTTGAGCCGTTCAAGCCCCCGCGCTTCCATGAAATAGTCGACGTACCCCGCCGGGGTGAGAATCCATTGGTCCCAGAAGGTGAGAATCCGCATCAGGGTTTTCTGCTCTTCCAGCGTCCGGGCAGCTGTCACACGGTCCTCAATATCCCAAAGCAGGGAATTGAGAGAGTCGTGAAACTGCTGCGCCGTGGCCTTGGACGTTTTTCGCCGAGAAGAGGGGTTCTTGACCGGCGGAGCGGCGGCCGGCCGGGTATTCAGGTAGTGGTCGTAAGCCTCCCTCTCCACAGGGTCTCCCAGCACCCTCCACGCGTTGAGAATCACCAGGAACCGAGCTTGCGCCTCGGCGGAAGCCCCGGCATGGTCGGGATGATGGGTCAGCGCCAGTTGCCGAAACCGGGTCTTGATGTCATCGGCCGTTGCCTGGGGAGTCAGGTCAAGGGTCTGATAATGGGAAGACTGGGGAATCGCCACGGGGACCCTCTCTCACCGGTTCATGCGGGCCACAACTCGGCAACCGAAAGGTTGAACCCCGGCAGAACCCGGCACTCCAAGGTGCCCTTCTTCTCGAAGGTCACCTCGATACCAAACTGACCGTTAGCTCCTAGAACGTACTGTTGCATCCACTGACCTGCCGGGTCCACCACCCAGTATTCTTTGACGCCGGAGCGCTGATACAGGTTGAACTTTTCGTTTTGGTCCTTTCGGCTGGTGGAAGGGGAAAGAATCTCGACCACCAGGTCAGGAGCCCCCCACACGCCCCGGGGACGAATCTTTTCGGGATCGCAAACCACCAGCAGGTCGGGCTGAACCACCGTGTCGATGTCGTCTTCGTCCTGTTCGCGCAGGCGGTAGAAAAAAACATCACAAGGTGCCGGAAACACCCGGCAATCCTTCCCTTTCAGGAAATTGGCGAGTTGCCTCCCCATTTCCATGGCGATACCTTGGTGACCCGTTGAAGGCCCACTCATTGCATAAGCCACCCCATCGATCAACTCCCAGCGCTCGTCGTCGGGCCACTGGCGATAGTCCCTGTAAACGTAATGCTGTTCCATTTTCCGTACTGGCAGTCCCATCTTTCGCATAGCCTCCATTCTATACCCCTGACGGGGCGGGGAGGCAAGTTGCTTCAAAAAAGCGCTTGAACCGGCCTGAGGTGCTCCCATACTCATGTTACACTCGAAGAATGGACAACTCCTCGGACACCAAGCAACACAACGAACAACAGGACTTCGGCGGCATCAAAAAATCTCTCTTTGTCAGAATCAGCTCCCTGTGCGGTGTGTTGGTCACCGGGGGCTTCCTGATGTTCGCAGGGTACGATGTCGTGAGCCATCCCCTGTCCTTTGTCCTCTATTTCGGTTTGGCCTCTTACGTCTTTGCCGTGCTCCTCAGTGATCTTTTCAAACGAGAAACGGCCAGTGTGGTCGTACTGCTGCTTGGCATGGATGTCATGTGTCTATCGGGCTTTTTGGACTGGCACTTCCAGTTCTTTACCATTGTCTTGATCCCCCTTGTCCCTTCCTTCACCTTCTTGCTTCTCGGCTTCCGAACGGGTGTCCGATGGTTTTCTGCCTTTTTGGCGATCCTGATCATCCTGGGTTTTGCACCCCTTGGCGGAGTCAGCCATCCCTCCGATCTTGGCTTTGTTATAGCTGTCATTTTGGGGACGATAAACATCGCCGGGTTCTCACTCCTGTTTCAAAAACACCTCGAGGACTCCAGACTGCTGATCCAGCAACAATTGGCCGAAATCACCCGGTTGAGCCTAACCGACCCTCTCACCCACATCTACAACCGACGCGCCTTTCTGGAACTCCTGGAGGGCGAGTTTGCCCGGTCCCGACGAATCGAATGGCGAATGGGGGCGATTGATGCGAATCTGGGCCATCTTTCTTTTTTGCTTTTCGATATTGACCACTTCAAGGATGTCAACGATCGCTTTGGTCACCCCATAGGAGACAAGGTCTTGTGTGCCGTGGCAGGGGTCTTCCACGACAGCAGCTTTCTCAGGGAAACCGACTGCGTTGCCCGCTATGGCGGGGAGGAATTCATTGTCTTCGAACCCGACACCAATACTCAGGGGGCCTTGCTTTCGGCGGAGCGAATTCGAAAACACATCGAAGAGATGCCCTTGGTCAACGAAGCAGGTGAGACGTTCACGATATCCATCAGTTGCGGTATCACAGAACGGACTGGCAGTGATGTCAGCCTGGAACAGGTGATTTCTCGTGCCGACAAAGCGCTGTACGAATCCAAGCACCAGGGCCGGAATCGGAGCACCATCTACAGCGAAGGGGAATCGGCGGGGTGAGTTTTCGCCCACAAGGCCGCGCCCATCACCGGGTTGAGTTCCGGAGGGGTAAGTACGAGAGAGGCAGAACGCTGGCCGAGTTTCCCTTCGATCCGGCTGCGGTAAAACTCCGACCCCGTGGCAAGGCCGCCAACCAATGAAACGGGAATGGCAGGAGCCTCGGGGGCTGAGGGAAACAGCCGTCGGCCCACCGTCGCGATCATCAGGCTGACTTCTTCGGCAGCCTGCTCGACCAAATTCTGGGCCGCTGGATCGCCGCGTTCCGCCCAAGTTGTCACCAGGGGGGCCAGCGCGGCAATGCGGGTTCGTCCCAGGTCTTGCTGATACAACAGATGGGGCAAGTCGCTGACCTCTGCCAGTTCCAAAGCCTGCTGAACCTGCCGGGTGAACTCTGTTTCGGGGAGTCTCCCATCCGCCGCCCGAACGAGGCTGCGGATGGCGCCGAGACCCAGGTCGTAGGAACTGCCAGGGTCGCCTTCCTTGTACCCCCAGCCGCCGGCCCGTCCTTCTTCTCCTGCCGCGTTTCTTCCATAGGCAACTGAACCGGTGCCTAGAATGCAGATGATTCCGGGCTTCAGACCGAAGGACCCAGCCCAGGCGATTTTCATGTCGTTGAGCACGGTGACCCGTGTGGCAGGCGGCCAGGCCAGGCCGGCCAGGGCCAGCTCAACACGCCGGGAATCCTCAGCCGTGACAATTCCTCCCAGGCCTGCCAGAACACGGACAGCACCTGCGAGGCTCGTACCGGGGAAGTTCGCTTCGACCAGGGCCTGCCGAACGGCCAAACGGATATTCTCAACGGTGGTCTCCATGGCAACGGTATCGATGCTCGAGGGTCCGGCTTTTCCAGACCCCAGAACCGTGCCGTCTTCCGCCAAAAGAACCGCCCGGGTGGTGCTGCCCCCGCCATCAATTCCGACGGAAATCATAAGGGAAGCCTGGAGCGAAGATGAGGGCGCTTTCTGAGAATCCACAGCATATGGGCCCCACTCCAGGGGAAGTCCATGTTGCCTCCGGGCAGCCCCGTGCAAGGGTTGACGTGCTCGGCAACCTGACCGTCGGCCAGAGAAACAAGACAGGCGAGGAACAGCTCGTCGGCAAGGTCGGTCTTTCCGGCCTCCAGAAGACCGCAGGCAAGCAGCCAGTTGGTGACAACCCACGCCGGCCCTCTCCAGTAGTTTTCCGGATCAAAATCCGGATCGTCCATGGAAAGGGAAGGCACAAAGAGACCTCGACCGTCAAACCGGGCCCCAAATGTGAGGGGGTTCTCCAGGTTGGCGGCCAGCCGCTCCAACTTTTCGCCCTGGGGAACCCCGGCCCACAACGTGAAGAAGGAACCCACGGTGTTACGGCCGATCCGGTTTCCCTGGGCCAACGCCTGAGAAAGCGGCAAGGCCCGGCGATGCTCGGGGTCAGTGACATTGATGTCGTGATACATCCCGTGCTTTGAGTCCCAGGCGAAGTGATTGAGCCCCTGGCGGATTTTCTCAAAGCGTGCATCCCAGGTAGCGGAATCGGCCAGATAGGGTGCCGCCTGACTCGGATGACGCTGAGCCTGAAGCCGGGCAAGCTCGGCCAGATCGCGGCTCGAACGGGCAAATACCGCCGTGAAGGACACGTTCTTGATGTTGAAGTAGCCTTCATCGTAGATAGCCCGCTGGTCGTACCCTAGTTCCTTCATCCTCTCGATGAGTGTCCAGACTCTCACATAGAACTCATGAGTGGGTCGCTGAAGAACCTTGTGAGGATTGACCGCTCCATCGGGATCGCGGATATCCTGGCGGCGGGTCGGCACCTGCTCCACAATCCAAGGGTAGCGGTCAGTGCTCAGTTTGCGGTCAAAACCGTAGAGAACGCTATCGTGGCGGGGGGAGTTGTCCATATCCTCCCAGGGGCAGAAAATCGACAGGATTCCTTCGTCATGCGGGTCGCGGACCCTCACCAGCACTTCGCAGGATTTCTTCACCGATGGGTACACCTCGTCGAGGAAAGCCGCTGCTTGTTCAGACAGCCCGGCCGCAACGGCTTCCTGCCAAATGGAAAGCACGGCGCTGGCCAAAAAGGGGAACTGTGTGATTCCGGAAGTGGGCAGCTCCCGGCTCATGGCATCGGCCTGCCAGATGCTCTCGCTGGGGAAATACCGGGCACCTGGCTTGGTGAACACAATATGCCCGGGAAAGCCTTCCTGGTTGAGCCGTTGGGCCTCTTCGGAGTTCCAAAGGGCGTACCGCAGGACGAAGCGGATCTGGTTCATGGCCCGCAGCGGATCGGTACACGACATGCCCCATCCGGCAATGCACACACTGTCGTTCAGCCAGGGGTAGGGGTAGGTATCTCCCGCCTTGATGTACTCCAGTCCGTTCAGGGTTTCCGACCGTTTGACGAACACCGATTCCAGAAGCGTTTCAAACCTGTCCACGATTTTTTCCTATCAAGAAGAGCCGGAGTATCTGTTCGGTGGCATCGATGGTCAGGTTCTGCACCTCGGCAATAGCTTCACCCAGACTCATGGGCCGGTTCACCAGGCTGAAAACAGCGTCGATTCCAACACCGTGGACACCACCGACTCCGGGGCCAATCCCGCCTACCAAGGCAACAACGGGGATAGCGCCGAAGGCCTTGCAGCGCCGAGCCACCCCGACAGGGCACTTTCCAAACAGCGATTGGGCATCCATGGCCCCCTCTCCCGTTAAAACCAGATCGGCACCGGCAAGGTGGGCTTCCAGATGGACAGCGTCCAAAACGGTGTCGACGCCAGGCCGGATTTCTGCCTGACAGAAGGCCAGCAGTCCGGCACCCAGGCCACCTGCCGCCCCTGCCCCGGGGACGGAAGCGATCTCAAGGCCACATTCCTGGCGGACAACCCGCGCCAGGTTGGCAAGATTCGCATCGAGTATGCGCACCATTTCAGGAGTGGCGCCTTTCTGCGGACCATACACCGCCGAGGCTCCCTGGGGCCCGCACAAGGGATTGGTCACATCAGAAGCAACCAGGACACGGCACTGTTTCCAGCGGACATCCATGCCGCTGCGGTCAATCCGCACCAGCCGCGCCAGTTCACCGCCCCCCGGGCCCAGCTCCTTTCCGTCAGCGTCCAAAAGCCTCACACCGAGGGCTTGAGCCATTCCGGCGCCACCGTCGTTGGTGGCCGATCCCCCGATGCCCAGCAAAAAATTCCGGCACCCTTTGTCCAGCAGAAACTGCATCAGCTCGCCCGTTCCGCGGGTGGTGGTCACCATCGGGTCTCGGCGGTCCTTTTCTACCAGGGTGAGCCCCGAAGCCTGGGCCATTTCAATCACGCCGGTACCGTCGGGAAGGATGGCACACCGGGCTGTTACCCGCTTGCCCAGCGGACCCGTCACGGGCACCGGCAGCAACTGACCACCGGCAGCCTCGCAAAAGGCTTCCACCGTTCCTTCGCCACCGTCGGCCACCGGAAGTTTCACTACCTCGGCATCGGGCACCACACGACGAACGCCTTGTTCCATCCAGCGGGCAATCTCCAACGAGGAAGCGCTGCCCTTGAATGAATCGGGCGCTAAAAGGATCTTCATTTCTTCTCTTCTTTGCGGAAGGCTGCCAGGTAGTCGTACAACCGACGGCCCACGCGGGCATCGTTGAGCTGATAGCCCAGGTCGCGGATGGATTCTTCACGTTTGCGGTTTTCGGCCCAAATCGCCGAAATTTGAGCTTCCAGAGCGGTTCGTCGGAACAGCACCTCGCCCATGCGGCCCGCAACCAGCTCCTGGTGCACTTCGGCATCGCTGACGGTCTCGACGGGTGCAAACGAGGAGAAGTCCTCATGCCAGGTCTGATCCACCAGGCTTACCGGCCGCAAGTCCTGGGGCAGCCCCGCTTTCCGGGTCAACTCGAGCTGGAAGGTCCGGATTGCCTTGGGAGGCACGGGACGCCGGATTGCCGAGGCTTGAAGCGAAACCATTGCCTGCTCCTGTTCCAAAAGGTTGCATTCCAAGGCCCCGACAAAGGGCAGCTCGGATTTCAACACCAAATTCCGGGGCTCTTCGGAGGGGTTGTACAGTCGGACCACAAGATGGTCGGCGTTTTCCGCTTTCTTCACCGCCGTCACGATCAGCCCCTCGTCGGTCATTTGCAGAAGTCCGAACCGGGGGCCAAGGCTGCCGGGGTGGGCAGAGGTCTCAACCGCCAACAGCGGATTGTTGAACTCAGCGGCCCGCTCGGCGGCCCTGCCCTCGTCGACAGAACCAGCATGCGGATACACCGCATATTCAAAGCACATTTCCCGCAGGCATTGCCCGTCGGGGGTCAGCATGAGCGGACCGGCATCCCCAAGACGGGAGTGGATCTCCTGGGCGATAACAGCAACGCTTCGGAACAGTGTCACCTCGATGGTGCGCTCTTCGCCACAGACCCGGTACTCGGAAAGACCGCGGTTAAGAACAGCCAGTCCCACGTGACCGTCATTCACCTCGCAGAAGCCCTGGCCTTGGAAAAACGGGTTGGACAGAGGTTCGCGGGCACCCACGATGACAGCCCGGACGTGGGGCGGCAGCAGAGACTCGTCGGAATTGCCCGAATCGAGGGGCCGCTTTGTCACATCGAAAGGACTGCCGCCAAAGGAGCAGTCGGCGTTTAGATGGCTGGGAAACTGTACCCGCAGCACATGGTTCTTCGCCGTGTTTTTCACAACCGTCCGTACCTTGACCTCTCCGGAACCCGTCTCAAGGCGCACAGAGGTGACCACAGGCATGCGGATCAAGCGCGGGCTGCGGGTCTTTCGGTCGTCGCTGAGGCCTTCGGGAATTTCCATCACAAGGCTGACCCGGAATTCGGCCGCAACCGGGGAGTCCTCAACCAGGATCACCTCGGCCTTCAGGCCCGACGAAGAATAGGCGACATCGCGGTCGGGCCAGGAGTAGTTGTACAAATCGCCCGCATCCGCCGTGTCCTGCAGAAGGCCCAGGCCCGTCCAGGTCTGTCCCGTCGCCAGATGCTTCACTGTGAAAGAGCCGTTGTCCAGAACCGTCACTTCCAAAAGCCGGTTGCGCATGGTCCGGCCCGTCACCTTTACCTCACCGTTTTGGGGGAGGTTTTCGGCGTCGAGCACCAGCCAGCCCAGTCCAGGGACGGCCGGTACCCAGGCGCTCTGCGACCCGTACTCCACCACGGCGGAACGGGTCTGGGGCGAGGTATTGAACACCACCAGGGCCTTGCGGGGCGCGGTGCTCAGGGTGTCGATCCGGGAGCACAAAGACCCGAGGGATCGCTGGATCTGCTCCCCCGCCAACAGCTGAACCAGCCGGTGACGCTCTTCCATGGCCGTGTGGACGGGGTCAACACTCACGCCGCAGATGCTGTCGTGGGGATGGTTCTTCAACAGGAGTTTCCAGCAGCGGTCCAGCAGACTCGCTTCGTAGCCGCCTCCCAATAGCCAGTCCATGGCGGCCAGCGGCTCGGCCATTCTTTCAAGGGTGCGCTGCGACAAGTCGTTTTGAAGCTTCAGGTACATCCGCGCCGACATCACCCCGGGAAACACCGAGATGTAGCGCCCGTTGTACAAGGCACCCGAAAGCACCCCCAGTTCCGGCTTACCGGAAAGGACGGCATCGAGGAATTCACCGGGAGAAGACTGAACCACGCGGTACTCTTCCGTGTCGGCCCGGCCTCCACCGATGACCTTCATCACATCGTCGGGCTCAATATCCTGGTCGTAGCCGTTCATCAGCAGCACGTGGTCTGTGGAGTTGAACGGGGCCATTTTGCGTACTTCGTCGGCAATGCGCTGCTGGGCAATTTCTGGATGGGAAGCCAAGCGCATGGCGTTGCGGTAACTGTTGACCATGTAGATGGCCGGCACAGAAGTGCCGTCGGGGGCCTGCCAGCGGAACTCGGTGCGCAGGTTCTCGGGCTCCATATGCACACCTCTCCAGACAAACAAACCGCGGATGCCGGCTTGAGCATGGATTTGAGCCGTTTGCGAGATCTGGCCAAAGTTGTCGAGCAACCAGCCGACATCCATCGAGCCCCCCAAAGCATCGGCGAGCTTCCGCCCGAATTGCAGATTCCTGACCAGAGCCTCTCCCGAGACCAGCTGCCAGTCCGGTTGCAGATAGTACGGTCCAATCGAAAGGCGGCCCTGCTCCACCGCTTGTGTAATGCGCTGCCGTTGTGCGTGCTCGCTGCGGCCCATCAGCCGCAACTGTTCAAAATAATCATCGATCATGGACATCTGGCCGTCGAGGATGAACTTATAGGCGGGTTCTCGGTCCATCATGGCGAAGAGATTGTCGAAGAAGGGTACCAGCCACTCATTGGTGTAACGGCTGTCAAGGTACCACTCCCGGTCCCAGTGAGTGTGTGACAGAATATGGACGGTTTTTTGTTTCACGCTAGCCTCGTTTATGGTTGTATATTCATCATACTATTGATCATCGACTTGTCAAGCCGTTTTCTTTGTCCTGTGGAATAGCGGACCTTTACAAGCGGGACAACAGAGAATAGTATGGCAAAGAGGCAGGAGGTCCGAGCCATCACTCCCCGCATTCCGATGTACCTGCAGATCCGCCAATACGTCCTGGATTGTATCGAACGGGGGCTCTGGCAGTCTGGTCAGGCCATTCCCTCAGAGAACGTGCTGGCCGAGCAGTTCAAGGTCAGCCGGATCACGGTCAAACAGGCGTTCGAACAGCTGGTCGAGTCGGGTGCCATCTACCGGGTGCAAGGGAAAGGAACGTTTATTGCCGAAGAGCATTCCGGAGAACCCAAGGTGTATTCTCCTGAGACTCAGGGGCGGGTCCGCAAACGGCTGATCGGCTACCTGGCTCCCCGCCTGAACAACATGTTCACAGCCAACATCCTCAGCGGGATCGAGGGCGCCGCCGCCAAGGCGGGTTACCGCCTGCTGTTCGCCCGCACTCACGACCTACAGGAACTGGAAGAATCAGCGCTTCGTGAGCTGATCGGCCTCGATGCCGCCGGCATTTTGATCTATCCGGCAGAGGGTGAGACTTATAACGAAGAAATTCTCCGGCTGATCCTAGGAAAGTACCCTTTGGTGGTTGTTTCCCGCTATATGCGCGGAATTGAGGCCGATTGTGTGTATTCCGACAACCTTTCGGGGGGAATTCTTGCCACTCGGCACCTGCTGGAACTTGGTCACCGGTCCATCGGGTTCATTTCCCACGACCCCTTGGGAACCTCCAGCGTTGAGGACCGTCTTTCGGGATACCGCCGAACCCTGCTGGATGAGAACATTCCCGTAAGGGAGACTCTTTCACTGCTGAAACTGAAATCCCTTCAGGAATCCAACAGACCCGTCATCCAGAAGTTTCTCGAGAGCCACCCTGAACTGACCGCCGTGATCGCCGTCAACTCGCCCGTGGGTCAGCAGGTTTATGAGACAGCACAGCTGATGGGCATCCGCATCCCCGAAGATTTATCACTGGTGCAGTTCGACAACCACGAGCGACTTCCCACCTTTCCGACTTACATACGGCAGAATGAAACAGAAACCGGCGAAACAGCGGTCAAACTGCTGCTCGACGCCATTGAGAACCCCGACCATCAGAGAACCCGGCAGCTTCTTCCTGTGGAACTCGTCGTTGGTCAGACTACCGCTTCCCCCCGCCGCTGAACAAACAAGCACCCCGCTCCTGCCTCTTAAAGAAAATGGTCCGGAAGGGCGAAATTTCATTTGACAGACCAGGAGGGCCATGATACATCTGAATATACAACTATACAACTTCATTTGAAAATGAAGATTTCTTGGAGGTAATGATGAAACGGACCTTTGGCGTCTTGGTGTTTCTGACCCTGGCTCTGGGCCTTCTGCCCGCCGGCCTGATGGCTCAGTCCACCCTCAACTGGGTAGCGCACCCGGCGTATTCCCTGTCCGGTACCGATCCGAAGCGGGTCGAGTACATCAAAAAGAATGTGGACGAGTGGCAGGCTGCCAATCCCAAGGTCACCTTCACCGCCAACCTTCTTTCCACCAATGCCGCAGAAGCGGCAGCCAAGATGATGGAGCAGGCCATTCAGGGCCGCGCGCCCGATCTGGCTCAACTGGACGGCTACCTGATGCCCGGCTACGTTCCCTACCTGCAACCGTTGGATGACCTTCTGAAAAAGGCCAACATTGACCCCAAAGACTTCTTCCCCTTCGCGCTCAACGCTGTGAAAGGAAAGGACGGAAAGGTCTACGGCGTGCAGTTCACCACCGATGTGCGGGTCCTTTACTACCGCAAAGACCTCGTGCCCACGCCTCCCAAGACCTGGGACGACGTTCTGAAAATGGGTGCCGACCTCAAGGCCAAGGGCTACGACGCCTTCCTGTTTCCTGCCGGCCGCGCCGAAGGGGCACCCAACACCTCCATCTACCCGATGTTCTGGGGCCAAGGCGGTGAACTGGTGGATTCCAAAGGCAAGGCTTCCTTTGCTGCCGGGGCGAACCGGGAAAAGCTGATCAATATTTTCGCCTTCTACAAGAAGCTGACCGACGCCGGCATTACCCCGGCCCGGGTGTCCAACTACGGAAATGAAGCCGACCAGAATGCCGATGTTGCCACGGGCAAGGTTGCGATGTTCCTGGGTGGCAGCTGGCAGGTCGCGCAGCTGAAGTCGATTATCGGCGACGCAGAACTGGCCAAATGGGGCGTGGCACGGATTCCTCAGAAGGCCGGAGCCAAGAACGCCACCAGCGCCGGCGGCTGGGCCTGGGGTATTTTCACCAAGGACCCCGCCAAGCGCCAGGCGGCCTTCGACCTGATGATGAAGGTTTACGCTGGTGACCCCGGCATGGCTGGCTGGACTTCGGTGGCCGGTTACCTGCCCACCCGCAAGTCTGTGTACAAGAGCCCCGCCTTCGCCAGCAGCACCTACACCGACACCTTCAAAGAGATTCTCGATTCGGACGGAAACATCCGCCCGTCTTCCCCCGAGTATCCCAAAATCTCCACCGAGCTCCAGATTGCCCTCTCGTCTGTGGTTTCAGGATCCAAGACCCCCGAACAGGCCGTTGACGACGCCTGGAAAGCCGTGACCCAGTAAAAACTGTTCCGAGGAGATCCAACGTGAGCAAGACTAACGTTCTTTCCCGAAGCTACCAAAGTGATGGTCCTTTCTTTTGGCTGCTTCCCCTGGCTGTCGTCAGCCTGGGAGTGTTCGTGCTGCCCATCATTCAAATTGTGGGAATGAGTTTTACGGAAGCAACCTTCCGTGATCCTTCTGACGCGTTCACGTTGGCCTCCTATGGAAAACTGTTCTCGAACCCTGATTTTGTTTCGATGCTGGTAGTCACGCTGGCCTTCGTCGTACCCAGTGTGATCCTCCAGGTGATTCTTGGTTTCGCCATTGCCATGTTCATCGACTCGGCAGGAGACCGGCGTCTGCCCGGAACCATGATTGTCCGGACGGCGGTACTTGCCGCCTGGGCGCTGCCGGGCGTTGTGGCCGGGGTTGTCTGGAAAATGATGTTCAGCGAGCTCGACAACGGCCTTGTGATGACACTGGTGCGGTTTGTCTCGCCTGAGGCTCAACCGCGCTTCCTTTCGTCCTCGGTACCGGCGTTGGTTTCCTGCGTTGTCGCCAATGTCTGGAGGGGAACGGCCTACAGCATGATTCTGATCTACGCCGGTCTAAAAACCTTCCCCAAGGAACTGTACGAGGCCGCCGTGATCGACAGGGCCAACCTCTGGCAGCGCCTGTTCAAAATCACCATACCGGTCCTGTCACCCCTGCTGCTGATCTGTGTGCTTCTGATCACCGTCCAGACCTTCAACACCTTCGACCTGCTCCGGGCACTGACGGGAGGAGGTCCCGGCCGGAGCACCGAGGTCATCGTCCTCAATATTTACCGAACCATCTTCACCGAGTTCGACCTCGGCCGGGGTTCGGCCACGGCCATGGTCCTGTTGGCGATCAACATCCTGATGACTTGGGTGTATTTCCGCTTTCTAACGAACAAAGAGGAATAAGCGATGAGCAGCCACCAACTAAAACGCCACAGCATCAACTTTTTGTACTATCTGGGCGGCATCGCCATCCTTCTGTTCTTTGTTTCTCCCTTGTTATGGACTCTGAGCATTTCCCTCAAGACCATCCCCGAACTGTTTTCCCGGCAGGTCGTGTGGTGGCCCGCCAACCCCCAATGGAACAACTACGTTGCGGTGTTCCAGAACACCAACATCCCCCGGAACCTGCTCAATTCCCTGATCCTCGTTACGACTTCGATTGTGCTGGTCATGCTGATCGCCGTTCCCTCGGCCTATGGTCTGTCGCGGTTTCGCTTCAAGAGCAAACAGGCCACCATGCTTCTCATCCTGGTGTTTCAGATGATGTCGCCGGTCGTCATCGTCATTCCGCTTTACCGGATGTTCATTTCGCTGGGTATCTACAACCAGCTGTGGAGCCTCATCATCGCGTACGCGGCCAGTTCGGCCCCCTTCACAGTGTGGTATCTCAAGGGCTATTTTGAAACGATTCCGCTCGCGCTGGACGAGGCGGCCCACATTGACGGGGCCAGTCGGCTGTACACGCTCACCAGGGTGCATCTGCCCATTGCCCTACCGGGAATTGTCTCGACCGTGGTGCTTTTGGCGGTGCAGACCTGGTCGCACTTCATTTTCCCCTCCATTTTGCTCGACGATAAAAACCTCTACCCGGTGGCGGTTGGTCTGCTTGACCTGCAGTCCACCTCAGAAGCCATCACCGTCCACTACCTTGCCGCCGCATCGATTATGAGCGTGCTTCCCATTCTGATCTGCTTCATTGTGTTCCAAAAGTTCATTGTCAGCGCTCTGACCCAGGGAGCCGTGAAGGGATGAGCCGGTACGATCCCTTCCCCCGGATCGACATCGAGGGTTGTGACGATCAGGCCTGGTCCGGCTGGCAGGCTGTTGTCGGGGAACTGAAGCGCGCCTGCTCCCAGCGAAAGCGCACCGTGCTGGCGGTGGATTGCTACCCCGGCGTTCTCGATGACGAGGTGCTGACGGCCCTTGTGAGCGGCTTGGCCCCTGTGCTCGTCGTGGAAACATCACAGGCCTGCCGTTCATCCGCTGAGATCGAAGCCCTGCTGGCCCGCAACATCACCGACGACCGCGTGTTCGGTGTGCTTTCCTGCCATGAATTAGCCGAGTTTCTGGACCCCGATGCGGTAAAACGCCACGTCCAAACCATCGACGCTGTGGACTCGGGCCTGATCTTGGTTTACGGAGTGGGAGCCAGCCTCCTTTCGCAGGCGGACCTGCTTGTGTACGCGGACTTGGCACGCTGGGAGATCCAGCAGCGGTTCCGCAAACACCTGGTTGGCAACTGGTGCGCCGGCAATCCGCAGGAAGAATTCCTGCGGCTGTACAAGCGGGCGTACTTCATCGACTGGCGGGTTGCCGACCGCCATAAAAAACAGGTATGGTCCCAGATCGACTTCTGGCTCGACACCAATTCATCCCACAATCCCAAGCTGATCACCCACGCCGCCCTGGAAAAAGCCCTCGAAACAGCGGTTGGGCAACCGTTCCGGGTGGTGCCGTTTTTCGATCCCGGACCGTGGGGCGGGCAATGGATGAAGCGCGTCTGCAACCTTGATCAGGCTGCCCCCAACTACGCCTGGTGCTTCGACGGTGTCCCCGAAGAAAACAGTCTGCTGCTGCGCTTCGGCTCAGTTGTTGTCGAAATCCCCTCCATCGACCTGGTGTTCCGACATCCCGCCAAACTGCTGGGCGAGCGGGTGCACGCGCGGTTCGGCACGGAGTTTCCCATCCGGTTTGACTTCCTCGACACCATGGAGGGAGGGAACCTCAGCCTGCAGGTGCACCCTTTGACCGAATACATCCAGCAAACCTTCGGCATGCACTACACCCAGGACGAAAGCTACTACATGCTCGACGCCGCAAAAGACGCCGAGGTGTATTTGGGAGTGAAGACAGGAACCGACCCGCAGCAGTTTGCCCAGGCCCTCCGCGACGCCCAGGAAGGCGGCAAACCCCTCGAGGTCGAACGTTACGTCAACCGCTGGCCGGCGAAAAAGCACGACCACTTTCTGATTCCGGCAGGGACTGTGCACTGCTCGGGACGCAACAGCATGGTTCTGGAAGTCAGCGCGACTCCCTACATTTTCACCTTCAAGCTGTGGGACTGGGGACGCGTAGGAATGGATGGCAAGCCCCGCCCCATCCACCTGGACCATGGTTTGAAGAATGTTCAATGGGACCGGGACACCGACTGGGTCAAGGAGCAGCTGATCAACCGCATCGACCCAGTGGCAAGCGGGGACGGCTGGCGGGAAGAACGCACCGGGCTGCACGAACGGGAGTTCATTGAAACCCGGCGGCACTGGTTCACCAAACCGGTCACCCATCACACCGGTGGCGGGGTGAACGTTCTGAATCTCATCGAGGGTTCCGTGGTTCTGGTGGAAAGCCCCGAGGGCCTGTTTGAGCCGTTCGAAGTGCACTACGCCGAAACGTTCATTGTCCCGGCGGCTGTCGGCTCTTACCGGATTGTTCCTCTGGGGAACCAGGACGGCCAGGAATACGCCACGCTCAAGGCTTACGTTCGGAGCTAGGCATAATGATAGTGGACCCACGGGGCTGGACAAGAACCTGTCCAAACGCAACCAGGAACTTAAAGTGTATCCGTATCTGCTGGACCTCGGCGTAAAGATCAGCATAGACGGTAAAGGCCGGGCCTTGGACAACCCCATAACCAATAGCAATGCGATGAACGGCTTGGTCCCTGGGACGACGGTCACCTATACCTGGGCACCTTGGAGGATCGGTTTGGTCATCTTCGATGTCTTTGCTGTTGCCGCTTTAGTCTTTGCCGCGGCTCGGATCCTCAGAAAGAAAAAAGAAGGGAGTATTCAATGAACCATCTCACCCGCGTAGGCACCCTCTTGGCTTGGCTGGCCTGCTTGAGTCTTCCCCTAGGGGCACAAACCAAGGACACGGAACAGGGGCTTCCCTTGATCGCGGCAACGATGGATAAGGCTGAAAAGATCACCGTGATCAAAAAGCTGGTCGCAGAACTCCAGACGGGAAAGACATTGACGGCGGAGCAAGCGACCAAGATTATCGAGGCCTGCGAAAAAGCGACCACCCTGACCCCCGGGAAAACGGGTACCTTGGGCGTGCTGGCGGCGGCTGGTGTCATCAGCCTTGACCTCGAACGAAGCATGAATGACCGATTGTTTGGTAAACCGGCGTCCGGGCAGCCCGGAGGGCCGGCACAGGTGGCACCCGCGGTAACCTGGATCGACCCCGACAAGTCCACCCCGAACGCATCGGTATATGTGCTTTATGACACGCCGGTGAGAGGTGCCAATACCCAAGGCAGCTGCCTGGTTTACTTGCCTGAATCTTACAAAACTGACCTCAAGAAGCGCTACCCCGTGGTCTATTTCTTGCATGGTGGTTTTGGAAACCAGCACGAAGGAGCGACCGTCTCGCTCCCAGGGTTCGTTGCGGCGATGAAGGCGAAGAAAATGCCCGAAGCGATCATCGTCGTCCCCCATGCCATCCCTAGCGGTTGGTACACCAATTCCAAGGATGGCGTTCGCCCCGTCGAGGATGTCATCATCAAGGACTTGGTTCCCTTTATCGATCAGAACTATCGGACACTGGGTACAGCATCGGCTAGGGGGATCGAGGGTATGTCCATGGGAGGGTTCGGGGCCCTGCATTTGGGCCTCAAATACCCCAACGTCTTCGGTGTGGTTTCGGCCGTTGGCCCCAGCATCAACCCCAACCTTTCCGATGAGCCCGCCGTTCGCACACAAGACACCTTCTTTGACGATGCCGAGTACTACACCCAAAATACTCCCCAGACCCTGGTCAAGAAAAATATCATGGCCATTATCGCCAACCAAGTCTCGTTGCGGATCTTGGCCGGAAGTGAGGACAGTCTGAAGGCCACGATTATCGACTTTCACACCTTGCTCACCTCGCTAGGGCTGAAGCATGTTTATGTCGAAGCCCAGGGCGCAGGACATGATTACACAGATATTCTGGGAAAGCTCCCCTCTGACCCGTACACGTTTTGGGCGGATTCCCTGGGACAATAGCCGAGGGTCCCGTTCGGGGTTAGTTCTTTTCCATCCACCTCCAACAGGAGGATATGCCCCCCCAGCTCGTAGAGCCGCCCCAGGGGACTTTCCCGGTTCATCTGAAACTCCAGGTGGTTGTCCTGCAGCAGCTCCTTTTAATGACGCCCCCAGGCGGCAAAGGCCAAATTGGGATGGTCCCTGACAGGGAGATGAGGCATATTGCCTGAGGAGCGAACGGCTACCCCTGAACCGTCCCACCATGAAACCGGCACTCGCAGACCAGTCGGCCCCGAAGGTAGATCGACTCTTGGTGGATGGGCGGGCCTCGAAAGGGTCGGTCCGGCGGCACCAGCGCCAGGCACTCTTTAAGGAAGTCCCGTCGTCCCACAAGGCCTCTTCGACTGCAAACGCCGCTGAGCCAAGGTAGCTGTCGTAGTACGAGAAGTGGCCTTCCTGCTTGGCAACCACCACCAACCTGGAGCGACTTTCGCGTCAAGTGTGGCTTGCGGTCTCCGCAGAGGTGTCCCGGTCCTGGTATTGGACGGCCCGACCAAGACCCGACTGATCAGCGCTTGAGGTAAGCCAATCCTGCGGGAAACTCGGGTGTGGAACTTTCCAAAGTGCGCCTCAGCAAGTGGCCCGCTTTGCCGGGAAACAGTTCTTCGAGCAGGCGCCACGTGTAATACGAACACCCTTGAAAACTCTTGGCCGTGACTTCGCGGCGGACAAGGGCGGCCAGCGCCCGCCTTCCCCCGTGACCTGCGCCGAGAAAGTGCCTTATCCGCACCTCCTCCTCCTCCCTTTTGACCCCGATGGCTTCGGCCAAGGTCTGGTAGCTGTAGGCGTGAATTCGGGGCACCTCTAAAAGATGGGCGGCGCACTCCAAGCTGACCAGCAGTCCGTTTCGGTCGTGCCGCATCCGTTCGGGCAACGAGTA
>JAIFLN010000193.1 GCA_020049045.1 Spirochaetota bacterium | reverse complement strand
TAGGCGAAAAACAACAGAAACCCGATCAGGCTGGGGAGCAGAAACCCCAAACCGACGAACAGGTCCTTTGCGTTGCGGCGCTGCTTCATTGCGGCAACTCCCGACATGGATACCTCCTGAATAGGGTGCTTCCCCCTGGACTCTCGAGGAGAATAACCCCGAATGCCGGACCTGTAAAGCAAAATGTAATTTTCGAGTATGCTGAATCTATGCCCATCCAATTCAATTCCAACACAAGAACCTTCCATCTGACCACTTCGGGGTCCAGCTATGTCTTCCAAGTCGGTCCCTGGGGCCGCCTGGTCCATCTGGGCTGGGGACCCCGGCTGACCGCCTGGGGAGGTGGTACCGCACCCCGCCCTGCCGACCGGGCGTTTTCGCCCAACCCCGACCCAAACGACCGCACCCTGTCTCTCGATACGCTCCCCCAGGAGTTTCCTACGGCTGGCGGTACGGACTTCCGCTCACCGGCGCTGGATCTTCGGCACGCCGATGGGTCGAAACAGCTTGAGCTTGCCTACAGCACCCACCGTCTAGTTCCAGGAAAGCCGCCTTTGTCGGGCCTGCCCTGCGCCTATGTCGAGATTGTCGAAGAAGCCGATACCCTCGAGGTTGACCTGGTAGATGCACTCTCGAAGCTCACCGTCACCCTTTCGTACACCGCCTACCGTGACCGTGACGTTCTTGTCCGCTCGGTGAGAATCCACAATGGGGGGCAGACCCCGGTTGACCTACGTTCTGTGCAAAGCGTTTCTCTGGACTTCGGGGACAGGAACTTCCATCTGATCACCCTGCCCGGAGCCTGGAGCCGCGAAAGGGCCCTGGAACGACAGCCGCTTGCCCGGGGTTTTCAGGGTGCACATAGCCGTCGAGGCGCTTCAAGTCACCAGCAGCACCCGTTTGTGGCTCTGGCACGGCCCGGCACCGAGGAGCGCCAGGGTGAAGTCTACGGCCTTTCCCTGGTCTATAGCGGCAACTTTTCAGCCCAAGCCGAGGTCGACCAGTTTGACAGCACCCGCGTCCAACTCGGTATCAACCCCGAAACCTTTACCTGGCGGCTCGATCCGGGTGCCGCATTCCAAGCACCCGAGGTGCTTCTGGTACGCTCCAGCGAAGGCCTGGGCGGTATGAGCCGCACCTTTCACCAGCTGCTGGGCCGACGGTTGGCCCGGGGTCCGTGGCGGGACCGGGAACGTCCCATCCTTATCAACAACTGGGAAGCGACCTACTTTGACTTCAACGCCGAAAAACTGCTGACCTTGGCAGATGAGGCCTCGCGAATCGGCATCGAGTTGTTTGTGCTCGACGATGGCTGGTTTGGCCACCGCGACAACGACAAGTCCAGCCTGGGCGACTGGGTGGTTGACCGCAAGAAGCTGCCGGCGGGACTCGACGATCTGGGCAGCCGCCTTCTCGACAGGGGAATGACCTTCGGGCTGTGGTTTGAACCCGAAATGGTCAGCGTCGACAGCGACCTGTACCACGCCCATCCCGACTGGTGCCTGCACGTCAACGGCCGCACCCGTTCCGAAAGCCGCAATCAGCTGGTGCTCAACCTGGGCCGTCCCGACGTTCAGGAATACCTGGTGGCGGCGGTTTCAAAGGTGCTCAAGGAGGCACCCATCAGCTATGTGAAATGGGATATGAACCGCCATCAGACCGAGGTGGCCACCGATGAGACCAGTCACCGCTATATCCTCGGCCTCTACTCAGTGATGGATCGGATCACTTCCGCCTTCCCTGCCGTTCTGTTCGAAAGCTGCTCGGGTGGCGGCGGCCGGTTCGACCCGGGTATCCTTTTCTACATGCCCCAGGCCTGGACCAGCGACAACACCGACGCCGTTTGCCGTTTGGGAATTCAGTACGGCACCAGCCTGATCTATCCCCCCTCCTCGATGGGTGCCCATGTGTCGGCTGTCCCGAACCACCAGGTGCACCGATCCACGCCCTTGAGGACGCGGTACGACGTGGCCCGGACGGGGGCCTTCGGCTACGAGCTGGACCTGACCAAACTCACCTCAGCAGAAAAAACCGAAATGCGGGCACAGGTGGAAGAATTCCGCAGGGACAGGGCTCTGCTTCAGTTCGGTGCCTTTTTCCGGCTTCTGAGCCCCTTTGAGGGCAACGAGACGGCCTGGATGTCGGTGTCAGAGGACCGCTGCCAAGCGGTGGTCACGTTTGTGCGGGTGCTGGCCCAACCCAACGCGCCTCAGACCGTGCTGAAACTCGATGGTCTCGAGGCAGGTCGGAGTTACACCATCGACGGCTGGGCAGGCTGTTGGACGGGCGAAGAACTGATGCACTGGGGGCTGAGGCTGCCCGATCTCGCTGGCGATTTTACCAGTCTGAACCTGCGGCTCAGGAGTTCTGACAAATGAAAACCCCGCTTCGCCGCAAGCTGAGGTACGGTATTTTCTTTGCCTCGTTCCTTTTGTTCCCCTGGACCTTGAACTGGCTTTCACCGTATTTAAGTGTCCATGGAGCCTGGACAGGAGTGGTCACCGGCAGTGTGCTGGTCTTCGCGCTTCTGTTTCTGACGGCACCCTTTCTTGGCCGCTCGTTCTGTTCCTGGCTCTGCCCCGCCGGCTTTGCCCAGGAAGCCGTCGCCCAGACCCGGACAAAGAAAGCAGGAAAACCTGCCCTCTGGCGGGTGAAATGGTTTGTCTGGACCCCCTGGCTGGCAGGGTTGGCCAGCGGCTGGGTGTTTGCTGGTCTCAAAGCTGTGATTCCCGAATGGACTCCAGCCTATCCGATGCAGCAGGACTTTCTGACATCCGTTGGACTGGGAACCGTGACAGCAACGCTGGTAACGGCAATTTTCGTGGTGCTGGCCTTGCTTTTCGGCCGCAGAGGCGGCTGCCACACCCTTTGCTGGCTTTCACCCTTTCTCATTTTGGGGAGAAAAACAGGCCGTGCGCTGCATATTCCAGGCCTGAAGCTGGAATCGACACCGGCGTCCTGCATAGCCTGCGGCCGGTGCACGGCGGCCTGCCCCATGGGGATTCCTGTTCAGACCATGGCCCGCAACGGCCGCATGGAACATTCCGAGTGTATCCTCTGCGCCGACTGCGTGGACACCTGCCCGAAGCGGACCATCCGGCTCAGTTTCGGACGTCAGGGATGAATCACAGCGCCGCTTCGTGCAGTTTGGATGTCTGATCCTTCAGGTCTGCGGCCAGCTCGGTGATTCCCGTGACCGACCGGCGGATGTCTGAGGCCCCCTCGCCGATCTCGTCCATGCCGGCCGCCACTTCGGCAATGATCCGGCTGATTTGCTTCACATCGGACAAAATCTGCTCATACGCCTGGGCCACCTGTTTGGCACTGCTGTCGACCCCCTGGGTGGCGCTTTGCAGGTCGGTGGTCGAGCGCAGAATTTCTTCGGTTCCCTGGTTCATTTCGTGGGTGCTGGCACCAATTTCTTCCATGGCGGAAGAAACCCTTTCGACACTGGACTGAACATCTTCAAAGGCTTTACCGCTGGCTTTAACGGTTTGGTCCGTCTGGGCAATGGCCTTGGTCAGGTCCTTGAGGCTGGCTCCGATGGTACCAGCGCTCTGGCGGCTCGACTCGGCCAACTTGCGGATTTCGGAAGCCACCACCGAGAATCCCCGGCCCGCCTCACCGGCATGTGCGGCTTCAATCGCAGCATTCATCGCCAGCAAGTTGGTTTGAGCCGCAATACCGGTGATCAACTTGGTCATTTCCTTGATGCTCTCGATCTGCCGTACGACAACCTTGAACGACTCACCCGTTTCGGCAATGGCGTTCACACCGCCCTGGGCGGTCTGCTTCAATCCCTGAACCTCTTTGGAGCGCCCATCAATGATGCCGGAGACATTCTGAATCGAGGCCACCATCTGCTCAACCGCCGACCCCGAGTGCGAAACTATTCCCGACTGCTTTTCCGCAAGGGTCGTCAGCTGGGAAAGATTGATGCTGATGTTGCCCAATGCGGCTTCACTATTGGTGAAACGCTGGTTCAAGTTGACAATCTGGTCCTTGATGGAATGCACGTTGCGCTCGATCTCCACACCCGAAGCCGCCGTTGATTGGGCCTCCGAATTGAGGCGGTCGCTCTTGTCCAGCTGCCGTGCCACTTGGTTGATAACCTCAAGACTGCGCTCGCGGGCTGACTTGGCCTCTTCCAACTGGACAAGAAAGTCTGAGGAAACCTGGGAAAAAATCGAGGTGAACGTGGTACCAAGGAAAAGGATGAGCACCGTCAACACAACAGGAGTGACGGTCTGATTGAGGAAAGGAACGGTGGTTTCATCGACTTTTCCCATCATCCAAACAACAAGAATGAAGAGCAGGTTGAAGGCAATGACGGAGACCCCCACCCACAACGTCACTTTTCGGTTACGGACAAAAATGCAAATCATGACATAGAGGATTGATAGAATGGCCGTATTTGTAATGAAGGTATGTGGTCCTTCGTAAAAAAGAACTCCCCGATTAAGGGCCATCACCAAGAGCGTTGCCAGGGTTCCGACCAGCGAGGCCGTGTCATAGTTTCCTTTTCGAAGGGTCATAACACTCCAGAGCATGATGAAAACAATGACAAGATTCGCGATAACACTGAACAGCGGCCGGGCTGTCACCAGATTGAGGGTTGAAGTGAATACGAAGATTCCTGCTAGAACAAACAGAATCGGTTGGTAAATTTTGGCTTTGAGTCGCACTTCATAACTGGCATTTGCATAAACGTCGTCAAGTTTGGCCATCGATCCCTCCAGAGTAAGAATTCTATTCTAGACACAAGTCTCGAGAAATCAAAGGAGAATCTTTGTTGATCTACTCTATTGAAATTATTTATTTGACTAGGTATGGTGGGCCAAGACCTTCTCATGGAGACAAACATGCTGTACCGAATCCTCGGGCTGACGCTCGCTGTCCTGGCTTGTTCTTCCCTTTCGTTGGCCGCTCAAACGACGGCCCCCGTGATAATCGGGGTGGGCGGTCCTCTCACCGGACCGCAGGCCCAGTACGGCCTTGCCTGGAAGAAAGGCTTTGCCCTCGCTCTCGAAGAAATCAGCAGCAAGGGAGGAATTCAAGGCCGCCCCCTGGTTCTCGATTTTCAGGACACCCAGAATGACCCGAGGCAGACGGTAGCCGTGGCCCAGAAATTCATCGCTGACCCCCGAATCCTGTTGGCCACGGGCGACTTCAGCTCGACCTCCTCGATGGCGGCCAGCCCGCTCTACCAAAGGGCCGGCCTGGTTCAGTTCGGGTTCAACAACTCAAATGCCGCCTTCACCAACGGGGGTGATTACCTTTGGAGCAACTCCCCCAGTCAGATCAATGAGGCACCGGCTCATGCCGCCTACGTGCGCGACCTGGGCCTGAAAAAGGTGGCAGTGTTCCTGCTCAACACCGACTGGGGCAAGGGAACGGCCGACCTGACCATCGCTTCGCTGGAAAAATTCGGAGTCAACGTGGCGCTTCGGGAAGCCTACCTTGCCGACAACCAGGATTTTAAACCCCTGATCACCAAGGCGAAAGCCGCCGGTGTGGATGGCCTGGTGCTGATCAGTTATGCCAACGACGCGGCAATGATTGTTCAACAGACCCGTGGACAGGGCGTGCTGCTTCCCATTGTTGCCAACGGCACCAACGCCTCGGCGCCGTTTCTGCAGCTCGGTGGCTCTGCCGTCGAAGGAGTGTTCATCGCAGGGGACTTCACCAGTGACGACCCCCGCCCCGAAGTTCAGGCGTTTGCCCAGCGTTGGAAAGAAAAGTACAACGAGGAGCTCGACTATTTCGCCGTCCACGCCTACGACTCCTTGATTCTGGCTGCCGCCGTCCTCAATGCCAGCCGGCTCGACCGGGCCTCGGTGAAAGAAGCGTTCGGCAAGGTGAAGGATGTTCCCTCGGTCATTTACGGCAAGGTCGAGTTCAACCCCGCCAACCGGCGGATTGACGAATTTTTGGGTGCCAGGTTGGTTGTGCAGGGGGGAAAACTGATCGCCTATACCGGCAAGGTCCTCAAGTAAGGCGCAGGATGAAACCCCAGCCTGCCGTCCTGCTGATCAGCGACTTGCCCGCTTGGGGCAGGGTTGCTCTGGCTTCTGCCGCGCCCCTGTTTGAGTCTGCGGGCTTTCAGGCCTGCTGTCTCCCGACGGCCCTTTTATCGACCCATGGAGCCTACCCGGGGTTCGTCCTGGAACCTCAAACGGCCTTCCTGGAAAAGGCCTGGGCCCACCTGAGCACTCTCGACCTGCGGTTTTCGGCCCTAGCCATCGGGTTTGTCGGTGACCGGGCTCAGTTTGCCGTTCTCGAGCACATTGCCGCTGCCCTGAAAGCTGCAGGGGCCCTGGTGTTGGTCGACCCGATTCTCGGTGACAACGGGCGTCGTTACGGGCTGTTTCACGAAGATTACGTGCCGGCCTTCCGGTCGCTGATCCGTCAGGCGGATTTGATCACCCCCAACCTCACCGAGGCAGCCCTCCTCTTGGGGGAAGATCCGGCCCGGGTGCCGGCAACCAAGGCCGAAGTGGAGCGCTGGACAAAAAACCTGGCCGCCTTGGGCCCGTCCCGCGTAGTGATCACTAGCGCACCCTTCCCCCAGTCTGCCGAGCAAACGGGAGTCGCCTGGTACGACCAGACCACCCGCAACTCGGGCACCGTGAAGCACCAACGTTTGGGCAACGGCATTCCCGGCACCGGGGATGCCCTGGCAGCCCGTCTGCTGTCCTCTCTGCTCCGCGGCCGCAGTTTTCCCCGGGCGGTCAGACACGCCGTCAAAGGAACCGTGAACGACCTCAAACGGTCGCTGGCCTCCGGACGCCCACCCTTGTGGGGACCCGAAGGACCGATGGTTCCCTGAAAGCTATTCGTCAGAGGCCATCAGCACCGCCATAATGGGCATCAAAGCCAGAAGTGCCATTTCAAGGTGGACAAACAAGGCGACTTTTTTTCGGGCGGCCAGGTCGGGCAGCGGTCCGGCAGCAGCGGCCTTGGCCCACTGGAAATAGCGTATGGAGGGCAAAACCGAGAGCGCGCCGACCACCGCAAACAGTCCCATTTTTGTCCAGAACGCATGGTTGGCGGCCCAATGAGAGGCCGGCTCGTCTCCTAGAAAAACACGAAGCAGCCCCGAGATGACCACCAGAATCACCGCGATACCGTACCCCATATCCAATCTCGACAATGTCTTGATCAGAGGCACCGTCGGTTCCAGGCGGAGCAGGAAAAACTCACCCACAACAAAAGCCACCGTGGTGAAAATCATCAGAAAATGGAACGAGGGAAGAAAAATATCCATAAAAACTCCTTAATGATCTTCAAAGTAGCAAACTGAGCGGCTAAAGTAAAAGCATGGATGAAAGGAAGAAACTGGATGAACGCATAGCCCGTCTCGAAGAGGAACTGGCCGAAGCTTATCGGTTGAACTTTCCGTGGTCGGGCAATTTGGGCCGCTGGGAATGGCACTACCCGACAGGCAAGGTGATTTACAGTCCCCTCAAACTCGAAGCCCTGGGCTTTCAAGCGGGCGAGATCAACCCCATGGTTTATGAGTGGACCGAACGAATCCATCCCGAGGACTTCGACAGAACGATGAGTTTGATGAGACGCCACTTGATGGGTGATTTGCCCGTTTACGAAGTGGAATACCGTATCCGTGCCAAGGATGGCAGTTACAAATGGTTCTACGACCGGGGCAAGGTCACGGAGTTCTCCCCCGAAGGGAAACCCCTGGTAATCGCCGGCATCGTGTTTGATATCACCGAAAGCAAGCAGATGGAAGAGAACCTCAAGAAGAGTGTTGACTTCAAAACACGGTTGTTTGCCATCATATCCCATGACCTGAGGGGTCCTATCGGAGCTGCGGGGCACCTTTTAGAGGCTCTCAAGGATATGGACCCCAGTGACTATCCGGCGGCCTTTGAGGCTCTGACTCAGAGCAACCACAGAACCTTCGACCTGCTGGAAAATCTGCTCGAGTGGGGAAAGGTCAACATCGAAAAGCCTAGGGTCAATCGCCAGCCTCTGCGCCTTATGACCCCGATCGCACGCCAGATCGCTTTGTTGAAACCCCAAGCGGAAAAGAAGTCCATCACCCTCATTCAGACGTTCGATGAGTCCTTGTTCGTATCCGCAGACGAAATCATGCTGGAAGTGATTATCCGCAACCTTTTATCAAACGCCATCAAGTTCACACCTGCCAACGGCCACATTGAGGTCTACCAAACCACAGATTCTGACAGGGTCAGCCTTCATATTCACGATTCCGGCGTAGGGATGTCTCCTTCGGTACTCCAGAGCCTTCAGACCAAGGCCGTCCGCAGCAGCCTGAAAGGAACTGAGGGCGAGTCGGGAACGGGGCTGGGACTGCTGCTTTGCCAGGAATTTGCACAGCTCATTCACGGTGAGCTGCTCATCGAAAGCGAGTTGGGCAAGGGTTCAACCTTCACAATTCGTCTGGAAAAGCCATGAAACTTGCTGTCGCACTACTTCTTGGCGCTCTCCTCACTTTGCCTCTCAGCGCCGCCAGTCCTGTCGATCAATTGGATGCCGTCGCCCTGGAGCTTGAGGCCATTGTCGGCGAGCTCGAACTGAGCCAGGCGCAGACGGCCGAACTCAGGTCGCACCTGGTTTCGCTGCAGGCCCTCTCGGAGGAGCATCAGACAGCCCTGAAAAACCAGGCTGACCAGCTGGCGGAGTATCAGCGGACGGTCTCCAGCCTCGAGGAGCACGACCGGGTCTCGACAGCCCTGACCGGCTGGCTGATCCCTCTGACCGGGGTTGCCGTTGCCGTGGCTGTCCTGGAAGCGTTCCTGCTGGTACTGAGGTGAGGGCAAGGATGAAACACTGGGAAATTGGGGCAGCGTTGGTGCTGGGCTTGGTGCTCGGTGCCCTGGGACTGAAAGCGCTCGAGGCGGCAAGCCCCGACAAGGCACTGGAACAGCAGAAAATCGAACTGCTCCGGCTGACTGCCGAACTCAAGGACCGGGAAATGTCTCTGTTAGAGGGCGAGGCGCGGCTTAAGGACCAAGCCGACCGGATCCGCCAGGAGGTTTCCCGGGCTGTCACCTTGGCTGACCAAGTGCTGACAAGCCAGGGAACGGCGGTCGAACGGCTCAAGAAAGTCCTGGCCGCCGTCCGCCTCCTCCGTGACGAATTGGAAAAAACTACTTCCCTGTATTGATCAGGTTGATTCTGTTGTCCTCATAATTAGCAGGGTCAATCGCACCGCGCTGGGTAATCCAGTCAATGACCATGTCCCGCTGAAACACCGAAGTACTGTACTGGTTGGTCGCAGCCTTGAGCATGGTATAGCCGTCGCCGCCGGTCATCATGAAGTTCTGGGTGGCAATCAGGTAGGTTTTGGCCGGGTCAAGCGGCTGGCCGCCAACAAGAACATCCGCAACGGTTTTGGCGGTGAGGTCAAAGGTGTAGGTCATCCCTGAAACCTGCAAAAAGCTGCCGTCGGGACCGTTGTACTTTTCACCGTAGTTCAGTACCGCCGTCACCAAGGCTTTCTTCTCGAGAACTTCCAGAAGCTGGGCACCGGTCAGATTGGCCGTCATAATGGTGTTGTCAAAGGGCAGCACGGTGTACACCGCTTTCTTGGTCACGGGACCAGCTGGCAGCGGAGCGCGGATACCTCCGCCGTTTTGCAGGAACACATCCACATTTTTACCGATCTTCTCGCTGGTGGCTTCGCGCATGGCGTCGACCAGCAAGTTCGACAGGGCCGAGTCATCCCGGCGGGGGTAGGCCGTCAGACCCTTCACCGTGTGGGAGAATTCTCCTGCGGCGGTGGCAATCACCTTGTCCATGTCGAGCGAAAGCTGATCCTGGTAGGGCTTCAACAAAGCCTCGACAGCCGGATCCTGCTCCAGATACCCGGTGACAAAGTCATACTTCTTGCCCTTAATCTCTTTGACGGTGCCCTTGGCGGTCTGCCCGTCCTTGTAGTCGATGGAAAGATTGATCGGAACGGGCTGGGCTGCCACAGCGGTCACGACACCTTTCGTGACGGCGATGTCCACCCGGCCGACAAACAGGCCGCCGGTAAACGCCTGAAAGATCGGAATGTCGTTGACGATCTCAGCTTCCTTCATGTAGGTGTGCGAATGCCCGCCGATGATCAGTCCGACACCCGTAAGCTCGGCGGCCAGAAGCCGGTCCTGATCGATACCAAGGTGACTGAGGACCACGATGAAATCGGCCTTTTTGCCGATTTCTTTGACCAAGGCGTTGATTTCCGGCGCGGGTTCGCGGAACTCCAGGTTGGCGACATTGGCAGGCATCACCGCCGTGGGAGTAGCGGTGGTTGTCACTCCGATCACAGCAACGGTCAGATCCTTGAATTTGACCAGAGTATAGGGTTCTACCAGGCGCTTACCGGTTTCCTTGACATAGATGTTGGCACTGAGAAAGGGGAACTCCGCATCTTTTCGGCGGTCCTGCAGTGACTGCTGGCTTACGTCAAATTCATGGTTTCCCAGTGACATAGCCTGATAGCCCGCCAGATTCATGGCGCGGATGTCGGGTTTGGCCTGAAAGAGGTTGGAAAGAATGTTGCCCGTGTTCACGTCACCGGCATCCAGAACCAACGTATGGGGCTGCTCGGCCTTCACCGAGTCGATGTAGGTCTTGCGGGCGGCCAAACCACCGGCCATCGGGGCGTTGTAGACCGTGCCGCCAATTTCGACAACCCCGGAGAAAGCGTAGGGCAGCGGTTGCCCATGGGTATCGTTGGTCGACAAGACCGTCAACGTGAAGTCTTTTTCCGGAGCACCCAAGGCCGAAAGGGGAATCAGCCCGACCACGGCAAACACGAGTACCAGCACAAATCGTTTCAAAAGGTTCATAGAAGCCTCCAGAGAAGAGAATACCTCAAAAAAAACCTTCTTGACAATTCTTAGGTTTCATATCGTTATTCTAAGTTAGGAGTTAACATGAAGAAGCTATTTTTGGTCATGGCGCTTGTCGCACTGGCCTCAGTGGCGTTCGCACAGACCGCCACCAAGTATTTTGTCGCCCATCAGGGTGGTTACATCGGTGAAGCCACCGTAACCATCGACAAAGCTGGCAAGGTTACCGCTGCCGCCATCGCCGAGTGGCAAGGACCGGGCGGGTTTGCTGAATTCAATGCCCCCGACGGTAAGTCCACCGCCGACGGCTACGTGGTTCGGGTTCCCGATCCCCTGGCCAATACGACCAGCTCCGACCCTGAAATCAAGGGTTACATGTTCTACGTCTACAATCTAAAAGCTGACGGTACCTACGTTTGGTCCCAGTTCACCCCTGGCAAGGACGGCTTCGCCCGCCCGGCCCGGCAGTATGAACGTGACTTCGAAGGCTTGATGGGCAACCCCATCCGCGCCAAGGCCTACGCCGAAGCCGCCCGGGCCGACAAGATCGTGAGCGTCACCATCGAAGGCCTCAAAGTCACAGTGGGCAAGAAAGCCAGCGAAACTGTCCACTACGGACACATGGACAAGGC
>JAIFLN010000074.1 GCA_020049045.1 Spirochaetota bacterium | reverse complement strand
GACTCCGGTATCGGGTTCTTTGAGCGGAACCTGACGGTCTGGGTGCTGGCCTGCATGGTGGTGGGTGTGTTGCTGGGGCAGTTTCTCCCTGCGGTGCCCCAGTTTTTGGGACAGTTTGAGTACGCCCGGATTTCCCTGCCCATTGCCATTTTGATTTGGGTGATGATCTACCCCATGATGCTGAAGGTCGACTTCAAGAGCATTGTCAACGTGGGCAAGAGTCCTCAGGGGCTGTTTGTCACCTGGGTGGCAAACTGGCTGATCAAGCCGTTTACCATGTTTGCCCTGGCGTACCTGTTCTTTTTTGTGGTGTTCAAAGCGCTGATTCCCGAAAATCTGGCCAAGGATTACCTGGCCGGAGCCGTGCTGCTGGGTGCAGCACCGTGTACCGCCATGGTTTTTGTCTGGAGCCATCTGACCAAGGGGAACCCGGCCTACACCGTGGTGCAGGTTGCCACCAATGACCTGATCATTCTGGTGGCCTTCGTGCCCATCGTGGCTCTTCTGCTTGGTGTGAGCGGTGTGCCTATTCCACTCGATACTCTGATGCTTTCGGTGTTGCTGTTTGTGGTCATTCCTTTGGCCGGTGGTGTGCTGACCAGGATGGCCGTGGTGAAAAGGCGCGGTCAAGACTACTTTGAAAAGGTGTTTCTGCCCCGGTTCAACAACCTCACCATTGCAGGGCTCCTTCTGACGCTGGTCATCATCTTCTCGTTTCAGGGTAAGGTGATTTTGGAGAACCCCCTGCACATCGCCCTGATCGCGGTACCGTTGATTTTGCAGACGGTGCTGATCTTTGCGCTGACCTACGGGGCTTGCCGGCTGTTGAAGCTTCCCTTTGACATTGCCGCTCCGGCGGGTATGGTCGGAGCCTCCAATTTCTTTGAGCTTTCCGTGGCCGTTGCCATTGCTCTGTTCGGCACGGCCTCGCCGGTTGCCTTGGCTACCATTGTTGGAGTTCTGGTCGAAGTGCCAGTCATGTTGATGCTCGTGCGGTTTGCCAACCGCACCAAGGGATGGTTTGTGTATGGATAAGAAGCGGGTCATTTTCATCTGCATCCACAATTCAGGACGCAGTCAGATGGGGGAGGGATTTCTCCGGCACCTGGCGGGGGACCGCTTTGAGGTGGCCAGCGCCGGCCTAGAGGCGGGTAAGCTCAACCCCTTGGTGGTGCGTTCCATGGCCGAGGTGGGGGTCGACCTTTCGTCCCACTATTCCAAAAAAGCCCAGGATCTGATCGATGCCGGCGAACGCTTCGATACTGTCATTACCGTCTGCGATGAAACCAATGCCGAGCGGTGTCCGCTGTTCCCCGGCAGAGGAACCAACGCCAACGCCCAGCGGCTGCATTGGGGGTTTCCCGATCCCAGCGCGCTGGCTGGCACTGAGGACGAAAAGCTGGCGGCTATCCGGCCCATCCGCGACGCCATCCGGCTCCGCATTGATACCTGGCTCAAGGAGCAACAATGATCGACCTCAAGAACGAAGAAATCCGCAAGGCGGTGCGCGACCGGTACGGCTTGATCGCCCGCGAGCAGAACGCAAGCTGCTGTGGTCCGTCGGGCGGTTCCTGCTGTAGCAGCGACTCGCAGGCGCTGGGTTACGGTATCGAGCAGCTGAACCAGGTTCCCGAAGGGGCCAACCTCGGGCTCGGGTGTGGGAATCCTCAAGCCATCGCTTCACTGAAGCCCGGCGAGACCGTGCTTGACCTGGGTTCCGGCGGTGGCTTTGATGCTTTCTTGGCTTCCAAGTCGGTGGGACCGAAGGGGCAGGTGATCGGAGTTGACATGACCATCGACATGGTTTCACTTGCCCGCGCCAACGCTACAAAAGGCGGCTACACCAATGTGGACTTCCGTCTGGGCGAGATAGAGCACTTGCCCGTCGCCGATGCCACCATCGATGTGATTCTGTCCAACTGCGTAATCAATCTCAGCCCCGACAAAGCCCAGGTCTTTCGGGAAGCTTTCAGAGTTCTCAAGCGGGGAGGCCGGTTGGCCATCAGCGATATGGTGGCTTCAGGGCCTTTCCCGGAAGAACTCAGAACGAATCTGGAACTGCATTCAGCCTGCCTGACCGGTGCCTCGCCTCTTACAGATTTGGAACTGTATCTCAAGCAGGCGGGCTTTTCCCAAATTCGTATTGAGCCCAAAGTGGAAAGCCGTTCCTTTGTGAAAGACTGGGCACCGGGAACACACCTTGAGGATTTTGTTCTGTCGGCAACCATCGAAGCAGTGAAGGCATAAAAAAAGGGGGCCCTTTCCCAAAAAACAGGAAAGAACCCCAAAAACAGGAGGATACAGGCGTGAAGAAGTCGCCTGTTCTTCTAGTGTAACCTTGAAATGAAAGAACAACAAGATTTTATTAGATATTTTAACAATATTCTAATGACAAAGTCTTAAGGATTGTTCTTACTCTTCGGCTGTGGCTCCCGTAACGGCGTCTGGACCAATCTCGACTTCGATCCCCGAGTCTTGAGGATAGTTCTTCTTGTGGTAGTCGAGGATGGCAGCACCGATCTGCTTGAGATTGATGGTAGTGACCGTGGCACCGGTAATGATGTCCACGTCAGCCAGGGCTTTTTGATCCATTCCCGGCATTTTCGCCATGAAGGTCTTTTCGATTTCGTCGCGGGTCTGACCTGCCGGTGTCACAGGGCTGTCACCCCAATAATGGAAGTACAGATTCTTGATCCGGCTTTTCGATCCCTGTTTACTGATCTCAATGTACAGCGTGGATTTCACATTGATCGATTCCTGCCGGCAGGTACACGAGGTGTAGGTAATCTGATACTTAACGTACCCCTGCGCCTCAAATTCCCAGGCGAGCCAGGCCGGACTGGGAGTCTTTGTCCCAAACCCGTCGATATGCACGAAGGGGAGAATCTGATCGACACCGAGTTGTTTCGGGGCCTTAGAGGCTCCCGCTGCCGGAGCCGAACTGGTGGCGCAGCCGCCAAGAAGCAATACTGCCAGGGGCAGGAGCAGAACAGTGAGAGCCTTTTTCATCAGTGGGCCGCCGGGGCAGGAAGCTTGTACTCGCCGTCGCCAAGGACCTTGGCGGTGCCCTTATAGTCTTTGAAACCGCCGGCATTGAAGGTCTTGTAGCCCTGCTGGTCAAGAAGGGTTTTCATAAACGCAGCACGGGTTCCGCTGGCGCAGAACAGCACAATGGCTTTGTTGGGGTTGAAGTAGTTCTTGATGGGGAAGTTGGTGTTTACCGTGGCCAGGCTGACGTCCCAGGAGGCTGCTTTGCCGTCTACCGAGCCCCGGGTCACGTAGCGGGTTTCCAGGAACTGGAAGAACGGGATGAGTTCGGTACCATTGATATAGCCGCTGTTGAAGCGGTCTTCAAGGTTGCGAAGGTCAACCACCTGCACATCGGCGCGGCCGAGGTATTGGTCCAGATTTTCCATGGTGATGGCCGAATCTTTGGCAGCGGCCGAAGTCACGGGGGCGGGTACGGCCGCTGGGGCAGGGGTGGCCGGCGAGGTGGTGGCGCAGCCAACTGTGAGCAACGCTCCGAGGATCACAAGACCCAGGGTCAATTTCTTCATAACAAGCTCCTAATTGTCGATTCCAGCAAGGCTGGTGGCTCATTGTCGACTGCCAAAGTGCTTCGCGTCAAGGTGATTTACTTTACCGATTTAGTAAAGTAGTCTGGGTTCGCCTGCTGAGCTTCGGCCAGCTCGAGAAAGGCCGACTGCAACCCGCGAGTCTTCAGCAGAGGGGCGAGCGCAAGGATTTCAGCCACGCTGCCAGGGTTCAGCACCCGGTCGAACAGGAGTTTGTGGTCGGCGGCCCAAGATTCCTTTTTTCCGGAAAGCAGGTTGAGGGCGTGTTGGCGTGACAGGTCGGCCCAGCGGGACTGCGGGTCGGCGGCCAACCCCCTCAGCCAGGCGGCCATGGCCCGTTCTGGCTGCTTGTCTTTTTCGAGCAGGTCACCCAGATACCAGGACTGTTCCCCGGCATCGGGAGGGCTCATCTGTGCGTTCAGATTGCGGCCCAGTACCGCGATCAGCGTTTTTCTCAGCCGGGGATCGTTCTGGCGTACGAGGGCGCGCCAGACCTTGGGCTGGGTCAGGGAATCGGCGTCCACGGCGCGGGCCAGGCCATACGAGTAAATGACCCGGTCACGGTCTTCCTTGGCTTTGTGGTAGGCCAAGAGAACGTCGGCACCCCAGAGAAACATGTTGAGGGTGGCTCCGGTCACAAAAAGGGTGGTGTTTGTCTTCAAACGGTCGTAGTTCAGTCCTTCGAGCGTCCCCTTGGTCCACACATCTTCCATATTGCCCCATTGCTGCCAGACGGCGGTCCCCATCAGCCCGTACGTGGCCCAGCGGGCCCCGCCCAGCACAACGGCAAGGTCGGGTTCGTCGACCAGAGCCAGAGCGTAGCCTGGCCAGATCATGCTCATACCGATGGTGAAAAAGTCGACGTTTCGGTTGAGCTCCCGGAATTCCTGCAGGGACATATCGGGTGGAATTCCCTGCTCGAATTCGGGAGGGATGTCACGGAACACAAAGGGCAGCATGTCCATTTGAGCCCAGGCCGTGAGAGTGAAGGTGGTGAGGACAAACGAGAGAACGAGCTTTTTCATAGATCCCCCTCTCCACACTAACGGGTAAGACGATAGAGAGCCAGATGTTCCAGCGAAATGTGCTCCATATACGAGAATCCAACCTCCAGGGCAGTCTTTTCCACTTGCAAGGGTGTCAGGCGATGGTCCAGTGGAGGGCCGAATTCGCCGGACTGATAGGGCCATTCCAAAATCAAAACCCGTTTTACTGTCGTTCGGAAGGCTTCCTTCAACGCAGCTGTCAGATCACTGGCTTCGTGGAGCACCAGGCCGAGGAAGGCCAGATCGAAGCTTCCATCGGGGTAGGGAAGGCTCTCCATGGAGGACTTCTGGAAGTTTCCCCCAGGGACAAATTGCCTGGCTGCTTCCAGCATTTCGTCAGAGACATCAATGCCGGAGACTGTCAGTCCTTTGTGTGCAAAGGCTTCGGCAAAAACACCGCTGCCGGTTCCGATGTCCAGCACTGTTGTGGCAGGAATACCTTCCAGGCTGAGTTCTACCACCCTGGGTATCTCCAGTCTGGCCAGCCGTTCGGGGCTTCGAAGTTTGGCGACGGTTCCTTGGTAAAGACGTTCGTTCATGTTTTGGCTCCTCCTGTGAAAATTGACATAATTCTCATTATATAGTAACAATCTAATATTATGAAGGCAATATTGTGAATTGTACCGCATGTTCCCACCATTCCTGCCGTTCGAACAAGCTCTGTGCAGCAACCAGTGCCGATTTGCCTTCGCTCCAGGAAAGTTACCAGCAGCCGGAGACCCAGGAACTGATCCAATCTGCCGCCAAGCTGGTCGATGACGGTCTGGCAGGACAATTATCCCGGCTGGAAGAACTGACAAGGTTTTCCCTTGACCGGGGTTACGCCAAGGTGGGACTGGCTTACTGCTACGGCATGGAGAAAGAGGCTCGGCAGGTCGTTGAACATCTCAGAACCCGGGGTGTCCGGGCGACGGGGGTCTCGTGTACCGTCGGGGGTATGCCACAAAGCTCCGTGAACCTGAAGAGTTCCAAGCCTGGGGTGTCCTGCAATCCGCTGACACAGGCGGCCCAATTGCAGGCGGAAGGGGTGGATTTAGCGGTGACCTTCGGGCTGTGCCTGGGACACGATATTGTATTCACCCGCGCCTTCCCCGGTGATCAAACCACCTTGGTGGTCAAAGACCGCGTCCACAAGCATAACCCCTTGGCCGCCCTGGCGACAGAATTGCCGTCATGAGGGCCTGGCTTTCGCTGAGTGCCAGCCTTCTCGTTCTCATCGGCTCGGTGTTTTGGCCATGGCTTGGCCTGGCAGTACCTCTGTTAGTTCTTGTAGCCGTGGTCAGCAACTTCTTTCAGACCAAGTGGTTCTGCCGTAGGGCTTGCCCCCGCTCCGGAATTCTTAGTGGCTTCCTGAAGCCCTGGTCTGGATACCGGCCTCTCCCCGCTTGGGCCTCCTCTCTCAAAGTCCGGCAACCTCTTTGCGCGCTGCTCCTGGTGTGCCGTATGCCCAGTTGGAACCCTGCAACAAACGCTGCAGGGTTCGAAACGCTAGGCCAGGGAACACATCCGTTGCCGGTCAGTTAATCTCAGTCTTCGGCGACGCAGATTTGCTTTCTCATGACCGCAACCGTAGTACGGACAAGTAGAACTGCCACCAAGACTGCCAACAGGGTGCCAAGCAGCAAGCCTATCCAAAGGAACGCTTGATTCTGAGATTCCTTGAACAGAGCGAAGGTGGCGATGGTGAGGGCCGCCATAGGGAACGAGTAGGCCCACCAGGACAGGTAGAACCGGATCTTGGTGAAAAGCTGGAACTGGCTCACCAGGAGGATCAGGAGAAACAGGGCGAAGTAGTACAGGATTCTGGCAAAGTCATTCACTTCACCGGTTAGTTTCAGGAGAGAAATGAAACCGACGGCGGGAGGGGCAATCAAGATGAACAGGGTTGGCAGCAGCTTTTCTGCCATGGGATGATGGAAGAAGATCCTGTAGAGGAAGATGACGAAGAGGGCAATCCAGAACACAAAGCCGACACTGAAGAAGAACCAGGAGATTTCCGCCGAGAAGTGCTCGACTCCGGCGATGGGAATGAGAATATTGCCGACGACAGGGATAAACCAGGCCGGACTCATGTGGTGAATTTCGAACTTGGTCTGTTGGATCCAAATCGAGAGGATCCGTACTGTGAAGACCAGGTGAACCGCTGTACCGACGACCCACAGGACCAGAGAGACGGTCCGGTTCAGCGGAAGAGAGGCGATACTCAGCAGAAGAAGGCTGATAGAGAAGGTTGGAAAGAAACTCAACTTGGTGGGATGGTTGAATTCTTTGATCACGGCATCCCAGTGCCGGACCATCTTAACCGAATAGAGGATTGTGATCAGAACGAATAAGGCTCCTGTAAAGAAGAGGAATCCTGTTGCCAGGCTCCACGTTCCACCCAGGAGAGCTTCCACCTTCTGCAAGGCGATGGTGAAGCCGGTTAATCCCATGATCATGGAGAAAAAAGAGACAGGCAGATTGCGGATTCTTTGGGGCTCATGCATTTCAGGATTCATATATATACTCCTATATATAGAATGAAGAATATTTGGGTTTTCGTCAAGCTTAGCTTGCCGCCTAAGTTATATTGGAACGATGGAATCTCCCGATACTCCGGTTTTTGCTCTCTATTCCCTTAAGACAGACTTCAGCATCGATCGGCTCCATGCGGTGTACTATTCGGAGCTGGGCAAGGATCATCAGTTTCATGGTGAGCAGCATGATTTCTGGGAGCTGATGTACGTTTCAAGAGGAATTGTTCTGACGACGATCGAAGACAGCAAGTTCATTCTGAATGCTGAGGAAGCAATCCTGATCACCCCGGGGCGCTTTCACACGGTGTTTGGCAACGGTCGAAACAGCTCAGACGTGATCACCATCAGTTTTGCTTGCGATAAGGGTGGTTTTCCCGATATCGCCGATCGGACCATCCGTTCAGACCAGTTCGTGCGCCAGCTTCTCACCAATATCATCGCCGAGTTAGGCGTTAAAGACACTTTTACCTACAAAGTGAACCTTTTTCTGGATGGGCAGGCTTCCAAAGCAATGTGGCACCATGCGCTCAAACTGTATATCGAGCTGATGATGGTTCACTTTGTTCGGGTCAATGCGTTGCAGGAGCATTTTCAGTCTGTGCGGATCAAGGCTGAAAGAGACGAGGACGATCAGTTGTTCGAGCTGATGGTGCGGTACCTGGAAGACCACATACAACAGAAGAATGTGGAACCCGGTGAAGTGGCGGAACAATTTCGTATCAGCAAAGCCAGAATGCGCGGAATTTTTAGAAAATGCAGTGCCCGGACTTTCAAGGAGTATTCCATGCACCTGAAAGTAGAAAAGGCGAAAATTCTCCTGCGTGAAACGAATTCGACCGTTACCGAGGTCTCCGAATTGTTGGGGTATTCGACGATCCACTACTTTTCCGAGGTGTTTAAGAGTTTAGTCGGACTCAGTCCTATGGCTTACCGGAACTCTATCTTCGTAAAGTAATACGTTCTTTTTCATGAAAATTCCGGTTGTCTTGAACAAAAGTGTAAAAAATGGACAAATTTTCCTAAATACGCCTCAAAAATTCGGGCTTACTCTGGGTTCATGGAAGACAAGTTCTTCTGAGGAGGTCTCTATGACAAGGAAGCTGGCAATGGGCCTGAGCGTCCTGATGGTTCTCTTTCTCCTGGGTGGCGGGCTATCAGCTCAAGCCCCGGTATCGACCGAGAAGGTCACCCTGAAAATCGGTTATCAGGAAGGAGGGTACGGAATTGACTTCCTCACCTATGCCATCCGGACCTTTCAGAACAAGTACCCGAATGTGACAATCAAGTTGACCAATTCTCCCGATCTCGGCACGGTTGTCAGCACGTTGGCACAGGCGGGAAACAACGCCGATATGTTCGACATTTTTACCGGCGAAGGACCTTACGCCGCGGCAGGAAAACTCGAACCGATCAACGACATTCTCGAGTCAACGTTCCCCGATAATCCCAAGCTTAAGGTCAAAGACGGCCTGTATAAGGGCGTCTACGAAACCCTCTCCAAGAATACAGCCGGTGAGATTTTCCGTCTGCCACGCGCCATCTACGTCGGCGGACTGTTCTACGACAAGGCCTTCTTCCAGAAGAACAAATGGAATGAGAATCCCAAGACCTACGCCGAATTTCTCAAATTGATGGATAGCATCAAGGCGAAAAATGTGGTTCCCATGACCTTTTCGGGCATGTACAACTACATCGGCTTCAGCGTCTGGTGGAACAAGGCGTTCGAACTGGCTGAACTCAATGGCACCCTCGACAAGGTCAAGGGCGACTTTATGGCCTACAGGTCTCCGCGGTATGACACCCCGGAAATGCGGACTTTGTACACCCGACTCTACGAAATGGGCAAGAAGGGGTATTTCTCGAAGGGTCTGTCGGCCCTCGACCACACAGCCTCGCAGATGTTGATGCTTCAGAACAAAGTCGCTCTGGTTTCGACGGCCGACTGGGTTGAAAACGAAATGAAGTCCAGCGGTGCGGTTCCTGAGAACTTCCAATGGGGCTTTATGACGATTCCTATGGGCTCAAAAGCAACCGACACCATCTGGCTCAACAACGGCGACAGCGACTCGGCTGTCATCTGGAAGGACAAGCCCGAGCTGAGCAAGGCCTGGTCGAAAGAGTTCCTGAAGTGGACACTCACTGTCGATGTTCAACGCAATATGGCGAAAGTTGCCGGAGCGATGCCCGTGCGGGCGGCCTTCTACGACAGCAAGACGAATCTTGACAGCCTGACTTCGAGCCAGAAAGCCATCTCCAGCTACATGGCCAGTCACAAGACCAGGCTTGAGAACAACTTCACTGTGACACCGAAAGTGGGACCGAGCGATGCGCAGGCCGACAAGTTGTTCGTGGAAAGCGTTCCCTTGATCTGCCAAGGCGAACTAGACCCGCTTCCCGTCCTGAAGCAAGCCGAAGCGTTGTTCCAGAAGGGCCTCGAAGAAGGTAAAGCCCTCCAATAGGCCATCGGATCGAGGAACATCGGGAGGTGTCAGAATGACCAGCAAAGGCAGCAAAGGTTTGGTTTTCAAAAAGCACGAAGCGGTCTTTGCCTGGAGCGTTCTGGCCCTCCCCCTGTTGTTCTACGTGGTGTTTTGGCTTTTGCCAAATCTGTTGTCAGTCGTCTACTCGTTTTTTTACTGGGATGGCCTGACGCCTCCCATCTGGGTTGGTCTGTCGAACTATTTTAAAATCTTCGAAGATCCTTTCCTTTTCCGGGCTTTGAGCCACAACCTGTTTCTCCTGGTTTTTGTTCCTGTTCTGACGGTGATAATTTCTCTTTTGCTTTCTTATGGTCTGGTCAACAAGTCTTTCTGGGAAAACAAGCTGTTCCAGGTCCTCTACTTTGTTCCCAACGTTCTGGCCGCCGTCGTTGTCTCGTTGCTTTGGTCGTTTATCTACAACGGAAACTTCGGCATTCTCAATGCCATCCTGATCGGCCTGGGTTTCAAGGAGTTTCAGGATTTCTACTGGCTGGCAAGCGGCAAAACGGCTTTATGGGCGCTTCTGCCCGTCTATATCTGGGCCAATGTCGGTTTTCAGGTTCTGATCTATGTCAATGCCATGAAGGCGATCCCTTCGTCGATTTATGAATCCGCCGAACTGGAAGGTGCTACCAGTTTCCAGAAAATGACGAGGATCACCTTGCCTCTGATGAAAAACATACTCAAGGTCACCACCCTGTTTCTGATTCTGATGACCTTCAAAGCCTACGATATCGTTCTGGTTTTGACGGGTGGCGGCCCGGCAGGAGCCACCGATGTCACCGGCTACTACATGTTTGGGATGGCCTTCAGCTTCAACCGCGGAACCGGTTCGTCGGGCCATGATTACGGCTATGCCTCGACCATTGGCATGTTGCTCTTCGTCATCTTGATCGCTGTCAAATTGCTCCTGGACCGCATCAAAGATGATGACATCGAATACTGACCCGAAAAAGGAATTATCCCGATGAAAAACCGAGTCACGGACGGGCTCTTTCTTCGCCTTCTGATGAGTTTCTGGGCGCTGCTGATTGTTCTCCCCTTGTTCTGGGTCGCCTATGTTTCGCTGAAGACCAACCGAGAGTTTTTTATGGACCCGTGGGCACTTCCTGCGGTGCCACAATGGGGAAATTACCTCAAAGCCATGGATAAGTTCGCCCTGGGTCAGTCCATTCTCAACACCGTGTACTATGTGGGTGCAGCCATGGTTCTGGGCCTGATCGTCACGGCTCTATCGACCTTTGCGTTGGTTCGTCTCAAGTGGCGGGGGCAGAAGTTTATCTGGTGGCTGATTATGCTGTCGTTGTTTTTGCCTGGCATCAATATCTTGGTGCCCCAATATACCTTGATGCTGTTCTTCGGCCTCAACAATAGTCTCGAAGGTTTGGTGTTGCTCAACAGCATTGGGCTGAGCGCTTTCGATCTGCTCATCCTCGGGGCTTTTATGCGCACCATCCCGAAAGAACTGGAGGAATCGGCCTACATGGACGGCGCTGGAATTCTTACAGTCTTCGTTCGGATTGTCGCGCCTCTGACCATGCCTGGACTGGTCACCATCGGGATCTTCCGGTTTCTTGCTCTCTACAACGACTTTTTGAATCCGCTGATCTATCTGACCGACCCCACCAAGTACACGATGGCCGTCAGCATTTACTACGCGAACCAGTTGATGAAGTTCCGCTCGGATTGGGTGACCCTGTTTGCTGCCGTCGTCATCACGATGATTCCTTCGA
>JAIFLN010000067.1 GCA_020049045.1 Spirochaetota bacterium | reverse complement strand
GCAGCATGGGGCAGGCCGTAACACATCGGCCACACCGCAGACACGCCGACACCGGGGGCAGTTTGCCTTCTTCAGGACCAAAGGCCAACAGAGCGTTGGTGTTTTTCACGACGCTGGTTTCCAGGTTGTGCTGGGCCACGCCCATCATGGGGCCTCCCATGATCACCTTGGTTGGGTCACTGGTGAAACCACCGGCAAAGGCAAACACATCGGCCAGCGGGGTTCCAATCAGGACTTCCACATTTTGGGGGTCCTTCACGCAGGGCCCTGCCACGGTGACCTTTTTCTTGATCAGCGGCATGCCGGTTTTCACGTAGCGAGCCAGGAACGAGACGGAAGTGACGTTCATGACAACGCAACCCACATCGGAGGGAAGTTTTCCAGCTGGAACGGCGCGCTTGGTGGTGGCCCAGATCAACATTTTCTCGGCACCCTGGGGGTAGCGGGAGGGGAGGGCGATCACGCTGATGCTCTTGTCAGCGGCGCAGACTTTCTTGAGCGCGGCGATGGCTTCGGCTTTATTGTCTTCAATGCCGATCAGACAACGGGGAATTTCCAGGTGCTTGAGCACCAGCTGAATACCAGCCAAGACATCGGCGGTGTTCTCGAGCATTTCCCGGAAATCGCTGGTGATGTAGGGCTCGCACTCGGCGGCGTTGATCACCAAGGTGTCGATTTTCTTGTCGGGAGGGGAGTTGAGCTTGACGGCTGCAGGAAATCCGGCACCTCCCAGACCGACCAGTCCGCTGGCACGCACGGCTTTCAAAAAGTCCTGCTTGTTTTCAATAACCGGTGGAGCTAAGTCGGTGTGCGGTTCCTGTTTGCCGTCGGACTGAATTTCGACCGTCATGACTTGCACGCCGCCAGCCCAGAGCATGAAGTCGACAGCGGTTACGGTACCAGACACAGAAGAATGGACAGGAGCGGACATCACCTTGTCGCTGTCACCCAGAATTTGGCCCACCTTGACGGTGTCTCCTTTCTGGACTTTGGGTTCACCGATCACGCCGATGTGCTGCAACAGGGGAATCACGACCTTGGGAGGCGGCGGCATGACAACCGTAGAACGGTCCGCCGTCGTCTTTCGGTGGGGTACCGCGGCACCCCCCCGGAAGAGGCGTTTGCTGAACATAGTCACCTCAATGGGAAATTGTGGCCCCATGTTAGCATGTTATTGTGACAGTGGGAACAATAAAAAAGCGTTATCTTTTTATCGTTCAACGAAGAGCGAGATCGGTGCGTAAACGCTGTACCAATTCACTTAAATCGGTTGGCTTGGCAAAAACATGGCTCTGAGGTAGTCCGCAAGCTTTCAAAGAGGCCGAGGGAACAAAGGAGCTGTCCCCGGAATGGACATAGAGCAGGCAGGTGGGATGGCTTACGTGGAATTCTTCCAGAAAGGTGTCGCCTCGGCGGTCGGGAAGACTCAAGTCGCAAAGGATGATGTGGGGAGGGTCTTTCTGGGCCACAGCGAAGGCCTCATGGGCCGAACCGGCGCAGTTCACCTGAAAGCCGCAGATAACCAAGTATTCCTGAAGGGCTTCACGAAGGTCAGGTTCGTCTTCCACGAGCAATAAACAGACATTTTGGAGATTCATTTTTCTACCTTAATGCATAACGACGGTCAAATCGAGCCCCCCATTGGGAAAAGAATAGGCAACCTTGCCCAACCCGACACTGCTGAGCCATCGTGGGTCGGAACAAAGCCACGCAGCCTTCATTCCAGGGGTTTCCTTGAGGCGGCGGCCGAGGGAAGCGTATAGGTCCCGCAAATCGCTCCCCTCCGAAACCCTTACGCCGAAGGGCGGGTTGGTCACCAGCCAGCCGTGCTCGGGCAGACGGGCATCTGACAGGGCGTGCCGTTCCAGAAGCACATCGTCGGCCACACCGGCCCGGCGTGCGTTGGCGGCGGCGGCGGCGATGGCTCCCTCGTCCCGGTCACTCCCCCGAATCTCCATCGGAGCCTTGTCGAGAACCTTGGTTCTCAAGCTTTCGACAGTCTTGGTGAACTCGATCGGGTCGAAGGACTTCCACCGCATAAAAGAAAAGTCTCGCGGGTTGAGTTTCGGGTTGGCCATCGACGGGGGAATTTTTCGAGCCGCCAGCGCCGCCTCGATGGCAATGGTGCCCGAACCGCAGAAGGGGTCGGTCAGCGGGGAGGTGGGCATTTTGTAACGGACGGCGGCACCCCGGCCCGTTCCCTCCTCGACAGCAGGAATCCAGCCCGAGGCGTACAGCAGAGTGGCCGCAATGGTTTCCCGCAGAGGTGCTTTGGAGATTTCTTGCCGGTAACCGCGGCGGTGGAGGTGTTCCCCCGAACCATCGGCGCTGATGGTGAACCGGTCGTGCCAACCCCGCACAATGAAAATCTGGGCCTCGCCATCGGGTGCGCCAGGAAGCCATTGGGCTCCGGTTGCCGTGGTGATCCAGCCCGCCAGTCGTTCGGCCAGGGCATCTTCATGGTAGAGTTTGCTTTTTGCGCAGCTCACTTTGAGCTTGAAGGGCTGCCGGGGTTCGAGAAACCAGTGCCAGGGGAGGTCCACCGCCAACCGCTCGAAGTCGGCGAAGGTGAGTGCTTCAAATTCCTTGATGCGCACCAGAACCCGCCCCGCCGTCCGCAATAGCAACTGAGCCCGGTAGAAATCCCGCCAGGTGCCTCTCCAAAAGTACCCGCCCTCTTCAGCCAGAGGATGCAGTCCAAGGGTGAGAAGTTCCCGTTGCAGAATGGTCTCGAGGCCCGGAACGGCCGGGGTGAAAAAAGGAAAAGTTTCGGCTTTCATTTCTTGGTTTCCTTCTTGTGGAGCACCAGCAGACCCGCACCCGCCAGAAGGTTGATTCCCAGAGCCAGGGGCCATAGGATGGCCAGGCCCCACACCCCCGAGGCGATTCCCCCCAACCAGGGTCCCGCCATGGAACCGCTGTGTTGCAGGGCATTGAGCATGGCGTTGAAGCGGCCTCTGTGGGTCACCGGGCTATGGTTGGCAATGTAGGCCGGAGCTCCCGTGGCCCAGAGAACCTCGCCGATGGTCAGGACGAATCCGGCAAAGAACAGCATGGGCACCAGGCCGGCCCAGCCAAACAGGAAGAACCCCGCCCCTAAAAGGATGGTGCCCACTGCAATGGTCAGCGCCGGATCGTGACCCGAGGCAAGGCGGCTGATCCCTGGAGTGGCCACAACCACAACCAGCGCCGTAAAGGCCATGACCACCCCGTAGAGGGGCGGCCCGGCCACCGATCCGTGAACCTGGTTCACAAACAGCGGAACACCAAACCAGATCTGGCTGTAGGCCAGCCAGACCAAGGCCATCAGGCCGCAGAACGCCAGCAGGAAGGGTCGGGCTGCCAGGGCTGTGAAAAGGCCCCCGGCGTGGGCGGTCTCGTCACCGACCGCCGACACTTCTTGCTGTGGGGCTGGTTTGGTTTCGGGAATGAACAGCGCCAAAAGGACGACGGTGAACAGAATCATCAGGGTTTCACCCCAAAAGAGCCAGGTTCTAGCGTGGGCGAAAAGGAACCCGGCGACGGTAGTCCCCAGCGCAAAGCCCAGGTTGTGTCCCAGGTACAGAAGCGAGAAGGCGTCCTGGCGGCGGTGGGCGGGGGTGAGGTCGGTCACCATGGCAGGAGGTGCCGAAAAACCGAAACTGGCAAACACCGAGGCCGCTACCAGAAGGAAGGCCATGGCCAGGTTTCCTGAAAGGAAGGCGCAGGGAGCGATGCACAGGGTTGAAAGCACCCGCGACGTCATCAGAAGCTTCTTGCGTCCCCAGCGGTCGACCAAGCGGCCGCCCCAAAGGCTACCGGGAATCATCGCCAGGCTGTTGAGAGTGAGGAACAGGCCCGTTTGAGCCGGGTCAAAGCCCAAAGTCTGGGTTAGAAGGAGCGCCAGGAAGGGTTGGACAAAGCTGCCGCTGGACTGAACTACCTGAATCACGAGCAGGGTGTACACCGTGGGGGGGAGGCCTCTCCAGGCCGAAAGGAAGGGGCGGGGCATGGACGGAGTTTAGCACAACCGCTAACCTTGGATCATGAGCACCAGGACTACTTCCCTTTCCCATCCCGTCGTTGATCACGTGCACCACGATTTTACGGCTTTGCCCGAAACCTGGACCTGTGCCCAGGCGCTCGAGGAGATCCGTCGAACCGGGGATGACCGCAAGGTGTCCTATTTTTATACGGTGGACGAGAATGACCGTCTTCAGGGGGTCATTCCTGTCCGGAGGTTTTTGACGGCTCCACCCGAACGACTGCTGGGCGAAATGGCCATTCGGTCACTCGTCGTAGTGCAGGAGGACATGACCCTCGCTGAGGCGGCCCAGAAATTTCAGAACCACAAGTTCCTTTCTCTCCCCGTGGTCCGGGCCGATGGTTCTGTGGCAGGGGTGATCGATCTGAGGGCCCTGACGGGGGAAGAGGTTGACCATTCGGACAAGTCAGTGGTGGAAGAGGTTTTCCAGACCATTGGGGTACGCTTGGAAGCCTTGGCCAGCGGGTCGCTGAAAGCGGTGTGGTGGACCAGGTTTCCCTGGCTGCTGTCGACGGTTGCCAGCGGGTTTCTCTGCGCCTGGCTGTCAAGCCGGTTTTCGTCCACCCTGGAAAAAAACATCCTGCTATCCTTCTTTATTGCTTTGGTTCTGGCCCTGGGAGAGAGTATCTCCATCCAGTCGATGACCTTCAGCTTTCAGGAACTTCACAAACCTCCCAAGGAACGAAGATCGCATTCTCACTTGTTTGTCCGGGAAATTGCTATGGCGCTGTTTTTGGGCGTTCCCATCGGGTTGGCCGTCGGCGGGCTGTCCTATTTATTGGAGCCCAGGCTGGAAACCAGCTTGGTCGTCGGTTTGAGCATTGCGGTCAGCACCCTGAACGCCTGCCTTATCGGATTGATGCTGCCCTGGGTTCTCAAAGCGATGAAGGTAGAGCCGAAAATTGCCGCCGGTCCGCTGGTGCTGGCGCTGACCGATGTGGCGACCATCTTGGTGTATCTGAGCCTGGCCACGCTGGTGTTGTAGGGTTCCGTCAGAGCGATTTCAGTCAAAGACCTGAAGGACCAGCGCACTTTCACCCGGTTTGCCCGTTTGAAGGATACCGCCGGTTCCGAAGTCCACAGCTTTATCTCCAAGGGCACCTCCGATGACCAGTTTGTCGGTGGGGTTGGGGTTGGTGGCCAATGACGAATACAGGATAGACCCTTCCGGTGAACCGATTCTGCGGGTCCACATGATGTAGTGGGGCGGACCCGAAAACTTGATAAGGAAGGATGCGCCCCCGGAGGCGAGGCTTCCGACAACGTACAGCGGGCGACCCTGAAACTGGGGGTTGAAATTTCCATAGACGAGGGCAGACAGCACCGAGTCTTCCGTACTGCCAAAGCCACCGCCGACACCCGACACATTCCCCCCGGAAAAATAGGCAGCTAGAACGGTGTTTTTTCCTGCAGAGGGTCCGTTGTACAGCTTTCCTGCCCCCCAATCCCATGGGATAATGCCCTCTTGAAACCCCGCCACCGCCACTTCTCCGCTGCTGGGATTGATGGCCACTGCGGTCAGTTCGCCATCGGCCGGTCCCTGGGCAATCGCCGAACGGGACCAGTTGAGGTTGAGCCCGCTCGAGGCATTTCCACTCAGAATCAGGGGGTTGCGGCGTCCCAGTGTTCCCGTGACCATTTGGCCGCCGAAGTTGATCGGCGACGTGGCAGGTTTGAACCCGCCGACAAGGGCAAAAGCCCCGCTGGGAGCCGCTGCAACGGACTGGAACCAGTCGTCACCCGCCGGTTCGGAGCTGATTCCAGCGTCTAGTACCGCTCCCGCCTTGTTCGGATTGGTGGCATCGTGAACCAAGTATTTGGTCAGAATGCCGGTTCTTCCCGTCTTATACAGCGGGATGATCTTGGCCAATGCCCCAGAACTATCAGCGGATCTGAGGGTTACGGGACTCACGGTGTCAGCGGGAATCGTACCGACAATCAGGGCATAGACAGAAGCCCCCGAGGCAAAGAGGGCCAAACCGGAAAAATCCACTGCCTTGTCTGACTCCACCATCCATTGACGTTCCAGACCCGCCGGGGCGGCTTTCGGAGTGTATTTGGCAAGAAAACCGTTGGGATTCGTCCCGATCACATACAGGTTCCCGTAACTGTCGGTGGCAGCCGCGGTGACCTTGGAAGGGGCGGGAAAGTAGTAAGGGCCCGACAGTGTGTTGCCCTCTTTATCAAGCTGAACCAGAAACCCCTGGGTTTTTTCGTCGGGAGTGCTGATCCAGCCGACAGCGTAAACGGTCTCGTCGATACCCTGGGCCACACCCGTCGTCCTGCCTGTGGTGGGGACCAAGGTGGCTTGTGCCCAGCGGACCCCTCCGTCACCTGCGATACCAAAGCGGGCTTGCGTCTCGCCCGAGGTTTTACCGTCGCGCCAAGCCAGGGCCCGAAGGGTGTGCCAAACCCGATAGGTGGGAAAATTGACAGGGCCAAAGGTGAATGAGTTGGTCTCGGAGCGGAATGTCGTGTCCTTGGTTTGTCCCAGGTTGTTGAAAACCAGCGGGCTGCCGTCGGTGGAATAAAAAAGCGAGGCTCCCTTGGTCGGGGTTGAGATGGTGACGGAAGGGGGATACCAGCGAAACACACCGCCCTTGGGGGTGAAGGTGGGAGCTTCGATGGTTTCCGAGGCAAGGTTCACGTCTTTTTGGATGTCCGCCAGCAAAGTGGATTGTTCACAGGAACCCAGCGTCACCAACAACAAGGCAGCAGCAAACCAGCCAGCCTCTCTCACGGACCACCTCCGTCGATTTCAAAACCCAGCCAGACCCCGACGGCTTCATACAAGTTCCAGGCGTTCTGGTACTGTCCTGCCAGGCGGAACGTCAGCGCCGGATCCAGGTGAAGGCGAAGGGCCAGCGCCCCGCTGAGGTAAGGATTGTGGGTGATTTGCTGCAAACTGTTGAGGGTAGCTCCGTACCAACCGGCACCACCTCCCGCTGCCAGTGAAAAACCTGACATGACAGGAGTTTGCAGTTCGACCCTGGGCAGGGCAGCGGCCAGGAGCAATCCCCCGGCCTTGGCCTGGAGCCTCACCGTTTCAAACTCGGCGGCGGCAGAAAACCTCAAAGGGGTTCCCTTCCACGCAAAGCCCGTTTCTGCTCCAAGGCCCAGGCCCCACTCAAACCACGAGGTGGAAGACTGAATGGGGAAGAGAAAGCCGGTGCGCATGCCAGAACTCTGGGCCGAAAGACCTCCGACAGAGATGGTAGCAAAAAGTATCAACCAGAACATGCGCCTCACAACGGTACAGTCTAAGGGAGTGGGCTTGATCTGTAAACCGTCATGACTTCCCCTTGCAGGATTAGGCGGGGTGTGAAAAAATGGGGCTTTAGGAGTTACCATGGAGAAATGTCCCTGCGGTTCGGGTTTGGCGTACGCCTCCTGCTGTGAGCCCTTCATCAAGGGCACCAAAGACGCCCCCACCGCCGAGGCCCTGATGCGGGCCCGGTACTCGTCCTACGCTAAAGGAGAAGTCGATTTTATCGAAAAAACCCATGAGCGCGACGAACGGGACGAGGTTTCGATCGAAGAAACTAGAAAATGGAGTCTGGAATCAACCTGGCTGGGTCTCAAGATCGTGCGGGTCGAGAAGGGCGGGGTGAACGATGAGGTCGGCAAGGTCGATTTTGTTGCCTCGTACTCCAGCCATGGCCTGAAAGAGGAATACCACGAAATCGGTGAGTTCAAGAAAGTCAGCGGACAGTGGTTCTACGACAAGGGAACGGTGGTCCCCTCCCAGATTGTCCGGGAGCAGCCCAAAGTGGGGCGAAACGATCCCTGTCCCTGCGGCAGCGGGAAAAAGTACAAAGTCTGTCACGGCCGCTAGTCCGATAGGTTATTTGGGAGGATTTATGAGTACCAAACGTCGTTTTTCCGGTGTGCTGATGCACCCCACCAGTCTTCCCGGTGCCCATGGCATTGGTGAGTTGGGTCCCGAAGCGTATGCCTTTATCGACTTTCTGGAAAAAGCCGGCCAAACCCTTTGGCAGGTTCTTCCCCTGGGGCCAACCGGTTACGGTGATTCGCCGTACGCGAGTTTTTCAACGTTTGCGGGCAACCCCCTTCTGATCAGCCTCGATGCGCTGGTGAAAAGCGGCGATCTGCAGGCTGCCGACCTCAAAGGAGCTCCTGCGTTTGATCCGGCTGTGGTCGATTACGGCTGGGTGCAGTTTTGGAAAGCCCCGTTGTTGGAAAAAGCCGCCAGGAGCTTTTTGTCCAAGGTCCACGGAAAGCCCCACGCCGAGTTTGAAGCCTTCCAAAAAGCTGAGGCCGCCTGGCTTGACGACTTTGCCGTGTTTATGGCGGTCAAGGATGAATACCAGAAAAAGGCCGAGGCCGAGAAACTGGACGGCAAGATGTGGTCCAACTATTGGGACCTCGACATCAGGCTCAAAAAACCCGAGTCCGTCAAAAGCTGGAAAGCCAAACTCGGCGACAAGATCGAGGTGAAGAAGGTTCTTCAGTTCTGGTTCTTCCAGCAGTGGATTGCTCTCAAGAGCTATGCCAACAAGAAGGGCATCAAGATCATCGGTGACATTCCGATTTTCGTGGCAGCCGACTCGGTGGATGTCTGGGCCAACCGTGCTTTTTTCCAGCTGGACGCCCAGGGGCAACCCCTGGTGGTGGCAGGGGTTCCCCCCGATTATTTTTCGGCCACCGGGCAGCTGTGGGGCAACCCGCTGTACGACTGGGAGGCCTTGAAGGCCGACGGGTTCCGATGGTGGCTGGGCCGCATCAAGGCCACACTCAAGCTGGTCGACATCATCCGAGTCGACCATTTCCGCGGTTTTGAAGCCTACTGGGAGGTTCCTTTCGGAGCGCCCAATGCCATCGCCGGCCGGTGGGTGAAGGCACCGGGGATGGACTTGTTCCATACCATACGGAAAGAACTGGGAACCTTGCCCATTCTGGCCGAAGACCTGGGTGTGATTACCCCAGAAGTCGAGCTGTTGCGAGACACTTTCGGGTTCCCCGGAATGAAGATTCTGCAGTTTGCGTTTGACTCGGCTGAGGCCGGTGCCAGCGGTGATAACCCTTTCTTGCCCCACAACTACCACGACAACTGCGTGGTCTACACCGGCAGCCACGACAACGACACCATGCGGGGCTGGTTTGAAGCGGCCACCCAGGCTGACCAGAATTATGCCCTCTCGTATGTGGACGGCCACCTCGAAGACCTTTCATGGGGCTTTATCCGGGCAGCGCTGGCTTCGGTGGCGCGCTACGCCGTCATTCCGGCACAGGATTTGCTCAACCTTCCCAAAGCGGCGCGGATGAATACCCCGTCGACACTGGGCGGCAACTGGGCCTGGCGGGTCAAAGCCGGAGACCTCGGCAAGGCCCTGGCTCAGCAGCTGGGGGCTTTGACCAAGTTGTACGGCCGCTGAAGTGGTAGAGGTTCTGTATCTGGTCCGGCACGGTAAGGCCGAGGAGCACCATCCCGACGGGGACCGCTTCCGGCCGCTTTCTCCAGAAGGTCGGCTGAGGATTGAGCAGATGCTGCCCCGGGCAAAAAGCCAGGGGTTTGCGGCCAACCTGGCCCTTTCGTCTCCATACCTTCGGGCGGTTCAAACCAGAGACCTGTTCGCTCCTGTCTTCTCTCCCTCCCGTTTGGAGACATCGAAGGCCCTCACTCCCTCGGCTGACCCGGGCGAAGCTTTGGATGAGCTGCTGGCCTGGGAAGCGGAAGGTTTCACCCGAATTGCTGTGTTCACCCACAATCCCTTTGTGACAATCCTGGCCGATCTGTTGTTGCGCCCGGGTTCTGCTTTCCAGAGCGGTGAGCTGGTCTTTCACACTCCCACCCTCCTCGCTCTGGCCTTTGACCGCGGATTAACGGTACGCTCCGGGCGTCCCCAGTGGATTCTGCACCCCTGACCGCCGCTTCGCTGGCTGGGGTACGCCAATGGTTTCGTAGCGAAGCACGGCCCTACCCATGGACGCTGACGCAAGATCCGTACGCCCTGTGGATCAGCGAGATCATGCTGCAGCAAACCGTGGTCACAGCGGCGGTGGCACCCTTTTCTGCATGGATGGCCCGCTGGCCCGATCTGGCCTCGTTGGCGACTGCCTCCGAAGAGGATGTTCTGAGGGCTTGGGAGGGGTTGGGCTACGCCAGCCGGGCCAAGAATCTGCACCAGGCGGCACGGCTTTTGATTGCCCGGGGACAGACCTCGCTACCCCATACCGAGGTTGAACTCAGAGCGCTGCCCGGGGTTGGCGAGTACACGGCGGCAGCCCTGCTCAGCTTTGCCTTTCACCAACCGGCGCTGACCCTCGACGCCAACCTCAAGCGGGTATTTCAGCGCCTGGATGCGGCCCCTGCCTGGACGCCTGCCCTCGAGGCGCGGTGGCGCACCCTGTGGGCCGAACTGGTCGACGGACCCTCCAGCCGTGAATCCAACCAGGCGGTGATGCAGCTGGGACAGCGAGTTTGCCGTGCCTCGTCCCCTTCCTGCGGTGTCTGTCCTCTTTCGGGGGGGTGCCAGGCGCGGTCCCTTGAGCTGACCGGGGTCATTCCTGAGCCCAAAGTCCGCACCGTCATCGAGAAAAGAACAACGGTAATGGTCTGGTATCGGTTTGACGGAACCTGGTGGTTGGCCAGGCCCGACAAGGGCCGGTTTTCGAACCTTTGGCTGATGGCCCCAGCTTCCCCCGAGTCACCTGCAGGTGAAAAACGTCCCTTGAGCGGCAGAGTGCACACCTATACAAAGTATCGGGACCGGCTGACGGCCTTTTGTGTTCCCTGGACCAGCGGTGGCGATCCGCCCCTTCCTCCCGCCTGGTCCGGCCGCTGGGTCACCCTCAGTGAGGCGGCTTCCCTTGGTATGGTGAGCGTTTACCGGAAAATTCTCGAGGAAGCCAGTTCCCTCAGTCTGGATCTTTCGGTTTAGACTAAGACCATGACACCCGATCCCCGCCGTCTGCTCGATCTGACCGTTCCCTTCCGTTTTCTCCCTTCGCAGGTCAAAGACCAGCTTGTCAAAGAATTACGACTGGTCGAAGCTGTCCCGCTCGAAGATCTGTTTCTTCCCGGTGATATGTCCGAGGAGATCTTCCTTTTGGAGGAAGGTCAGGTGGAGCTGGTTTACGACGACGCACCGTTTGTCAAACCTTCCAATGTGGTTCGATCCGGGCATTACTTCGGTGAGCGCGCGGCCCTTCTCAGCCAGGGGCGCACCCATGGAGCCAGGGCGGTGACACCCGGTTTTTGCCCAGGCCTTTGGTACCATTTTGAGAGACAAACACGGCATCTTTCTTCCCTTGGAACGGTTTGTGGCCGAGGTGGCCCGGTCGCTGGCCCAAGGGTCTTTTCCCATGACGCGCCTGCTGGAACTTTACAAAACCCTGGAGCCGGCGCTCCATCCCGGCATGAACGACGCCGAGTCCATCGACCTGGATGCCCTCAGTTACGCCGTCCGCCGCCTGCCCGAGAATCTGACCTCGACTCTGGCCTGGTACTTTACCGACGACATTCCCGCCTTATACACCGATCCGAGCCGGCTGTTTCCCGAGGTGGCGACGGCCGCTCGGCGGCGCAACGTGTGGCAGATGCTGCCTGGAAAGAACATGGTGCTTCTACGCAACGGCCTCACCGACATCCTCGATTTTTTGACCTGCCTCTGCCTGTTTTCCGTTGAAGCTCAGAAGATCCGCAGGCGGCTTCATGACCCGGTTCTTTTGGCCAAGTTGGGGACCTGCTGTAATGACCACGACAATACTCCGTTCGAGGCAATGGACCTTCCCTTCGATGCCGTCGAAGCGGCGGGCTTGAAAGCCCTTTGGGGTGACCAGGTACTTAACCGGCTGTTTGAGCTGACCGTTCACCACGAGGACTGGGCGGTGAATGTCGAACGCCAGCTGAACAACTACAACAGCCGCCGCTCCGAAAAGTGGGCCAACCTTGTCAGCAAGGCCGTTAAGGATCTGACGGGTCTCGACCCCTGGGATTTTCCCCGCGACTGGGAGGTTCATGTGGTGTCGAGCAACACCCACTCGGTGACCAACTGCCTGTCTCCCTTTCCCCGCCGGATGGAACCCGAAGTGCTCGAATGGGCCAGACAAACCGAGCATCCGTTTCTGAAACAGGACTGGGAGAACCCCCGCGACCGGCTTTACGGACTGCTTCCCGGCTTTCTGAAGGCCAACCCCGCCCGGTCACCCCGCAAAGATGACGAGCGGGCCTGGGGCATTCTGCGCATCGACGACCAGGCAACCACGGGAATTGCGGTTCAGCTGATCGACACCTCGGTGATGGTACCCTCTTCTGGTCCCCGAAAATTCCTGGTGAATATCGACTATGCCTTCGGCGAGCAGGCCGAAGAGATCATCCACAACCTCATCACGCTCTTCAGCCGGCAGATCCGCAGCGTGAACATTCTGGGCAAGGCCGGCGCACTGCTGGGCCGACGCGGCGATATTCTGGTGCCCACCGCCTTTGTCCTGCAGGCCGACGATGCCTTTCAGCCCCTGCCGCCCCACGACCCTCTGGAGACGCTTCGCGCCCGCGCGCCCCGCATCGGCATTCACACCGGGCCGCTGCTGACCGTGGCGGGAACCCTGCTGCAAAACCGGCCGCTGCTGCACTTTTACCACAGCATCTGGAAGTGCATCGGCTTGGAGATGGAGGGGGTCTACTACGCCCGCAAGGTGACCGAATCTATCCAGCTGGGAGTTCTCGATCCGGCGGTGGTTCAGCGGTACTATTATTACGTTTCCGATCTGCCCCTTGAGGCCGGGGAGCGTTTATCGGCACCCCTGGCTCCCTCCGAAGGCATCCCGCCGCTGTACGCCATCACCCGTGAAGTGCTTTCGGCCATCCTGCCGGGGTTTGACGATCGCTTGCCCTGAAGGGCCTGCGCCCTGTATTCTGTCCGCCGAGGTGAAATGCCATGAACTCCCGTTTCGTTTGGGCCGCTGTGTTTCTGACGGCCGCCAGCCTTCTGTCTGCCGACCCCCGTTCAGCGGTCGGTCGAGCTTCCGGACCCGTTGTTGTCGTGGTCACGGGAGAAAAAGGGACAGTCCGCCTGCTTCATGAAGGGACCCTGGTTCGCGAGGTCGAGACCCCCGATGACTATCAGGCCGCCGTGATACTGGCTGGTCCGCTCGACACCGTGGAATGGGACGGAAAGCCTGCCACCTTGTTGGCGGCCGGTGCCGACCCCATGGACACCGCCCGCCGCGCCCTGGATGGCGACGACCATCAGTTCATCATCAACGCCGACGGAGCCGTGGAGGTCAAAAAAGGACCCAAGGATGACGATGATGATGAGGAAGAGGGTGAGTACGACGGCGAGACTGCTGCTACCGAGGAGTAGTCTTCGGAGGTCTATCCGAAATACTTCGTCATCAGCGCGTTCAGGTCTTCTTTCAGGAACGGCTTGGCCAAACAGTCGGTGAACCCGAAATCGTGGGGCCGAGCCAAAATGGGATCTTCGGAAAAGCCGCTGATGGCGAAGATCGGCAGGCCGGGCCGAAGGCTTTGCAACGCCGCCACCGTGTCTCTTCCTCCCCTGCCACCCCGAATGGTGAGGTCGAGGAGGGCCGCATTCAGGTCCCGTTCCGATCTGCCGACCGTCAGGGCTTCGTCGCCGTTGCCCGCCTCAACCACCTCGTACCCCATGTCCTGCAGCATCGCTTTGAGAATGTCCCGGTAGAACCCTTCATCGTCCATCACCAGAACCGTACCCCCACCACGGTGAACCGCCGTCTGTGGTGGAGAATCGGTGCGGGCTTTCTCGACCGAGGCCGGAAGAAGCAGGTGAAACGTCGTTCCCTGGCCTTCTCGTGACTCCACCCAAAGCGCACCGTTGTGTTTGGCGACGATGGAACGGCAAATGGACAGGCCCAGGCCATGCCCGGTGTTTTTGGTGGTGAAGAAGGGGTCGAAGATTTTCTCGCTCAGCGCCGCCGGTATGCCGGTTCCGTTATCGCTCACCGTCAGCTTCAAGTAGTTTCCGGCGGAAAGGGAACGGCCTGCGAGGCGTTGAGGGTCAAATTCTGCAGCACCTGGGCAATCTGATTTTCGTCGATGCAGGCGGACCATAAGTCTTTCTCGATGGCAATCTGCGAAAGGGTGTTGGTTCCCGACAGGGCAAACGCAACGGCCTTTTCCACCAGGGGACCAATTTCCTGAGTTTTGATTGTCGGAACATTGTGCTTGGTGAAGGTCGACAGCTGCAATGTCAGATTCTTGGCACGCTCGAAGACCAGAATGGCCTTGTCGAGGTGGCGGACCACTTCGGGATTTGCCCCATCGTGGTCCCGTGCCAAGGAAATATAGCCAAAAATACCACCCAGCAAGTTGTTGAAATCGTGGGCAATGCCGCCAGCCAAGGTCTCGAGGAAACCGAGTTTTTCGGCTAGATGCAGAGCCTGTTCCATGTGGCGTTCCTTGGTGATATCGCTGATCATCAGGCGGAAGACGGATGGTTCTGCGGGCATGATGACCACCGACGAATCGATTCGCGCCCAAAATGGCTCACCGTCTTGTTTTTTCAGCCGCAGCACGATGGAAGAGGCTTGAAGGTTCTGGCGAAGGCTCTTGAGGTGAAGATAAAGCTTATCCTGGTCTTCTGCTGCGACGAGTGAGGTGAGGGTCTGGCCCACAAGGGTCTCGGTTTGCCAGTTCAGAAGCAACGAAAGGGTCAGGTTGGCCTCTTGGATAACCCCTTCGGGGGAAAGTGACAGGTATCCGACCGGAGCCCTGTTGTACAGATCAAAATACCGCTCCTGAAGTCTTTGCAACTGCGACTCGGTTGCCCGAAGCTCTTCATTCTGTATCTCAAGTTCCGCTTGATGCACTTGTAAATCATGGACAAGTCGATCAATATCGGCCATTTTTTCCTCCCGGCCTCCCGGCCTCCCGGCCTCCCGGCCTCCCGGCCTCCCGGCCTCCCGGCCTCCCGGCCTCCCGGCCTTCAGGTTTTCATTATCGCTCTTTTTGTTCTCTCAATGGTAGTAATCGCGTAAATATTTTTTTCCTTATCCACGAGAGCCGTGGAGGTCACCCAGGCGTCAAGAACACGTCCGTCCTTGGTCAGTCGTTTGGTCTGGTAGGTCTCGAGCACATCGGAAAGACCAAGCTGACGGATCTTGTCCAGGGCCTCCGCCTGCAAGCTCTGCGGAATGAAGTCGCGGGCGTTCATGGTCAGGGCTTCTTTCTCGCTCCAGCCGTAGTGTTCGGTGGCCGCCGGGTTCCAGGCCAGAATCTGTCCGTTCAGGTCCTGCACAATGATGGGGTCACGGGAGTCCTGGATCACAGCAACCAGGCGCAGCAGCGCATTCTTGCTTTGAAGCTCCTTTCTCTGCGTGACGATCTGGGTGATGTCGATGAACGAAATAACCGCCCCTTCGATGACATTATCGATGGTCCGGTAGGGCTGAATGCGCAACCGGTACCATGCCTCCTTGGTAGATTGAACCTCCCGTTCAAAGGGAATCAGGGTGTCCAATACTGCCTGGGTGTCGTGTTCCAGAGAGTGGTAGTCGACAAGCGTGGAGGCCAGATGGCCCACCGGCCGGCCCAGGTCGCCGGGAATAAGGTTGATCACCCTGGTGGCCTCGGGGGTGAACCGGAGAATCGTCTGTTTTAAGTCAACGAAGACGGTGGCAAACCCCGTTGACGCTAAAAGGTTGTTCATATCGTTGTTGCTGGTGGTCAGTTCGGCCACCTTCGAGTTCAGTTCGGCGTTGACGGTGGAAAGCTCTTCGTTCACCGACTGAAGCTCCTCCTTGGAGGTCTCCAGTTCTTCGTTCGACGATTGCAGTTCCTCATTCACCGACTGTAGTTCTTCGTTCGAGGACCGCAGCTCCTCGTTCGAGTTTTCCATCTCCTCGGTGACGTTTTGAAGGTATTTGTCCTTGGTCTCCAGTTCTTCTTTGAGCAGGAGGTATCGGTCACCCGGCGCGAGGGCACCCTCTTCCTGGGCTGTTCGTTCGTTGCTGCCGGCCGGGGCTTCTTCCAAAAGGACAAGAAACAGCTTTTCCACAGGGTGTACCCCGATGTGGACAAGGGTTGTCTGGTTCCTCCAGGTCAAAGCGACATTGCGGTGAAGAACGGTCGTGTTGCCCGCGACGGCTTGGTGAAGCGCGTTGGCGATGCTGTATTTGAGGCCGTCCTTGACCATTTTCAGAATATTCTGGGTGTGTGGCTCCCCTTCACTTGGCTCCAGGAAATAGCCGGTGCGCCCGTGCAGAAAAAGAATCTCTCCTTGGGCGTTGACCAACGCAGCTGCCATATCTTGCACGCGAAGGATGCTCTGCTCGGTCAGCGTACGAAAAGAAACAGCCGGGACTTCAGCGTCCTGTTGTTTGGCAAGACTGGGCTCGGGTGCCGAATAGTAATTCGAGATGGCACTCCCCGCCCGAGGGTAGTTGGACTGCGTCTCCCGACGGACAAAGACTTTGCCCGACTGGTCCATCGGTTGGAACAGATGCCCGAACTCGCCAATGGTCTCGGAGGTGCCCAGTACCAAAATTCCCCCGGGGTTCAGGGCATAGTGGAACATGGGAAGAATTTTCTTTTGAAGGTCGAGGTTGAGATAAATCAGCAGATTGCGGCACACCAGAAGGTCGAGCTTGAAGAAGGGCGGGTCTTTGATCAGGTCGTGGATGGAGAAAACCACCAGGTCTCGGATGGTTTTTTTAACCTGGTATGATGCGTTATCCTGGCTGGGGGCGAAGAACCGCGCCAGTCTCTCCGTCGAAATATCCCGGGCAATGCTGGCCGGATACCGCGCGGAACGCGCCGCATCGATGGCCCTTTTGTCGATGTCGGAGGCGAACACGTTGACCGTGCGCTCCAGACCCTGGGCCGCGATTTCTTCCTGCAAAAGGATGGCGAGGGAGTATGCCTCCTCGCCGGTGGAACAACCGGCCGACCAGGCCCGGATTCCCTGGCTTTGCCTCGAAAGGATGTGGGGGATGGCCGTGGTTGCCAGGATCTGAAACACTTCCGGGTCGCGGAAGAAGTTGGTTACGCCGATTAAAAGGTCATTGAACAGCGCCGACACTTCCTCGGGGTCGTTCTTGAGCCGGGACAGGTAGTCGGCCATGGTGCCGGTTTGCGTGACACCGATGCGCCGCTCGATGCGCCGCCGTATGGTGCTGGGTTTGTACTTGGAGAAATCCTGCCTGGTCTTGGCCTGCAAAAGGGAAAAAATCTCGGGGAGCAAGGTCTCGTTCCATGAGGTCCCTGTTCGGGCCTGAATCTCGCCCAGCATTTTGTCTGCTGGGACGATGAGATCCACCTGCCCTGTGGCGATGGCCTTTTCCGGCATTCCCGGGAATTCTACAGCAGAACCACCCTGGGCGAGAACCAACCCCCCTTGCTGGTGGATGGCCTGAATTCCCAGAGTTCCGTCGGACCCGGTTCCTGACAAGATCACCCCCACGGCCAAAGTGCCCTGATCGTCGGCCAGCGATGAGAAGAAGGCATCGATGGGGTGCTGAAGGCTTCGGGGTGTGGGCTGCGTGGCAAGGTGGAGCACTCCACCGATCAGGGTCAGTTCCTTACCAGGAGGTATGATGTAGACTCTATCGATCTCTACCGCCATACCTTCCGTGGCCTCGCAGACACCCAAGGTGGTGAAACCCCGCACCAAGTCGGTGAGGAGGCTTTTCCGGACAGGGTCGAGGTGCTGGATCAGGATAAAAGCCATGCCGGGGTTTGTTCCGGGCGGCATTCCGG
>JAIFLN010000135.1 GCA_020049045.1 Spirochaetota bacterium | reverse complement strand
TATCTTTGAAGCCCCACTGGGCCCACCCGTACCCTTTTTCGACGAAAATGTCCAACTGGTCGGCCAACACACGTTTTTTGTCCTCGTTAAAAAACTCGTTGAAGATGATGCCGAATTCCGAGATCCAGACGGGCAAGTTGTGATTTCGGCTGTAGGAGTCCCGGATATCCATCTGCTGCGCGTGATAGGCCTTGTCGTAGTAGACTTCGGTGGCCGCCCACCCTGGATAGGCGTTCGTGAAGAGGCCCGGGTAGGTGTAGTAGTGGACCGAGCAGACCAGGTTGTCGTCCCACGGTTCGCTGAAGCCCTCAAAGGAACGACCGCGCAGGTTCCCGTCGACGAACAGGATGTGGCGGTGGTCCACTTCGCGGATCGCTGAGCTCACCAGCTTGTGGCATCGATTGAGCGCTTCGATTTCTTCCTGGCCCACACAGACCGGTTCATTCATGATTTCGTAACCGGCTATCGTTTCATTGGCCTGGTAGTGCTCAGCGATATGCCTCCACAGCGAGGCGATTCGGCGCTGGTTGAAAGGATTGTCGTAGAGACCTGTGCGATTGGTGGGGTTGTCCGAATGCCAGTCGGGATTCTGGTAGCCTTGAGCTCCATGCAGATCCAGGACGACGTACAGTCCGTGCTTTTCGCAGAAGCTCACGACCCGGTCAAGATGGCGGAATCCGTCCGGTTTGTAGACCATCGGGTTGCCGTCGTCTTCAAAATGGCGGTAGTTGAAGGGAATCCGCACATGGTCGCAGCCCAATTCCTTGAGAAAGACGATGTCCTTCACTTGGACGAACGTGCTCAGGAACGTCTCGAAAAACCAGTCCGTCGGAAGTGTTGCTCAACACCCGGGGTGCCCAGCATGAAGTTTTCCATCATCAGCCATGTGCTCAAGTTGTAGCCTCTGAGCAGGACTGGGTTTCCTTTGTCGTCGACGACTGTGCGTCCTTTTGTTTTGAGCACGATAAGCCCCTTTGTTGGTGGTGCGCGAGGTAGGGTACCCATCGGAACGGCGAAACTTTGAATTTCGCCGTTCCAATAGGTCGAGAGATAAAATCCCCGGCCTACTTCTGAGCGTCTTTTTCCTTCGCGATTGCCGCGTCGGCCTTCTTCTTGATGTTCTTCATGGTGGCGTCCAGGGTCTGGGCACCGACGAGGTACCTTTCGGCCTCAGCGACGAACATGGGATTGATGACGGCGCTCGCGGGTCCGACGATTTTTTCGTCGCCGGTGCCTAACTTGGGATTAAAGATGGCATTGATGAAGTCATCGGCGGTCAACCCGTCGGCAGCGAAACCGGCGGCATCCTGGGTGAACCGGGCTTTGAGGGCTTCGCTGGACTGGTCGGCACGGGCCAGGTAATTCTGGGGGTTGTAGTCGCCGTAGTGGTCTACGATGTACGTCAAGAACCGGAACGCCTCCTTGGGATGAGCGGCCTTCTTGTTCATCGCGAAGCCACCACCGCCGGTCAGGATGTTGCCGCCCTTGCCGTCGGTTGCGACCGGAGGTGCCACGATGCCGAATTTCCAATCGCGGGGGTAGGTCTTGGAGTCTGCCATGGGCCCGAGGTGCCAGGTTCCGATCATTTCCATTCCGAAGCGGCCCGTAAGGAAGGAATCCCACTGGAACTTCTTGTTGGTCATTTCGGTCCAGTCGGGCTGGGCCTTCGACTTGCCGAGGTCGGCGAAGAACTTCAGCCACTTCGAGTACTCAGGGTTGTCGAAGTTGGACGTTCCATCGGCCTTGTAGGCCGAGATGTTCTTCTGCTGAGGCCCGATGTAGGTGTAGTATTCCCACTGTTGCATCAAGGAACCATAGACCCCTTTCTTTGGGTCGCTGATTTTTTTTGCAATGGCAGCGTAATCGTCCCAGGTCCAACCCGCCTTGGGATAAGGGACCTTGGCGGCGTCGAAGAGGGCTTTGTTGTAGAAGACGATGTTGGCCGAAAAGTCGGTGGGCAACCAGAGAATTTTGCCGTCGTACTTCTTGAGGAACTTGCCGAATTTCGCCTGCGGGTCGTAGTTGGCGGCTTTAGCCAAGTCGTTGAGGGGCATCAAGAAACCGGCATTAACGTACTTGGCGATGCGGATGGTGTTCGTGTGCTCAATGATGTCGTAGGTGTCGCCCGAGGCGGTGAGGATGTCTTCCTTCATGAAGGCTTCTGAACCGTCTCCGGAGTAGGGGATGTCGACGACCTCGACTTTGATGTCGGGGTTCTCCTTTTCGAAGGCGTCGATAAGGTTGAGCCAGTTGCCGGATTCGCCCCGGTTCGCCTCGGTCACCCGTTGCTGGCACTCCACCACCCGGATGGTCACCTTCCCCTCGGACCAAGCCCCAGTGGCCAGGCTGGCAAAAGCCAGAAGCAGGGGTATCGTTCGTAGAATTTTCATAGTTCCTCCCTAAACAGAATCTTTTCGTCCCGCCTACCGCGGGAACTACTTTTTGGAATTCAGCCCTTGATGCCTGTCATCGCTACTCCCTGAACGAAGTACTTTTGAAACACGGCGAAGAGTGCCACGATGGGGGCGATAGCCAGAACCGCTCCGGCGAGGGCCTTGGTGATGATCACCCCTCGTTCGGTGTTGGAAACATAGGTCAACCCAACGGTGAGGAGTTGCTTGGCCTGGTCCGAAATGAAGATGCTTGGGTTGGTGTAATCGTTCCAGGTCCAAATGAAGGTGAACAGGACGAGAGTGAGGATGACAGGAGTGGCCAAGGGTAGGACGATTCTCGTGTAGATTTGAAGGTGCCCGCAGCCATCGATCAAGGCCGCCTCATCGAGGTCCTTTGGCAAGGTCATGAAGAACTGCCGTACCATAAAGAGCATCAGGACGTCGGCTACGGCCGGAAGGATAATGGACCAGTGGGAGTCAATAAGCCCCAAGATCTTGTAAACAAGGAACCGACCAATCAGGGTTGTGTCGGAAGGGATCATCAGGGCTCCCATTACCGCGAGGAACAGGACATTCTTGAAGGGAAATCTCAGCTTGGCAAACGCATACGCCGCCGACACCGTGACAAGCAACCTCAAGACAATGACGGCGGCTACGACAAACACTGAATTCAGGTACCAGTGGGAGAAAAAGAATCTGTCTCGAAAAATGGACTCGTAGTTGCCCCAGTAGAACTTGTCGGGAGAGAACGCGAGCGGAGAGTTGAGGTAGTCGGCGGGAGACAGGAACGAACCGGCCAACATCGAGAACAGCGGGACGAGGAGGACGAGGCCGAGGAGTGCCACAAGAAAGGTGCCGAAGCCCTTGGAGAGACCGGCGGGCCGGTGTTTGTTCAGTAGTTGACCCATTTCTTCTGCCCTTTGAACTGGAGGATGGTGATGACCATGAGGAAGATAAACAGCAGGACGGATTGGGCCGTCGCCATGCTGAACTGGTTGAAGGTGAATGCGAGCTTGACGATGTTGAATGAGGCCACCTCGGTGCTTCCCCCGGGGCCGCCATGGGTCAGCGTGGCGACGAGGTTGTAGGTCTGGAATGAGCCGATAACGGAAGAGACCACCAGAAAAAAGGTCGTCGGTGAGATGCAAGGAAGCGTCACACGCAGGAACTTCGACCAGGGTCCGGCCCCGTCCATCTCGGCAGCCTCGTAGAGCTCGGGTGACACGCCCTGAAGGGCAGCCAGAAACACCAGGGCTTGGTAAGAGAAGTTGAGGTACACGTAAACCACCGCCGTCATGGTCAGTGCCATGCCGGGGTCGCTGAACCAACGGGGGACCTCCTGGGCTCCCATCATGGTCAAGAACGTGTTGACCGCGCCGGTCGTGGGGTCGAAGAGGGACTGCCACGCGATCGAGACGGCCACGATGTTGCACACGTAAGGAACCAGGATCATGGTTCTCAGCGCACCCCGTGCGTACATCGGCCGGTTCAAGATCAACGCCAGGCCTAGGGACCCGCCTATCATCAACGGGACTTCGACGAGGGCGAAGTAGAAGCTCCGCCCGAACGACGCCATCGTGTCGACGTCGTCGAACACGTCAAGGTAGTTCTGAAGCCCGATATAGCTCAATTGGGAGAGGTCCCGCATGGTGTTGTAGTCCATCAGGCTCATGTAGAAGGTGTAGAAGCCGGGGACGACGACAAAGGTCAGTAGGCACAAGAGGAAGGGAAGGACCAAGAACAGTGCCGTTTGGGATTCCCGATCCTTCATCAGATTCCGGCATTTGAGGGGTGAGGGAACCACTCGACCGTTCTCGTAGACGAAGGGTGTCGACCTCGGATCTCGGAGCGGCGCTCGGTTGGTTGGATTCATGGAACCATGGTAGGCCTACCTTTCGACACGCGAAACGGACGGAAGTACCGGTTTTCCGGGTTTCTCCTGGTACTGCGGTACCGGTGCCCTAGCTTTGACTCCTTCCCAAAACCTTGATTAGCTGCAGTCGGTTGGAAACCCCCAACTTCTCGTAGAGGTGGTGAACGTGATTCTTCACGGTCTGCTCACTGATCCCCAGAATGTCGGCGATCTGGAGGTTCTCCTTGGCTTCGACCAACAACCCTAGAACCTCCCGTTCTCTTTGAGTGAGCCGCTCCAGAAAGACCCTTCCCGACGATGGGGCACCCGGGTAATCAACCTCAACCAGGAGCCTCCCTGCAATCTCCGGCGACAATTGGATAATCGACTCCCGCACCATTCGGATCGATTGGACCAGGTTTGCCGGTCTGACATTCTTCAGCAGATACCCACAAGCTCCGAACTTCAGAGCCTGCCGGACGTAGTCGTCGTCGTCGAAGGTTGTCAGCATGATGATCTTCGTCTTGGGGTACAGTTCCAGGATCTGCCGGGTCGCCTGGACCCCGTCAAGACCAGGCATACGGACGTCCATTAGGACCATGTCGGGTCTGAGTTTGATGCACAGCTCCACCGCTTCAGCACCGTCAGTTGCGGTTGCTATCACTTTGAGGTCGGTGGTCCGTTCCTCCAAGACGATTTTCAGGCAATCGCTGAACAAGACGTGGTCGTCCGCCAGAAGGATCCGGGTCTTCCTCTCATTGTCCAAGGGAACCTTCTTCGGGCAAAACCGGAACCCGGCTGCTGACTTCGAACCCCTTCTCGGTGTTCCAGATCCTCAGCGTTCCATTCAGCTCCGCCAACCGCTCCTTCATCCCCGAGATACCAATCCCATCGCGGATGGTCACAGGACCGCCTTTCCCGTTGTCCTTCACGGTCCCGAAGAGACCGTCGCCCGACTGGTACAGCGAAACCCGGATCTGGTTGGCCTGTCCATGGAGAAATGCGTTGGTGATGGATTGCTGGATGAAACAGAAGAAAAACTCCGCCGACTTCCCCGGCATCAGCTCGGGGAAGTTGTTGAAATCAACCTTGATCGAAACTCCCGTCGCCAGGCCGAAGGTTCGGGTCATTTTCAGGATCTGAGCCTGGGCCGACACGGAGTGGCCCTCCATGCTGCGCAGGTGGTACAGAGAACTTCGGATCTTCTCGAGCCCCGTCTGGGTATTGTCTCGAGACTGGTCGATCAGTTGGGCTACTTTCTGGGGATCCTTGTGAAGGATCGAGATGGCAGCCTCCATCATCATGATGTTGCTGGTGAAGGTGTAGCCGATGATATCGTGGAGTTCCCGGGTGATCCTCAGCCGCTCGTTGATCTTGGACGCCTCCCCGGCGTCTTTGGCCAGGGTCTGAAAGCTCAGGTTGCTGGCCGTCAGACGGGAGACCACCTGGCTGAAAGCCTGGAGTCTGCCTTCCAGAGTGGACGAGTGGTTCCTGTAATACACCAGGGCACAGGACAGAACCCCGAAAAGCCCCACGAGAAGAATATACCCGGCATCGGAAATCCACTCCGCCGTCTGCCGTCCGGCCAAAAAGTGCAGGTTGGCCCACCTAATCCCGAAGAACAGCGCCAAAGTTGCCCCGGTGAGGGCCAGATTCAACGGGAAACCTTCGGTGTTTGCCACTTCGAGAAGGAATGGAATCAAGAGCGCCAGTTCGATGCCGACCCCGGGAATAGACACGGTGAGGTACGATTCCAGCAGGACGAGTTTCAAAGCCAACAGGATACGAAGCCGGGCCGGTCGTCGGGTGGCAAACTGGAGCGCCGAGCACCCCGCCGACAGAGCTAAAACAACGAACAGTACCGGCAACGCAACCTGTGTTCCGCTGGTTTCCATCGCGACGAAGGAGATTCCTCCAAGGGACAAGGCCACAATAGATAAATCCCAGAGAGACTTTTCCTCAAGAAGGGATTTCACAAGGGCCCCCTGATCCTGGACCGTAAAGTACCGCAGAACTGTGTAACATTTTTTTTATGAAAGTCACGTATCAGAAATCCTGGGAACTCTCTGACACGTGATGGTCTGCCTCAGTCGTACAGCAGGGGGAGCATTTCAGGATCGTCGATGTTCGTCTTGTCGTACCAGAGGAAGCCCGTATCGATGATCTTGGGGAGTTTCTCACCGCGCAACGCCTTGACGGCGGCTTCGACTGTCTTGTAGCCCATGCCGACGGGGTCCTGGGTGATGGCACCAGCCTCAATGCCGCTGCGGATCGCCTCTTTCTGCTGCTTGCCGGCGTCGTAGCCGATCACGACGATCTTACGCTTGGTTTCCTTCACGGCGTTCAGCACGCCGATGATGGTACCCTCGTTGACGCCGAACATGCCTTTGAGGTTGGGGTTGCCCTGCAACACGCCCTTCGCCGCTTCGGTGGCCTTGAGTTGGTCGGCACCGTACTGGACAGCCACAACCTTGATCTTGGGGTACTTCGCCTTCAGGCGATTCAGAAACCCGTCGCGGCGGTCGATGCCCGTGCGGCTAGTCTGGTCGTGGACAATAACGGCTACTTCGCCGGAACCACCGATCAGTTCGGCCATCTTGTCGGCGGCTAGCGCTGCGGCGGCCACGTTGTCGGTGGTGGCGGTACTCAAGGGAATGTCGCTGTCGACGCCGGAGTCGAAGGCGATGACGGGGATCCCGGCGGCCTGGGCCTTCTTGAGCAACGGAATCGCCACCTTGCTGTCGAGAGCGGCGAACCCAATCGCCGAAGGCTTCTTGGCCAGCGCGGCGGTGAGCATGTCGATCTGCTTGTCGACCATGGCCTCGGTCTCAGGACCTTCGAAGGTCACAACCACGTTGTAGTCTTTGGCGGCCTTTTCCGCACCCAATTTCACGGCCTGCCAGAACTGGTGCTGGAAACCCTTGGAAATCAAGGGGATGTAGATGGCCTGCGCCGATGCCAGAGCACCGGTGAAGACCATCGCCATCACCATTAGAATCGCGAACAACTTCTTGTTCATCTTTTTGTACCTCCGAACTGTTCTCTTTCTCCCCTACCGGGAGATTTTCATACGGATTTGCGCCGACGCAGGATGTCCGCGTAGACGGCGAAGATAACGATCAGGCCGGTCACGGTGATCTGCCACTCCTGGGGAACCGAAAGGATGCGCAGCCCGTTGATCAGCACGCTCATGATGAACGCGCCGATGACCGTCCCTAAGATCGTCCCCTCCCCGCCACTCAGCGAGACCCCACCGATGACGGCGGCCGCGATGGCGTCTAGCTCGTACCCCTGACCGATGGCTGGCTGGGCCGAATTGAGCCGCGAGGAGATGATCACACCGGCGATTCCGACGATGGCGCCGGCCAGGCCGTAGATAGCGATTTTCCAGCGGTCAACGTTGACGCCGGAAAGCCTGACCGCCTCCTCGTTGCTGCCTAGTGCAAACGTGTAGCGGCCCAGCACTGTCTTGTTGAGGAGGAAACTGGAAACAAGTGCCACGGCGAAGAAGATCAGCACCGCGTTCGGGATCACCAGATCGGGCACCCAGCCGCTGAGGTCGATGAGCGACCCGGTGGCGATCAGGTTGTAGTCTTCGGTGTCGTTGAAGTAGATAGGCTTCGTCCCCGAGATGACCAGTGAAAGGCCTTTGGCGATCAGCATCATTCCCAGTGTCGCAATGAAGGAGGGGATCTTGAGCTTCGCGACTAGGACGCCGTTGAGCATGCCAATCAGCGCGCCGGTGGCCAGAGCAGCCGCGACGCCCAGGGGCCAGGGCAGACCCCAGAACGTGATGAACACCCCCGAGATGACGGCGCAGAAGGTCATCAGTGTGCCGATCGAAAGGTCGATGCCGCCGGTGATGATGACGAACGTGACGCCGATGCCGAGCACCCCGGCGACGGCTGTCGAAAGCATGATCGAGATCATGTTCTGGGTCTGGAAGAAATTGGGCGACGCCAATGAGAAGATTATGAGCATCGCCACGAGACTGGCGAATGCTAGGAGCTTTTGGGTAGCGCTGGCACCGAACACCGGACTGCGTTCTACCACCAGTTTGGTTGCAGTTTGAGACATGGGACTTCCTTTAGGTGTTGACCGTTTCTCGCGCGGTGGCGAGCTTCATAATGTTTTCTTGGGTGATGTCGTTCCCGGCCAGCTCGCCGGTGATACGACCCTCGCACATGACCAAAACGCGGTGGCACAGCCGAACCACTTCCGGCAATTCGGAGGAGATCATGACGACAGTTTTCCCCTCTTCGGCGAGCCTGGTGAGAAGCTTGTAGATCTCGAACTTGGCCCCGACGTCGATGCCGCGGGTGGGCTCGTCGAAGATCAGGATCTCGCTGTTGCGGCACAGCCACTTCGCGATGATCACCTTCTGCTGGTTTCCGCCCGACAGGAATTTGACCTGCTGCGAAATGCTGGGCGTCTTGATGCTCAAACGCGTCACGAAATCGTCCGCCGTTTCCCTCGTCCCCTTCGTCTTGACGATGCCGAAAAAGCCGCAGAAGCGACTCAGCGTCGCCAGAACAACGTTGGTCTCGACATCCATGCCGATAGCCAGGCCAAAGCGCTTGCGGTCTTCCGACAGGTAGCCGATCCCGTGTTTCACCGCGTCCTGGGGTTGCTGGATCGTGACCTTCTGACCGGCGACAAAGATCTCACCGGTCTCGAACGGGTCGGCTCCAAAAACGGCCCGAGCCACCTCGGTGCGACCGGCCCCCATCAGACCGGCAAAGCCGAGGATCTCACCCTTGCGCACCTGGAAACTGACGTTCTTGATGGCGCGGCCCCGGTTGAGGTTCCTGACCTCGAGAAGAACCTGGTCGCTGGCGATCTTGGCTTCGGGGCGCACCATTTCGTCGAGTTGGCGGCCGACCATCATGGTAATGATCTGTTCTAGTTCCACGTCAGCGGCCCGGACGGTGTCGATGTAGGTACCGTCGCGCATGACGGTGACGCGGTCGGCGATCTTCTTGATCTCATCCATGCGGTGCGAGATGTAGACGATGCCGACGCCTTGTTCCTTGAGGTGGCGGATGATGCGGAACAACTCCTCGATCTCGGCGTCGTTGAGCGCTGCGGTCGGTTCGTCCATGATGAGCAACTTCGAGTCGTGGGAGAGCGCCTTGACGATTTCAATCATCTGTTGCTTGGCGACGACCAGGTCCATGACCCGGACCCGGGGGTCGAGCTGGAGCTTGAGCATATCGAACAGCTTCTGGGTCTCGGCGTTGAGCTTCTTCTCGTCCAGAACCGTACCGAACCACTTTTTCGGTTCGCGACCGATAAAGACGTTCTGTGCGGCCGTGAGGTGCTGCATCAAGTTCAGTTCCTGGTGGATGATGCCGATCCCGAGGCCCTGCGCGGCCCGGGGGTTGTGAATTTCGACCGGTTGGCCCAGGAAGTGGATGTCGCCGGCGTCCTTGATGTAGACACCGGCTAGGATTTTCATGAGCGTTGACTTGCCGGCTCCGTTCTCACCCAGCAGCGCGTGAACTTCGCCTTTGTGGATTTCGAACTTAACGTTGTTCAGCGCCTGGACACCGGGGAAGGATTTTTGTATCCCTTCCATTCGCAGAAGAACCTCGTTCATGATGCAACCCTCCCTTTCAGGTCAGCTCAGCGAAAGACACCGGAAGCCCAAGGAAAACTCCTTGGTCTCGCCAGGCTGCAACCAGGGCAGACTCGACTGCTTCTTGGCTTCCTCCTGGCCCAGGGGATGGCAGTTCCCTGGCTCAATCCCCATGACGTAATCTCCGAATCCGGCCTGCTTCCACTGCGTCAGATGGTCGAGCTCGCCGGAATGGAAGCTGAACTCGACGGCAATACCCAGCGGCTTGTTCTCGACCCGGGTCACCACCGGCCGATTGGTGGGCAGGTGGTGGAAGAACACCTGCTCCTGAAAACCGGCGACAGGAGCGGGGAATTCCCCCCACTGGTCCCGGCCCAAGGAAGCCTCGTCACCGCGCCGGGTCACCATGGTTGCTGGGCTTATGATCGTGGTGTCGGGTGACAGTAACGGCCATCCCAGGTTGCAGTGGTAGAGCAGCATCAGCGGTGCGGGGGCCCCGCCAAAGTTGCGGATTCGGTCGGTCAGCAGAAACCCCGGCACACCGGGAACAATCCTGATTGTCCGTTCCAGGGTCAGCCGGTGGCGGAAGATGGCCGCCTCTTCCACGGTCCCCTTCAACGTGAGCGCCCAGTCGTCCCCGTCCCAGACGCTTTCCACCGCAATGTTCCGTGCCTGGCTGGAGGAAATCCGACCGTGGAGACCGAGCGCTTCCCCGGTGACCACGTCTTTGCCCGGCGGCCCTACGTTCGTGAGGCCGCATGTCGAGAGCAGCCCTCCGGGGAAGGTTCTCAGCCAACCGAAGCCGTCGGGCTCGGCCCGGTGCGAATGGGCTGAACCGATAGGGCTGTGCCAGGTCAAAGGGATCCCCTTGAACGTGGCGTGGCCCAGGTCCATCCCACGGTCCAAGAGGACGGGGAAATCCAGGCCGCCACCGGTGCGCACCATGGCCTGTCGAACCCCAGTGGAAGGCCCGTCGGCCTTGGTCAGCCCTTCATCAGGTGCTCGAGGACGTACATCTCGAGGGTCTCGTAGTCACGTTCTGCCACACACTTTTTCTGCAGTGCATAGTCGAAGCTCTGAGCCTTGGCTTCCAAAAGTTTCGTGATCTTCATGCTGTTTTCGAGGTGCTTGTAGCAGACTTCATCGCGTTGGGTCCGCATGGCTTTCACGTCGAGGCCGATGTATTCGCCCTTGCTGCCGTACTTGTTCTCGACGAGCACTTTCACCTGATTGAACGCGGCGCGGAGGTTCTCGACGCCGAAGGACTTGTCTTGGTCATACTTCATGCCGTTTTGGTCGTTGAGGTGCACGCCGAACAGTTTTCCAAACGCCAAAGCGAAAGAAAGCTCGTTCGCGGGGTCAAGACCGGCCAGAATTGCGTGGGCCGACTCCATCATGCCACCGACCCGGCTGGGGTCGATCGAGGCCGCCGACAACGTCAGGGCGTGACCCATGGTGGGGTAGAAGGTGCGGTCGGTCGGCTCGTTCGGCTTGGGCTCGATGAAAATCTTAATCTTGCTGTCGTATTTCAGGATCTGGTTGATGGCTTCGAGAGTCAGCTTCACGCCGTCAATAGCGCTTTTGCTTTCGGCGCAAAGCGTGCCTTCGCGGGCAAACCACAGGCCGACCAAGCCACAGCCGAGTTCGTTGGCGATGTCGACGGAGCGAAAGGCCCGCCACAGAGCAAACTCGCGGTCGGTCTTGCTATTTGCGGTAAACGCGCCGTCAATGGTGCGGGGGTCAAACCAAAGTCTGGGGGCTACGAACTCGGCGACCATTCCGTTGTCGGCCAACACCTTCTTGACCTCGCGCGCTTTTTCCTTGATCTTGGCCTCGGAAAGGTCATTTAAGTTGGGCACCACGTCGTCGTCGTGGAACTGCACGGCGTCGAAGCCCATCTTCTTGAATGTGGCGACCTTTTTGTCAAAGGCGATGGACTTGCGGACTTCAGGGCCAAACGCATCGGCACCTTCGCTGACGTTCCAGGGTCCGACGGAAAACTTGAATTGCGACATCTTATTTATCTCCATTTTTGAGCAAGTATTGTTCGGCTTCGGCATTCCAAAGTCCGTTGGTTTTTTTCACGAGCATCGCGAGCTGGGCGAACAGCGGGTTGGTCTTTCCCAGGGCTTCCATGTCGTCGATGGCGGTCAACGGCATCTTGATGTGGGTGTAAATGAGCTTCTTTCCCCCGGGAATCTTGGGCAGGTTGAGCGTTGTTTCAGCGGCGGCATCGAGGCCCCCAATGTGGGTGACCATGACGGCCGGATTGACCAGACCCTTGCCCATCACGTCGAGCGCTTCGACCATATTCTGGGTGTTGCCGCCGCTGGTGCCAACAATATGGGTCGACGCGTAGTGCACGTTGTAGAAGTTGAACTCGGCCGAGAACTTGGTATCGGTGG
>JAIFLN010000165.1 GCA_020049045.1 Spirochaetota bacterium | reverse complement strand
GCAGGGCTTTGAAATACGATGGGAACCCCGCCGGCCCATACCAGAGGCCGACGACTGGTTTGAAACCGTCTGGAAGAGGTTTTTGGACGGTACGCTCTACTCCGGGAACAGAAACCGTGGATGACCCGGTGAATTTACCGATAGGGTTTGCGCCCGTGGTTTATGAACACGCCGCAGCGTTTGTGGGGCTCAGCCCCTACCAGGCCTCCCGCACGATCGAAAGTTTGTTCCGGGCGCACGCCGCGGCCTATGAGTTCTACTGGCACCGTCCCATCGCGGTGGGAATCGATGTGTACAACCTCGAGGCCGAGGCTTTCGGGGCAATCGTGGTGGATACCGGGGGAGGCGAGGTTCCCTCGGTAGACGGACCCCTGGTGCAGACCGCCGCCGAGATCTCCGGTCTGCCCGACTGGGATGTTGCCACCCAGAGCCGCTTTGGCCTGGCCTTCGAGGCGGGCGCTCTGCTGAAGCACCGTTTTCCGGAAGCCGACATCCGAATCCCCCTGGGAGGGCCGTTCTCCATCGCCGCCACCCTGCTGGGTTTCGATAACCTTCTGTGCGAGTGCCTGACCGATCCACAGGCTGTCAGTCGGGCCTTGGCGTTTCTCGCCCGCAAGCAGGTTGAGGTGGTCAAGGCCGCCGCCGCCCACGGTTTTGGGACAGTGTTGTTCGAATCGGCGGCCGCTCCGCCCCTGCTGTCTCCTGACTTGTTCCGCCAGCTGGAACTTCCAGCCCTCAGGTTGTACACGCAACAGATTTCGCCGCCGCCGGCACTGATTTTAGGGGGAGATGCCTTGCAGGTTCTCGATCAGTTGATTTCGCTTAACCCCGGCTTTTTGATTTGTCCGGCCGAAACCGACCAGACGGCCTTTATGGAAGCCCTGCGTTCCCGGCCCGAAATCGGGGTTCGACTCAACATGAACGTCTCAGCCCTGATGGCCGCCGACATCAAGGTGGCCGAACAGGAGGCTGACCGGGTGGTTGCCGTTGCCCGGCAGACTGCCGTGACCGGCCGGAGGCTGCTCGTCGGTACAGGGGTTTTGCCGCTGAATGCCGATCCAGAACGCATCCGTCGTCTGGGAAAAAGAATTACAGGAGATTTTTAGTCATGAGAACACCTACCGCCCTGGTCACCGGGGCTGGACGCGGCCTCGGCCGAGGAATCGCCGAAGAACTGGCGGCCTCAGGCTGGTCCATTGTCATCAACTACTGCGCCAATGCCGAAGCCGCCGCGCAGACGGTGGCCTCCTGCCAGGCCCGCGCCAACGCTCCCGGACAGCGCTTCACCGCCGTGCAGGCCGATATTTCTCTGGCGGCTGACCGGACCAGGCTGGTTGAGCAGGCCTGTGCCTGGAACGGCGGCCTGGAGGCGCTGGTCAACAACGCTGGAGTGGCGCCCAAAGTTCGTTGTGACCTGTTGGACGCCACCGAGGAATCTTTTGCCGATCTGCTGGAGACCAATCTGCACGGCCCCTACTTTTTGACCCAGGCGGTGGCCCGGCGCTGGTTGGCCGAGCGCGGTCGTGCCGGCTCGGAGGCTCTGACTCAGAAAAACGTGGTTTTTATCACCTCTGTTTCTGCCGAAATGGCCTCGATTCAGCGGGGGGACTATTGCGTTTCCAAGGCGGGACTGGCCATGGCGGTGAAACTCTGGGCTTCCCGTTTGGCACCCGAGGGCATCGGCGTGTTTGAAGTCCGCCCGGGACTGATGGCCACCGATATGACGGCTGGAGTCAAGGAAAAGTATGATGCTCTGATTGCCCAAGGCTTGGTTCCCGCCCACCGCTGGGGAAGTCCCGAAGACGTCGGCCGTGCTGTCCGGTCCCTGCTGTCGGGGGACTGGGGGTATTCCACGGGGTCGGTGATCCACGTTGACGGGGGAATGCAGGTGCCACGGCTGTGAAGGCCCCCAGTGGACTCCCACCTCGTCGATGTTCTTATACATGGGAGCTGGACCGGATGATTCCCGAACGATGAAGGGGCTTTGCATTACCACGTAGTCATGGCGGCTTTTCCGATGGCGTCCTGCCGCAAATTACAGAACGGAGGCGGATGTGTCTAGGAGCCTCTTCAGGGTCTGTGCGTCCTCGAGCAGCTGGGCTGGATCGTCATTGCGGACAAACTCCAGCAGAGCGAAGCGATCGCCGGGAAGAGCGCCTGCCCAAGCCAGGCGGCGCTTCCACTGCGGTACCCCCTCAGACAGCGGGTGCCTGACCTGAGTTCCGGCCACCAGGGTCCAGTGGAACACGTGCAGGTTGGTCACGCGGTTGCCCAACAGACGTAGTCCTGCCAGCCGTTGTTCCTCGGGGACCCTGTGGGGAGCCTGCCAGTAGGTGCCGAGCTCGGGGCCGGCTTCTTCCAGCAGAGAAAGGGTAGACTCCACTGTGTCAGTCAGGGTGCCGTCATGAAACTCAAGGCTCACGCCGATACCCGCATCGTTTGCCAAACGGGCTATCCTGCCCAGGTCAGCCGCCACCGCCCCTCGGTAGGGTGTATCGGCCTCGGCCGAACCCCGGTTACCTGCCCAGACGCGTATGACGGGCGCTTCGAGGTGAACCGCAGTTTCCAGCACGGCTTCAAACGGCGCCTGCGGGTCTGCGGCCGGTCCTGCGCGGTAATACGAGCCGTAGGAACTGACGGTCAGCCCAGCCTCGAGGGTATCCTGACGGACCTGCCGAGCCGTAGCGAGGCTGCCAGGGGGCACGTGGACATCTCCTCCCCACTCAATCGCCTCCAAACCCGCCTTGACGGCCAGCGCGATGATTTGTGGCGGCGTGAGAGTGCGAAAACTCACGGAAACCAGACCGGGGTGGATCATGCCCGGTGCGCCAGGGCTGTCGGATCAACTTCTTGGCTCAATGGCTCCCCCCGGGCATAGGCCACCAGTTCATCCGCTGCAAGGTGCCCCATGCGTTCGATATCATTGAACTTTGCACCGGCAAGATGCGGGGTCAGCACAACATTCGGCAGAGTCTGCAGGGGGTTGTCAGAAAGCATGGGTTCGGGGTCGGTGACATCCAGATACACTTGAATTCTCCCGCTTTTAGCCTCTTCGTACAGGGCTCTCTCGTCGATCAGTGAACCACGGGCGGTGTTGAGCAACAGGCAGCCGTCTTTCAGCAAAGGCAAGTTGGCTGCGTTGAGGCTGTGATAGGTTTCGGGAATTGACGGCGAGTGAAGTGATAAAATATCACAGACGCGCATCAACTCCTCCAAGGACCCCAATCGCCGCACCCCCAGGGACCGGCAGACTTCGTCGGTGGTAAAGGGATCGAAGGCAACCACTTCAACCTCGAAGGCCTGCAGCAGCTTCGCCACGTGCTGACCGATAAAGCCCAGCCCCACCAGACCCACCGTGAGGTGGTAAAGGGCTTTGCCGCATTTTTGTTTCAAGAGATACAACATCATCCCAAGACAGTGCTCGGCCACGCTCAAACCATTGGCCTGGGCCGCACTTGTGATGCGGATGCCCCGAGCCAGAACGGCAGGGGTTGCCAGGTGTTTCACACTGCCTGCCGCGTGGGCAATCAGCTTCAAGCCAGGGGCACCTTTCAGGGTGGCTTGGTCAAAGGGGAGGGTGCCCCAGGCCGTGATACAGGCTTCAGCCCCGGCCAGAACCTCGGCCGTATCCGACTGGGTCCACTCTTCGACGTCCTTGGTTTGCAGGGTGTAGTACGGCTTCAGCTTTTGAAGAACCGCTGGGGTCATGATGCGGTGGTACAGGTTCCGCCTGACAAGAACGGCGAGGGGCAGCTTCATAAAAACCTCCGCAACTGCTTCAGCAAATCCCGGCCCTCTTCCACCGACCCCGCGGTCAACTGAAAGATCACATTCCGCTTTTTCGGCCAGTTTCCGGCCAGCAAACGCTGGAGAGTTTTGCCCTCTTTGTCGTCTTGCAGTTGATACAAAATCAGGTTGCGCGGAGCCTTTTCTGACAGTTCCCACAGATCATGGTAATTCGGGTCAAAATCGAGGCCATGGATGTAGGGGTTTTTGAAAAACTCGTCGATCACCGTTCCGTGGGTGCCGCAGTAGTGCATGCGCCCGCCCCCGATCGATTGCATCAAACGCACATCCCGGGGAAAGACGTGGTCGACGTACATCTGCGGGCTGATCATGTGCATGGAACAGTTGCTGATGCGGGCTGCTCCCTTCCATAAAACGCCCCAGTCGAGAAAGTACTGCTTGTCCTGGCTGATCATGGCCTTGAGGTGGGGAACCAGCCGGATCATATAGTCAGTCACCTTGTCGAGCAGCAGATCCACCGCTTCTGGATCGTCAAAAAAGTCGGTGAGAATCTCGTTGCCCCGGATCAGGTGGGCCGAGTTGAACGCGCTCTGAATGTCGGGGTGCTGAATTTCAAACCCCTGGGGTAGATTCTCTTGGAAGACCTCGGTGAAGTGTTTGAGCTTTCCATACCAACCGGCATCCAGCGAAGGCAGTTCCCAATTCTCGATATCCCTGGCGTTTTTCAGGACATGATTCCCGGCGCAGGGCAGGCTGTTGTTCGGCACATACATTTCGCACCCGAAGGCGGCCGCAATCTGGGCCGTGCCAAAGTCGACCCGGACGGTCGGCAGGTAGTCGTCACCGATTTCCGAATGCATCCGCGATATGTCCAAAGCAGCCTTGAGCATGACGAGGGGATCAGCCAGTTTCTGTTCTACTGTGGGTCCGGGGACAGGAACGCTGATCAGGAGCTTGGGGGTGCTGTTTTCCGGATCGGTGTGCATGGTCCGGTATGCGGCTCGAAGGGCTTCAAACCTGGCCAGTTCCGAATCGTTGAATTTCTGGAAAGATAACATAGAATCAGAATACAGTCCTTTGATTTCAATAGGTTGTGCAAAAAAGATGGAATACTATGCGAATACGATGAAACTCGAACTCGGCAATTTGTCTATTTCTCACCATGCCGATTATGGCTGGAAGATGCAGGGCTTTCATTTTCACGATGCATACGAAATCTACTTGTCACTGACCGACGGCATTCAATACTTCGTCGAGGATCGGGTGTATTCCGTTTCCAAGGGTGATCTCTTTGTCTTCAATCACGAGGACATGCACCAGTCGGTGGTGCCAAAGGGATTGCTGTACGACCGGTGGGTTCTGACCTTTCTGCCCGAGGTAGTGGAGGGGTTGTCCACCGACCAGACCGATGTGCTGGCCTGTTTTCGAAAGCGGCCTTCAGGATTCTCCTGGCGGATGCGGTTGGACTCGGCGGCTTTGGCCCAGCTGGAGGGGTTGCTCCAAGCCCTTCTGGCGCTGGCTCAAACTCCTGCCCCCGGCAACGATGTGCGACAAAAGCTCGTGCTGACCGAAATCCTTTTGCTGGTGAACCGGCTCTACCACACCGACGTTCCCCTCGAGCCTCCGGAACTCGACCAGAATTCCCGGCGAGTGCAAGCGGTGGTGCAGTACATCCAGCGGAACCTGGCAGCAGACCTTGGCCGCACCGCGCTGGCCCGGCGGTTCTTTGTCAGTGGCTCCCACTTGGCGGCTTTGTTCCGAACGGTCACCGGTTCCAGCCTGGCCGACTACGTGATCAGCCGGAGAATGAACCGGGCCCGCGAACTTCTGAGAACAGGAATGGCTGTTTCAGAAGTCGGCCAGGCCGTCGGTTACCGCAACCATGCCCATTTCAGCCGCATGTTCAAAAGCCGTGTGGGGGTCACCCCGCGGGATTACCAAAACAGCTCGGTTCGCCCCTTCAGCCGCAACACCGCTTCCATAAAGTAATAGTCACCGTAGATGATGGGGGTGTCGTTGGGAAAGTCCTTACCCAGGTGGTGATAGGCGTGGGTTCCGTGGAGCAGAAGGCCCTCCTCCGATTTGTCCCAGGCTCCGCAAGTCTGATCAAGGGCCTGGACCATTTTGACGGCCGCGCCACGGTACAGAGCCTGCTCGTGTTCAGGGACATTGTCGGCAATCTCGAGAAGACCCGCTGCGGCAATCGCCCCGGCGGTGCTGTCTTTGTCGTTGCCTGCCAGGGGCGGCGAACGGAAGTCGACCCGGGGTACCCAGTCCTCGCAGATGTTGGCGATGAAGTAGTGCGCCACCCGTTTGGCCGCATCGAGGTACCGGGTCTCCTTGGTATATTTATGGCTGAGAGCAAAACCGTAAAGAGCCCAGGCTTGTCCGCGCGACCAGGAAGAACCCACGGCAAAGCCCTGGCCTCCCAGGGTTTCCACAACGTCGCCGGTTTCCGGGTCAAAGCACACAATATGATTGACCGACCCGTCGGGCCTCTGAACCGCGCGGATGGCTGTGTCGGCATGGGCTCGTGCAATATGGGCAAAGCGCTGGTCTTTGGTGACTTCTGAGGCCCAGAAGAGAAGGGGCAGATTCATCAGACAGTCGACGATGGCCCAGCCCACCTTGTCGTCGTTCCAGGCTCGGATATAGCCGCCCTTAAGGTTGAAGCGTGACGACAAAGTCGCGGCCGCCAGCAGGGCTCTGCGCCGCGACTGGTCGTTGCCCGTCAGCTTGTAGTCGGCGACAGCGGTCAGCGACCACATAAAACCCACGTCGTGGTGCAGCCCGTCAAAACGCTGCAGCGCCACGTCCATCTGCTTTTCGCACGACTCGGCAGTCTGCCGGAAAAACTCGTCCTTGGTTTCGCGGTAGGCCAGCCATAACTGGCCTGACCAAAATGAGTTTGTCCACCAGTTGAGGGGTTCTTCGCGCCCGGCAAAGTCCTGGTACTTCCCGTTGATCGACACAAAGGGAAAGGTAGCGCCAATGCGGCGGCTGGTCTTGGCCAGCTTGGTCAGAATGCGGTTTGAGAGATCATCCATTGCCATGGTTTATTCCTTGACGGCGCCGGAGAGCGCGCCTTTGACGAAGTAGCGTTGCAAGAAGGGGTAGAAGAACAACACGGGGAGGGTACCGATCACGATGCCAGCGTACCTAACCGATTGGGCTAACATCATCATGTCTGCGTTGTCATTACCTGCCATCATGGCACCTGAATCCCCGTCGATGAGCATTTCGCGGAGAATGACCTGAATGGGGAACAACTCTTTGTCCTTCAGGAAGATGGAGGCGAAAAACCATCCGTTCCACCGGTCGAGGGCGTAGTAAAGCACGATGACGGCAATCATGGGCATAACCAGGGGGATGGTGATCTTAAACAAGATGGTGAAGTGTCCAGCGCCGTCGATACGGGCCGATTCGTCCAAGCTGGCCGGTACCCCCTCGAAAGCGGTCCGCAGAATGATCAGGTTGAACGTGTTGATGGCAAAGGGGATAATCAACGAAGCGTATGAGTTGTACATGCCAAACCCCCGGATGGTCAGGTACAGTGGCACCAAGCCGCCCGAGAACAACATGGTGAAGATGATGAACATGGTGAAAAACTTGGTCAGCTTGGCGTAGCGTTTGGAAAGCACGTAGGCCGCGATGGCCGTCATAACGATGTTCACGCTGACGCCACCGATGATGAGTAGCCCCGAATTGATCAAGCCGCTAATGATGTACTGGTTACGGAACAAGTATTCAAAGGGCTCAAAGCTGAACCCCAAAGGATAGAGGATTAAGCCTCGATGGGCGACCAGCTCGGCAGGCTCGCTGACCGAGGCGAAGAGCACGTGGATCAGCGGATACAAGGTCACTACAAGAAAAACAAGCATAAATACCGTGATGAGGTTGGAACCAATTTTTTCAGAAAAGGATTGTTTCTTTAGCATGCGCTGCTCCTACCATAGACTCGACTGGGTGACTTTCTTGCTCAGCTTGTTGGCCATCAAGAGCAGAACGAGATTGATCACTGAGTTGAACAACCCGACGGCCGATGCATAGCTCCATTGGAAGTCAATGAGTCCTTTACGGTAGACGAAAGACGAGATAACGTCAGAGGTTTCGTAGTTGATGGGGTTGTATAAAAGAATGATTTTCTCAAAACCGACGTTCATGATATTGCCTACCCGTAGGATAAACATGACCACGATGGTCGGAAGGATGCACGGAATCGTGATTTTCAACAACTTCTGCCACTGCCCGGCTCCGTCGATCTCGGCGGCTTCGTAAAGGGTTTGGTCGATGGCCATCAGTGCCGCAATGTAAATGATCGAGTCCCAGCCCACGTTCTGCCAAATTCCTGAAAGGATGTAAATGGGGCGGAACAACTCGGGCTTTTGCAACATACCCAAACCATCGTAACCCAAGCCCATCATCAATTGATTGATGATGCCGTTCATGCTGGTGAAGTCCTTCACCATACCGATGACGATGACCAAGGAGATAAAGTGGGGGAAGACCGAAATGGTTTTCACCAGACTGGAAAGATTTTTGGACCGTAGTTCATTGATGAGGAGGGCGAGGATGATGGGAGTGGTGAACTCAAAGGCTAATGAAAGGAAACTAATGATGAGGGTGTTTCCAACCACTCGGTAAAAGTAGAAACTATCGAAAAACGAAAGAAAATTGTCAAAACCGACGAAGTCACTTCCAAAGAGGCCTTTCATGGGGCTGTAGTCCTGGAAGGCCATAATGGCACCGTACATCGGTAGATAATGAAACAAGAGATAATACACGATCACGGGGATCATCAGAATGTAAAGGGAGCGGTTCTGAAACAAATCCCACGAAAGGGAGTTTTTGTTGATCAGCTTTCCAGGTTTGTTCTTCGCCATGGTGTGGTTCCTTTCGTCCCCGGACGGAATTGTCCGGGGGTGGATGGTTCAGTGATCAGAAAGGATCAGCGCTTCAAATAGTCGTTGTAGGACTTCTGGTAGATGGCGATGGCCCGGTCGATCTTCAGGTTCTTCAGGTTGGCCATGTACTTGTCGAAGTTCTCCACGGGCTCGGCGCCGATGACGAACTTGATGAAGGCTTCGTCGACGTAGGTGTTCACTTCGGACATGATTTTCGACATTTCGTTGATGTCAGCCTTGTCGGGGGAAATATTGGGGAACTGGTGCTTGGCCGCGTCAGTATTGCTCCAGGCGGTCAACGCCGTTTTCTGCTCGGGCAAAAGGAAGTACTGCTCGGCGTAGCGCTTGTCCTGCAGGAAGGGACCACCGGAGGAACCGCGGATCATTTCGCCCATGGCTTCGTTCAACGAAAGTGTGGGGTTCTTCATGATAAAGTCAGTGTAGGTGGGGTACCCGTTGACCATGTTGTAGCTCAAACCAGGGGTGCCGAAGTTGTAGAACAGGGCACCTTCTTTCGAGTAGCCATAGTCTAGCCAGCGAACGGCGGTTTCCAGGCTCTTGGTCTTGGTAGAAATAGCCACGGCCGTACCGTTGTAAGCCAGGTCCATCTGACCGCTCCAAGGCTTATCACCCTTCTTTAGGACGGGATAGGGAGCGCCAACGAACTTAGCCTTGGGATCCTTTTCCGCCATCAGTTTCACCAGGTAACCGATTCCGGCGCCAACGTTCCCCACGGTGGCACCTGACTCGCCAGCGACGTACAGAGCGTCGCGCTGCTTGCTGTCAGCCAAGGCGAAGTTGGGGTCGATCAGTCCCGCCTTGTACCAGCCGGCAAAGAGTTTCAGGAAATCCTTGTACTGGGGGTCAGCTGGACCAAACTTCACCTTGCCGTTGTCGATGTACCAACCTTTCACCGTTTTGTAAGCACCAGAGAAGGCTGGGCTGGCCCAAGCAGCGTTGGTGGCTCCCCAGTAGGGTGCCATGGCAAAAGGTGCCGTGGCTCCCTTCTTTTCCTTGAAGGCCTTGAGCATGACTTCCCAATCGGCGATGGTTTCAGGAACCTTCAGTTTCAGCTCGTCCAGCCAGTCTTGGCGGATAATGGGTCCTTGGAACACCATGAGGTAGGGGTCGGTGCGGATGAACGGAAAGGCGTAGTAGTTGCCTTCGTCGCTCTTGACCATTTTGTCGACTTCGGGGTGGGCCTTGAGGTAGGCCATCAGGTTGGGGGCCCATTTCGCAAAGGCTTCGTTCAGGCGGGTGATGTACCCGTCCTTAATGGCCTTATCAGGACCGCCAGGAATTTTGGTCAAGAAGTTGTTTTCAATCAGATCGGGGAGATCTCCTGAAGCCAGCATCAAGTTGAAGCTCTGGTCGAACTGGGCGGGGACGGGGTGGGTATAGATGACGTTCACTCCCGTGCGCTTGGCGAGTTCCATACCAAAGGGAGTGTCGCCCAAGGTCTTGTAGCGGGCTGACCAGGCGGTGTTGACACCCATCCAATAGGTGAGGCTTGGGGCATTCTTGAGCGGGTAGCTCTGGGCGGACGCCTGAAAGGCACCGGCCAAAAACAGGACACCCGCAATCAATAGTGAACTGATTCGCAATCTCTTCATGAGATCCTCCTGAAAGAAAACTTACCTTATGGTGCGGCGAGTCTTCGAATCAGGAAATGGTCAAAAAAGAGAACATCATGGCCAGTTCAGCTTGCTGTCACGGTCAAAAAGTGAACAAACGTGGATAAAAACAGGAATTCTCCGCTATTTTGCGGTCTCCCTGTACTTTCCAGGGGTGACACCGGTGAACTTCCGGAAGATGCGGATAAAGGTTTTCACATCGAGAAAGCCACAGGCCAACCCAGTCTCCTGAAGGTTCGTACCGGAGGTGCGCAAAAGGATTTTGGCTTGTTCGATGCGAATCCGGTTCAAATAGTCGAAAATTCCCTCTTCCATGTTTTCGCGGAACAACCGTGACAGGTATGCCGGTGTTAGATTATGAACCTCGGCCATCTTGGTCAGATTTAAGGAGGGATCGCGAAACTGCGCCTGAAGGTAGGAACAGACCTGCTGGATAAACTGACGGTTGGCGCTGGTTTTCAGCTGCAGGGTGTGGTCCTGGTTCCAGTCGCGGGCATATTGGCAGGCGTTCCCGATGACGACATGCATGCCCTGGCGGACCCGGTCCAGCTGGGGACTCTGGGCCAGAATCGGAATTGACTCAAACAGACTTGTAAACGTCTCATCGCCCTCCGAAAGTTCCGTCAGCGCTTTCATAATGGTGGCACTCACATCCCAGATCAACGCCTGGGCTGCCATAGCGGATAACCGGGGACCTGTCGGCCGGGTGTTCTCGTCAATGATTTCATCCACAATTCCCATGGCCGTTTTTTCATCCCCGGCTTTAATGACCGTCATCAGTTTGATTTCGCGTTCGGCATCGTAGTGGTACAAGGCGGCCGGCTTTTCCAACTTCAACTCGTCCCAGGTAAAAGGATGGTCCCCACCGACCACAAACCGGTATTCCAGGGCGGTTTTGGCCTGCTGCCAGGCGGTGGGAATGGCAGAAACACTGTGGACGACGGAACTGAACGCACTGGCAAATTTCAGCTGGGGGTAGCCGAGCCGCTCCCGGAGCTGCTGTCCACAAAGAATCACCCGCTCCTGCAGGTCTGTCAGGGTTTCCGGGGTGGCGTCGTTCTGGAGACAGAGCAGATAGGTCATGGGATTGTCTTCGGGAGCCCTGAGAACCAGGGCTGCGGATTCCATCTGGTGTTCCAGCTCGTGTTGGAACACTTCGGGAATTTTCCCGCCGCTTTCCCCGTCGTCGTGAAAGTGCACCAGGTAGACCAGGAATTCCGGTATCGTAAAAGTCAGATCGAGAGCGCTCAGGCTGTCCTCGAGGCTGATGCCTGTCTCCCCCTGGCCTCTCAACAACCGTGCCACCAGGTTCTGCCGCAGTGGTTCCTTGTTCCGTTCGAACCTGTCCTGTACCCGCTGGACCGCGCGGTGGATCTGGCTGAATTCGTCTTCATCTGCGGAAACCCTCGAGTCCCTGCCGGAAAGACTCTGAACCAGGCGGCTGACGGGACCGTAGTTTCGCCGCACGAGGTAGGCCGTCAGAAAGAAGCCCAATACCAGACAGGCCAGGAGGCCTGTCAGAGTGATCAGCTGGGCGAACAGCAGTTTTTCCTTGAGGATGGAATCGGGGACCAGCAGTTGGACCGTCCACCCAAACTGCCGGGTGTTCCTCTGCAAGACGGTGTAGTCCTCGCCGCCGATCTGTACGCCTTTCTGCCCGTTTTGGTCCTCAAGCCACGGTAGTTCCAGTGAGGTGACGATCACCTGGCCTTTTTCATTGAGAATCCGGATTTCGGAACGGCTGGCCTTGATGGTGGCGTGGAGGCTGTCGATGATGGTGTCCCGGTTGACCAAGACTCCGATGACCGCGTCGATGGGGCTGGAGGCACCCGCCGGCAGTGACTGCAGGATGGCGACGGCCTGCTGAGGCTGTCCCAAGGCATCCTTATAAACGACTGGCACTGATCCGCCCTCATGGCGCACGGCCAGGACGGCACTCAGGCTTTCCTGGTTGATCCCCGGTCCTTCAAAGTAGGATTCCTGAAATCTGTCGAAGTGGTACGAGTAGCGGGGGATGAGCACGGTTTTTAGGTTGGGCAGCGCCAGAAAGAAGAAATCGGAGAACCGGCTGTAGCCGTTGAAAATGGCCATTCGGTCAGCGAGGCGGACCATGTCGAAACGCTTGGAACCGTCGTTTAGGCGGGTCTGATTCATCAGAGATAGGGTGAGAGGATCCCAGGTGATGTCGTTGAACATGCGGCCGACATAATCCAGCTTGCCATCAATCTCCTTGCCCATCAGATCGACCAGGGTGGCGCTGGATTCCGCCAGCTGGTCCTCCAGAACTCTTGAAATGGTCCAAGACACCATTAAGAAGACCAAGATGGGAACAGCCAGAAGAGCCATATAGGAGAAAATCCAGGTTAAACGGATCGAGGGCGAACGCATATCGTGTCGAGCCTAACCCCGGGGAGGGGCTCCTAGCAAGGCCTTGTAAGCACGGTTGAACGACCGAAGGCTGGTAAAACCGCATTCGTGGGCCACATCGATCACCTTTCGCGAGGGGTCGGTCAGCAGCCTACGGGCCGCCTGCACCCTCAAACCGTTCAGATAGGCCCGGAAATGCATGCCTACGGTGGGTGAGAACTGGTGCGAAAAGGCCCAGGGACTAAGGGCCACTTGGGAGGCCACTTGTTCCATGGTGAGGTCTTCCCGAAAATTCTGAGCAAGGTAGTCGAGCGCCTTCTGCATCCGTAAACGCTGCATGCCTGTGCCGATTCCCGACGTCTTGGGAAACAGCGCCCGCCCGATGAGGGTGCTCAGAACCGCCGTATGACCCAAGACGGCCTGTTCCCAATCCTGGCTCCTGTCGGTGAATTCCTGATGGATCTGCCGGATAACCAGTCCCGCCTTGTCACCGGGGAGCGACCGGGGACCCTGGGCTTCCTGCGGGTAGGTCAGCCATTCGGCAGCGTCACGCACCAGTTCGGGACGGAAAATCAGGATGATGATGGTCGATTCACCGCTGCGGGCATAATAATGGATGTCCTGTGAGGCCGAAACACCGATTTGGCCTGGCCCTAGCAGAATCTCCTTTTGATTGACACCCAGAATCAGCTGCCCCTCCAGCACCAGCAGGACTTCGACTTCGTCGTGCCAGTGGGCCATAAACTGCATATTGCGGCTGATATGGGCTGAATAGGGAAACTGAGCGTTTTCATACCGGCGGATCTCATGGTCGGCGTGCATAGCAAGTATTGTCCAGCATTGGGCAAGTTCCGGCAAGCGAAAAAGAAGGGTTCGTCCTACGCTGACTGCATGAAGAAAGCACTGATATTTTGGGGTGGCTGGGACGGCCACGAACCGCAGAAGATTGCTGAGCTGTATCGCACCCTTCTGCTGAAAAATGGTTACGAAGTTGAGGTCCAGTCGACGCTGGAGCGTCTGGACGATGAGGTCCGCCTCAAGGCGTTTGACCTGATTCTTCCCATGTGGACCATGGGCAAAATTGAAAAAGAAGCAGTCAAGGCTCTGACTGCGGCCGTTGAGTCCGGGGTCGGTCTGGCCGGCTGTCACGGCGGCATGTGCGACGCCTTCCGCGAGAGCACCGAGTGGCAGTTTATGACCGGCGGTCAGTGGGTGGCTCACCCCGGCAACGACGGCACCGAGTATACCGTGCGGGTTCTCAAGGGCTCGCACCCCATTGTCGAGGGAATCGGCGATTTCACCATCCAGTCGGAGCAGTACTACATGCATGTGGATCCAGCCAACCGGGTGATGGCTGTCACCGAGTTTCCTGTTGCAGACGGTCCCCATGTGCCTAACGGCCGTGTCGACATGCCCGTCGTTTGGACGAAGGCCTGGGGCAAGGGGCGGGTGTTCTACACAGCCCTGGGTCACCACGAAGACATCTTGGCGGCCGAACCGGCCCGCACCATCATGGAAAGGGGAATGTTATGGGCAGCGCGATAAGCAAAACCGGGGTTGGAATCATCGGTTGCGGCAACATCAGCGGCATCTACCTGAAGAATCTGACTTCGGTGTTCAGCAACGTGGAACTGAAAGCGGTTGCCGATTTGGACCCTTCCCGGGCAAAGGCTAAAGCGGAAGAGTTTCCCGGCGTCAAGGCTTTGACCGTTGAGCAACTCTTGGCCGATCCGTCCATTTCTGTTGTGGTCAACCTGACCATACCCCTGGCTCACGCCACGGTCGGCAGGGCCATTCTCAAGGCTGGGAAGAGTCTGTATGTCGAGAAACCGCTTGCGGTGGAACTGGCAGACGGCGAAGAGCTGGTAAGACTGGCCGCCGAGAAAAAGGTTCGCATCGGGGCGGCTCCCGACACCTTCTTGGGTGCCGGTATTCAGACCTGCCGAAAGCTCATCGAAGACGGCTGGATCGGCACGCCCATCGGAGGCTCTGCGTTCATGCTCTGCGGCGGTCACGAAGGCTGGCATCCCGATCCCGCTTTTTACTACAAACCCGGCGCCGGTCCGATGTTCGACATGGGGCCCTACTACCTGACGGCCCTGACGGCCCTTTTGGGACCTGTCAAGTCACTGATGGGAAGCGCCAAGAAAAGTTTCGCCACCCGGACCATCGGCAGCCAGCCCAAAAAGGGCGAGATTGTCACGGTCGAGGTTCCCACCCATGTCAGCGCCATTCTCGAGTTCGAGGCCGGGGCCAGTGTGACCATCAGCACCAGCTTCGACGCCTTTGGCGGTACCAGCCACGTTCCCATCGAAATCTACGGCAGCGAAGGCACCTTGCAGGTTCCCGACCCCAACACCTTCGGCGGTCCCATCCGGTTCCGTAAAAAAGGGTCGAAGGAGTGGACCGAGTTGCCGCTGCTGTTCGGGTACGCCGAGAATTCCCGGGGACTGGGGGTCAGTGATCTGGCAACAGGCTTGGTCGAAGGGAAACCGCACCGCGCCGACGGGGCTCTGGCTTTGCATGTTCTGGAAATCATGCACGGCATCCACCGCTCGGCCGAGTCGGGAGCCCGCTACACGATCAAGAACAGCTGCCACAAACCCGAGGGTTTACTTTCCTAGCCAGCCCAGGCGACGGCTGATGGACTTGGCGGTTTCGACAACCAGGTCGCTGATGCGCGCCTCGGGCTCGGGCCGGATGACAGACAGGTCGCCCGAGGCGCTCAGCGCGGCCACGGTTTTACCGGTGAAGTCGCGGATGGGTGCCCCAATACAACGGATGCCCGGTTCATGCTCCTCGTCGTCCAAGGCCCAGCCTCGCTGGCGGGCCAGGGCGACGTCGGCCAGGAACGCCTCGGGTGTGGTGCGGGTGGTGGGCGTGAAGCGTTCATAGCTCATGGATCGCGCCAGGTTCTGAAGAGACTCGGACGTAAAATCGGCAACCAGGCACTTACCCAGGGCCGAGCACGAGACCGGAATTCGTTTGCCGATCTGGGAATACATTCGAAGGTGGGCGCGGGGTTCAATCTTCTCGATGTAGACTGCCTCGGCACCGGCCAGAATGGCCAGGTGGACAGGCTGGTCGAGGGTGGCGGCCAACTTGCGCAGGTAGGGCCCTGCCTCGGTTTTCAGCTCAACCTGGTTGAGCCGCAGGCTGGCCAGCTCGATAAACTTGAGGCCCAGGGTGTACACCGAGCGTGCCTCGTCCTTTTCAATATAGCCCTGCGAAACGAGGTGGCTGAGAAGTCGGTGCACCGTGCTCTTGTGGAGCCCCACCCGCACCCCGATTTCGGTGACTCCGAACCCTTCGCTGTGCAGGGCAAGCAACTCAATGATTTTCAACGCCCTGTCCAACGTCTGGACAACAGCACCGGGTTTTTCCTGGTCTGACATAGGTTCGACCCTACCCCGAGTGCCGTATCCTGTCAAGGTTGTTTCATTAGGTAAAACAGTGCTCCCTCTGGGTGGAACTTTCCTGGTCCTGTTGCCGCTCAAGAGTACCGTATGCTACCTTTCGCGGAGGGAGCGTTGCAATGATTCTTTGTGTCTGCCTCAACCCCGTCCTTCAAAAAACGCTGGTGTTTCGAAGCCTTGTTCCGGGGGAGGTGAACCGCACGGCGCTGCATCGTGTCGATGCTTCTGGCAAGGGACTCAATGTGGCACGGGTTCTCACCGAGTCCGGTATCGGAGCGATCCACCTGACCCAGGCCGGAGGGGTCAACCGCGACTGGTTTTTGGCAATGTGCGCCTCCGACGGCATCGACGTGAGAACCGCCGATTCGGGGTCTGAAATCCGATTCTGCTACACCGTGATTGACGAAATATCAGGCCACGCCACCGAGCTGGTCGAGGAGGCTGCCGCTGTGTCACCGGGCACCGGAGAACGGGTTCTCGCGCTGTTCGACGCCACCCTGCCTGAATGCCGCGCTGTGGTGATCTCGGGCACCAAGGCCGCCGGGTTTGATACCCAGGTCATTCCCGAAATGGCACGGCGGACCCACGCTGCCGGCCTTCCCCTGATCCTCGATGTGAAGGGGGACGACCTCTTGGCGAGCCTGGCGCACCGGCCCCTCGTGGTCAAACCCAACTTGTCGGAGTTTCTGACTACCTGGCCGGTCCCTGAGGCCGGGGCGGACGTTCGTGCCCATGCCCAAAACGTGGCGAGGGAGTTATCGATCAAATTCGGCACCCATCTGGTCCTCACCCGGGGATCAAAACCGACGTGGTACTGGAATGGTGAGTTCCTGGCCGAGGAGCCGGTAGGCCTCCGAAAAGCGCTGAACCCCACAGGTTCGGGCGACTCCTTTACGGCTGGTCTCGCTGCTGTCCTGGTAGAGGGTGGGTCCCTGGTCGAAGGCCTTCGCAGGGGAACCTTGTGGGGAGGCCTCAACGCCGAAAAGCTCAAACCAGGGTCAATTCTTTCCTAAACCCCCTTGCCTTCGAGTACACTTTAACCTGTAAACTCGCATTAAGAGGTGCCTGGTTATGATGTATCGAACGTTGGCCGGAGAAAAGGTCTCCCAACTCGGGTTTGGAGCGATGCGGTTGCCGCAGAAAGACGGAGCCATCGACCAGGCGGAAGCGATTTGGATGATCCGCCGGGCCATCGACGCCGGTGTGAACTACGTCGACACCGCGTGGCCCTATCACGGGGGTGAAAGCGAAGTCGTGGTGGGAAAGGCCCTGCTTGACGGCTACCGCAACCGGACCTTTCTGGCCACCAAATCGCCGCTGTGGCTGATTCAGAAGCCCGCCGACTTCGAGGAATACCTGGACAAGCAGTTGGCCCGGCTGCAAACCGACCACATCGATTTCTATATGCTTCATGCCATGGATGCAGCGCGCTGGAAGATGTGCCAGGATTTTGACGCCATCGGGTTTTGCGAACGGGCCAAAATAGCAGGGAAGATCCGTCATTTCGGATTCTCGTTCCACGATGAAGCTCCGGTTTTCAACACCGTACTGGACGCCTACCCCTGGGAATTCTGTCAGATTCAATACAACCTTCTCGACCGCGGTTTTCAGGCGGGGCAGGCGGGTCTGGACAGGGCGGTGGCCCGTGGCACCGATGTGATCGTCATGGAGCCACTGCGCGGCGGGAACCTGGCTGGCCCCATTCCTGTCAACGTTCAGGCCCGCTACGACCAGGCCCGGGTGGAACGTTCGCCGGTCGATTGGTGTCTGCGGTGGGTGTGGGACAAGGCAGGTGTGGCTACGGTTTTGAGCGGAATGAGCCACCGGGACCAGCTGGAGGAAAACCTGCACATCGCCGGTGCTGCCTCACCAGGCTGCCTGGCCCCCGAAGAACGCGTGATGCTCGAAGAAGTCGAGGCCGAGTACCGGCGACTGATTGAAGTGAACTGCACCGCCTGCCGCTACTGCATGCCCTGTCCCCACGGTGTGGATATTCCCCGCAACTTTGCCGTGTTCAATTCCTATGCGATGTTTGACCGCAGCGCCGCCGCCAAGGGCGGATACAACTGGATAGGGGACAAGGAAAAGGCGCACCAGTGCGTCGACTGCGGGGAGTGCGAACCACTGTGTCCCCAGCATCTGCCCATCCGTCAGGACCTCAAGCGCGTGGTGGCCGCTCTGGGGAGCTGAAGGAAATGCTTCGACCGAAAGCCGATCCTGTTCCTATTCTGCTGATCTGTTCATTCTTCTTCAGTGTCTCCATGGGTGCTGTCAACTACTCTATCCTTTTCTATCTGAAGGATTTATTTCAGGCAGACAAGGGTCTGATCGGTTTGGCCGTCTCGCTTCAGGGCCTGGTGTATGTCGCAGCGATGCTCATCCTGTTGAAATGGAACCTCCGATCGTTCCGAACGGGGATTCTGACCGGTATCCTTTGGGCTCCCATCTGTATTGCAGTCTACCTCGTTGTTCCTTTTCTTGGGGTAACACTGGTGTTTCATGCCGTGTTCGGTGTGAGCATGGCTTTGTTCTGGCCCCGCATGGGGGCTTGGATTTCGAAAGGAAAAGACGGTGCTGACCTGGGTCGAATTATGGGCCGGTTCAATTTGGCCTGGTCCAGCGGCGGTATCCTGGCCCCTTTGATGGGCGGACTTCTGTTGACCGCCGACGTCCGGCTGCCCTTTATCGTGGGCATTGTCATGGCAGTTCTGATTTTCGCTGTCGCGTATCTGGGCCTGGCAAAAGACCTTGTGAAACCAGCTGCGGCTGAAAAGACCGCCCTCCCTCGGGCCGGGTCCTTCAAGACGCCGCTGCGGTTTCCTGCCAGGCTGGGAATGATCTCCCTCACCTTTTTTGTGGGGACACTGATGAATATCTACCCGGTTTATGCCCGCGATGCCTTCCACATCAACGAAGCCCTGATCGCGACCTTTCTGATGGCCCGGATGACGGTCAATGCTCTTGGATTTATTCTCTGGAGCCGCCTGAAGTTCTGGCACTTTCAACCCTGGGTCATTCCAGGAGTCCAGGCCGGTCTCGCGTTGTTGGCGCTGCTGTTCCCTCTGGCGGGTAACCCGGTTCTGGTTTTCATCCTTTACGCCTTCGTAGGAGCGTTGTTCAGCTTTCAATACAGCTTTGTCCAGTTTCACAACAACGCCGGGTACAACGATAGGACCAGGGGCAACACCTTGCACGAAATCGTGATCAACACCGGCTACATTCTGGGAAATCTCACCTGCGGCTGGGTGAGCGAGACCTTCTCTATGAACGCCGCCTTTGTCTGGACCGCCGGGGTCGTTCTGGCACTGGGAATCGCCCAGCTGGTGCTGCTGGGACCGCGCCTCAAAGGTGGCAAGGCGTACTGCCAGGCCGAGGTGCAATCTTAGGAGAACTCAAACGAGAGTTCCCAATGGCTCGCGGTTTCTTCATAGACAAAATCCACCAGCCAAACCGGTACCGATGCTCCGTGGTGTTCCAGGTAGTGCTCGACGACTACCTCGATGCGGGTGGGGGGACGGTCGGCCTTGAGAGTGAGGATGCCTTGAATTCCCTGGATGACAACCGAGGACGAGTCCGTTTTGGTGACTTCGAGTTCGGTGACAAACCGCTCCCTCAGGGTGTGGAACCCCGAGGTTGGGAAATCATAGGTGTCTTTCAGCTTGAGCCAGGGAAGGGGACCGGTGTTCACCCCAAAGGTGCGAATCAGGCTTTGAGGTCCCACGGGGTAGGCCCCGGCCAAGTCCATAGAAAACTCATGGTCATCGCCATCGTGCCGGTGTCGGGTCTGTTTCGCGGCAAAACTCTTGCCAAAAGCTTGTTCCACCCCATCAATCAGGGGAACCGAATGTCCCCTTGAGGCGTTGACCAAGAGATCATACCGCCCCGGTCCAAAGTAGGCTCGATCGTACAGACCTGCCCCCAGGTCTGCTAGAAAAGTATCTTGCCCTCGCACCAGGAGGAACGAGCCAATGTCGTTGTGGTTGTGGGGTTCCTCGTTGTGCCCCCCCTTAGCCGCGAAGCCAAACGAGGGCTGACCCGCCTTGCGGACCACCAACCATTGGGCGTCGGGGAAGTAGTGGTGTCCGTCGGTGGTCTCTTCGTTCATCAGTGGAGCGTCGGGGTTGAACCAGACAAAATCCCGCACATGCTTGCACCAGCGTCGGGCATGGTCCTCTACCAAAGTTTCGGCCACTTCTAGCCCCGGAAGCTTCATACCAGGAACAAATCCCGCCAGGTAAGAACTCACCCCCAGGGGATAACGGTAGGGTGGAAAGGAGTCGGCAAAGGAGACCAAAGCCCGGCCAAATAGCCGGCTGCGCTGGGGAAAAAGACAGATGGCTTCGATCTTGGCCTTCACCAGGGGGGCGCGCAGCAAATCGACCCGGCCGCCGGTACGCCGGGCCAAAAGGTCGGCAAACGACACGTAGAACGAAAACCCGTAAATCCAATACCCCATACCCTCGGTGCAGGCTCCGTCTTCGGCAAACCCCTCGAGGTAGTGGGACAGGGGACCCGCCAGCTTGGTAAGGATGGCTGCCAGTCGCCGAGGGTCTTCGACCAGATACAAAGCCGCTGCCCCCACACTGCCGGCGCAGACGGCCGCCCAGTTGCTGGTAGTCGAACTCCATTGGTAGTCAAAGGTGTTGTCGGCCCACGAATCGACCACCCGGTCTAGAACCTCCCGCTTGATTCGGTGACACAACTCGGGGGCCAACCGATGGCCCAACAGGTTTCGGATTTCGGAAAGAGCGAAGGCCGTTTCGGAGGCAAACAGGTCGACGAAGTGGCGGTGGTCCCACTGGCCTTCGGCAGGTTGGAGCGGCATGTGGGCCGGAAAACACCACGAATACTCATCGCAAATGGCCCAGAGGCAGTTTTCCAGGGCCGTCAGGTATTTCGTCTCACCACCGGCCAAGATGGCGAGGGCGTAGGTTTCGAGCTTCTGCCTCTGGTTAAAGTACCGGGTTTCGTAGTCCAGACGGTCGCCGTCCCGGTAGTAGCGCATAAAGTGCTGGAACGTGTTGGGTTCGAAGGGTTGCTGGAGCAGTTTTTCGGCGGTGTCGAACAGGTCCGCCAGTTTTTGTTGGCCAAAGCTTGTCCGGCGAAGGCGATCCCAAGTGGTTGCCTCGAGCGCTTCTGACAGAATCGGCTGGGACGAAGGGGATTTGAGGGTTGCTTCGAGATTCTGAAAGAGTGAGAGCATGGGGGCATCTCCATAGGGGCATGGTTTGAATCCTCTCAGCTTACCCCGAAGGGCCTCTGAGGTCGAGACGTTCGTTTTGTGCCGTGGAATAATCTTTTATGGTCCCGAAACCAACCTTTACCAGGGCTGAAATCTGATCGAATCATAGGAGCCCTGAGTGAAGAAGACTTTCAGGCTGCTGGCCTCGCCGCGTAGAAATCCCCATGGGAGATCTTTTACTTCCCGTTCTCAATATCTCCGATAATCCTCTTCTTCGTCCTCGTCCTCGTCCTCATCTTCGAGCTCGGTCGCTGCGGTGGAGGCGTCGGTGGAACGGGCTTTTGCGTCGGCCCACACCACGGTGCTCCAAACCAGCAAGCCCAACAGGGTGGCACCGGGAGAGAAGGTGCAAAGGGATCGGTAGCCCCAGATGTTGGGCCATGAAGCTGCTTCCCAGGGGATCAAGGTGAGAATGGTGGCCATGGGTTTCCTCCTGAACAACGAATTCAGGATGATCGTTGCGCGGTCAACTATTCGCCATCGCTGCGGCGCCCCGTTTGCGGTACTGCAACGGGGTGACCCCGAAGCGACTTTTGAACAGCCTGTGGAACCAGCTGAGATTCTCAAAGCCGCACTCCAGGGACACCTCCAGGGTGCCCAGGGCGGTGGTGCACAGCAGCTGGGACGCCCGGTCCAGTCTTAATTCGTTGAGGAACTCGGTAGGGGTTTTCCCCATCAGACGCTTCATTTCGCGAGAGACATGTTCGGGGGAGCGTCCGGCAAGGAAGAAAAACCGGGGAAGACCTTGGATGAGGTCTTCTGGGTTGCGAACCTCGAGACAGGCGTGACGCAACCAATCGGGGGCACCCATGATGAGTGAATCCGAGTAGGGAAATCGAAGGATGGAGTAGAAATTGAGGAGCAGGTGGTGCAACTCGAAAAGTGTCCGGTTTTTGCCCGCGTTCTGGTGAAACAGGTTCACCGACCTCACCAAGGTTTCTCCGGCCAGGACTTGCGAACACGGTTGGGTCTCGGTGGAGCGGAAGTAGCCGTTTTCACCGGGAAAATACCGGTCTTCCAACTCAAGGGCAAGGCCAACAGGAAAGGCACAATTGAGAACCTCCAGCCCCTGGGGCCCCGCCACCAACAGGTGCTGGTCGGTGGGGCGGATCATCCAGAGACACCCTGGTACCAGCTCGTCTCTTTGTCCATTCAAAAGTTGCCACCCCTGGCCTGAACCGATCAAGGTCAATTCCCCGAAGTTGTGGTCGTGGAGGGGGAACCTCTCGTGGGGCTTGTAGGTGGTCAGTGAAAGGTGAAACACCGAACCCGGGAGTTGAATTTCTTCCCAAGAAAGATGACGCATAGACACTCCTGCATCATTTTAATACAGTTTTTTGGCACTAATGTACAGGACGACATCATATTTCCGCACTAGTGTTGAAACCATGGCAACCAACCGACCCCTCGATGTCTTAGGACTCGAATACGCCCTCAACTTTACCCGGGCTTACCAAGAAGGTTCGAGACACAACGCCTACCTTCGGGAGCAACTGTGTGAAGATGTCCAATTCCCGGCGGTTCTTGTCTCACCCCGGGCCACCGACTGGCTCTGCGGCAAGCGTTTGTACCCCGAGGTGGGCTATTCGCCCCAGTATGGCGGCATGGGCTACTATTTCAACTCCGCCGCGTGTTCTGGTCCCCAGGAACACTGGAACGAGCTCCGGGATTTTTGGGACAAGGAAGCCACCGCCGCTCAGTGTTGGCGAGAGTTTCCGGCGTTAGTCCGGGAGCGTTTGCCCCTGCAGTATGGGGGAGGCAACGGGGATTTGAGCAGTCCCGGTTACGCTCTGTTCCGGATTGCCGGTCTTCAACTCGATTACGGTAAACTCGTCAACCTCGGTGTTCCCGGCCTGGAAGAACTGGTCACCACGGCGCTGGAAAAGACCAGGGACGACGAGGGCCGCCAGTTCCTCGAAGCCACCCTTGCCTCGGTCAAACGCCTGAGCCGGTGTTTGCTCCATTGGAGGGCCGAAGCGGCCAAGCTCCCCGAAACGCCCCGGTCCCTTCGGCTACAAGAGGTACTCCAGGGTCTGACGGAACATGCGCCTCAGAGTTTCCACGAAGGTCTTCAGTTGGTGCTAGGGGTGCAAACCATCACCGGGACCATCAATTTTGGCCGGCTCGACATCGCCCTGGGTCCCCTTCTATGCCAAGATTTGGATTCGGGTTCGCTGTTGTGGTCAGAAGCCTTGGAGTTGATGCAGAACTTCTACACCATTTTGGAAGAGGAAATCGCGCATTGGGACGCCCGGATCATCGTGGGTGGCAAGGGTCGGGCCAACGAGGCCTCCGCTGACCGGTTTGCCTTGCTAGCCATTGAGACCACCGACAGCCTCAGCCTGCCACTGCCCCAGCTGACCCTTCGCTTTTACCAGGGCCAGAATCCGGAACTCCTTACCAAGGCCTACGATGTCATCGGCCATGGCAAGACTTTCCCCATGCTTTACAACGACGATGTGAATGTTCCAGCGGCAGCCAAGGCCTTCGGAGTGGACCAAGCAACCGCTGAGCAGTACATCCCCTTTGGCTGCGGCGAATACATCATTGATCACCAGAGTTGCGGCACCCCAAACTTCATCATCAACCTGCAGATGGCCCTCGAATTGGCCCTGAACCACGGAAAAAACCTAGCAGGACGTGCCATGGCCCCCGACTTGGGATGCCTCGAGAAGTATTCCTCCTTTGAAGAACTATGGCAGGTTTACACCAAGACCACCGAGTGGCTGGTAAACGCCGGAGCCCTGGGGCAAGGTTCCATTTATCAAACCACTGGTAGAGAATGTCCTTTCTCATTGATCAGCCTGTTGTACGATGATTGTGTGGCCCGTCAACGGCCTCTTTTAAGGGGAGGAATCCGATATCTGGGGGGTACTAATGAGACATACGGCAATAACAACACCGCCGACAGCCTCACCGCCTTGAACGAGCTGGTTTACAAGTTCAAGAAGTACTCCCGAGGCGATGTTTTGGCAGCCTTACGGGCGGACTGGGTAGGCTTTGAGGCCATGCGGGAGGACTTCAAGAACGCCCCCAAGTACGGCAACGACGAAGACCTCGCCGACAGCATGGTGCAGAAAGTGGACAATCATATCTGCCTTGAAACCCAAGCTGCGGCACGACAGACAAACCTTCATCACTTTCTGGTGGTCATCATTAACAACAACCACAACACGCTATGGGGAAAAACCACGGGGGCCTCTGCCGATGGTCGTCGCTACGGTGAGCCAATGGCCCCAGGGAACTCGGCCTCGGCCGGGTCAGACAAAAACGGCCTCACCGCCTTGCTTAACAGTCAGGCCAAGGTAGACCCCTCGGTCCACGCCGGAGCCGTGCAGAATGTCAAACTCTCATCGAGTTTTCCTCAAAAGAACCGCGACTTGTACCACGCCCTCTTCGCCGGCTATTGGAAGCAAGGCGGGGCCCAGACCATGGTCACCGTCACCAACCGCAAGGACTTGATGGCAGCCTTGGAACACCCCGAAAACTACGCCAATTTGTTGGTGCGGGTGGGCGGTTTCTCGGCTCGGTTCATCGACTTGGACAAGGCTACCCAACAGGAGATACTCTCCCGGACCGAGCATGGCTGAGACAAACGCCTCCACGGGCATCATCACCGACATCCACCGGACCTCGACGGTAGATGGTCCCGGAATTCGGACTACGGTGTTCACCAAAGGCTGCCCCCTGCGTTGCGTATGGTGTCACAATCCCGAAACCCAGAGCTTTTTCATCGAAAAGGGCTATGGGCGGGTGGTGTCGGTGGATGAGATTGTCGCTGAGTGCCTCAAGGACAGGGTGTACTACGAGCTCAGCGGCGGTGGGGTCACCTTGTCGGGGGGAGAGCCCCTCGCCCAGCCTGAATTCACCCTCGAGATCCTTCGCCGGATGAAAGAAGAGGGCATCCACACTACCTTGGACACCACTGGCTATGGCCCTTTGTCCGTGTACGAACGAAGCCTGGAATTTACTGACCTCTACCTGTTTGATTATAAGGCGGCCCCTGAGCAACATCTCGACCTCGTGGAATGTTTGTTAGCGCCTATTTTGAAGACCCTGGATTTTCTGGTGGCCCGGGGTGCCAATATCCTGCTCCGCTGTCCGATGATTCCAGGGCTCAACGACGATACCGATCACCTTCAGGCTATTGTGAACCTTGAGTCCCGATACCCTGGCTTGATGGGCATCGAGGTCCTCCCCTGGCACACCATGGGCAACGCCAAGTATGAAAAACTAGGTATACCGCTCGATCCCCGCCTTCCCAAAGAAAATGTTCCCCAGGAAACCAACGATGCCTACCGAGAATTCTTCCGAGACAAGGGCGCTAAAGCCATCCGCGTCATTGCCTAGTCCATTAAGGATCGATAAGGTTTTCTTCTGGAGAATAAGCGCAGCGATTTCGATGCGGATGCGGGTGAGGTAGGCCCGGGTTCCCCCGGCGGAAGGATATTTCCTCGTGACGGTGCCGTCCTGGTCCAGAAGGGTCAAGAGACGGCCGTTGCCACCTCCGACGGTCTTCTGATACGTTTATTCACAAAGAAGGAACATCATGAAGTTGAACGCCGCCCCGTTTCACCTGAGCCCAGAAGAAATCCGCTGGGTGGAAACCACTCTGGCAGGAATGACCGAAGACCAGAAGATCGGACAGCTGTTCTGCCTGATTGCCCGCGAAATCGACGAGGCCTCGATGGGCGAAATGCTGCGCAAGTATCAGCCCGGCGGACTGATGTGCCGTCCCATGCCCCTGGCCGAGGTGGTGGGGACCATCGCCTACCTTCAAACCCATTCGCCCGTTCCCATGCTGATCGCGGCCAACCTGGAAAAGGGCGGCAACGGGCTGATCGCCGAAGGAACCTTTTTGGGTTCGCCCATGGAAATCGCCGCCACCGGCGACGTGACCATGGCCGAAAAACTCGGCACTGTCTGCGGACGGGAAGGGAAGGCTGTGGGAGCCAACTGGGCCTTCGCGCCCATCATCGATATCGACTATAACTTCCGCAACCCCATCACCAACCTGCGCACCTTCGGGTCTGACCCCCAGCGCGTCAAAACCATGGGAGCGGCCTACGTCAAGGCTGTGCAGGCCCACGGCGTGGCCGCCTCGATCAAGCATTTTCCCGGCGACGGTGTCGACGAGCGCGATCAGCACCTGGTCACCAGCATCAACAGCCTCACCTGTGACGAATGGGACAAATCGTTCGGCGAAGTGTACAAGGCCAGCATTGAAGCCGGGGCGATGACCTGCATGATCGGCCATATTGCACAGCCCGCCTGGTCGAGGGTTCTCAGCCCCGGAATTCAGGACAAAGACATTCTGCCGGCTTCGCTGGCCCCCGAACTGCTGGGCGGCCTGCTGCGCGAGCGCTTGGGCTTCAACGGTCTGATCGTGACCGACGCCTCCACCATGGCCGGAATGGTCATCCCCATGCCCCGAAACCAGATGGTGCCGGCCTCCATTGCCGCTGGTTGCGATATGTTCCTGTTTGCCCGCAACCTCGAGGAAGACTACGCCTTTATGAAAAAGGGGGTGATGGACGGCGTCATTACACACGACCGCCTTAACGAAGCCGTCACCCGCATTCTGGCGCTGAAAGCCGCCCTCAAGCTTCCCGCCAAGGCCAAAGCCGGTCAACTGGCCCCCAAGGTTGACGAGGCTGCCCGCGCTTTCCCCTCGAAGGAACATCAGGGCTGGGCCCGCGACTGCGCCGACAAGGGCATCACCCTGGTCAAAGAGGAGTCGGGAGTCTTGCCTTTGACGGCAAAGCGCTACCCCCGGGTTCTGTTCTACGGCATTGAGTCACAGGCCGGTGTGGCCTACTCGGCGAGGGTTGGGGCCGTCGAGCTGCTGAAGCAGAAGCTCCAGGCCGAAGGGTTCCAAATCGATGTGTACGTTCCTTCTCCGGGTATGGAAGGCATGGCAACACCTACCTCTTCTGTGGTGGGCAAGTACGACGTGCTGGTGTACGTAGCCAACCTGTCGACCAAGAGCAACCAGACCGTAGTGCGCATCGAGTGGGCCCAGCCCATGGGAGCCAATGTGCCCATCTATATGACTTCGGTGCCCACGGTGTTCATTTCGTTAGAAAACCCCTACCATCTGCTCGACGTGCCCCGGGTGCGCACCTTTATCAATACCTACGGTTCCACCGATACCATTTTGGATTCACTGGTGAACAAGCTTGTCGGTCGTGATACCTTCCGGGGAACCAGTCCAGTGGATGCGTTCTGCGGACGGTGGGACACCCACCTATGAAGGAGACCTCCCTATGAGCATTACAGCGGTTATTTTTGATTTGGACGGCGTTATCGTTTCTACGGACGAATTTCATTTTCAGGCATGGAAGCGCTTGGCCGATGAGGCCGGAATTGTCTTCACCCGCCACGACAATGAAGCCCTGAGGGGCGTCAGCCGGGCCGAAAGTTTGGAGATCATTCTAGCGAAATCGAAGCGTCTCTGGTCTCAGGACGAGAAGAACCGGATGATGGAGACCAAGAACACATACTACCGCGACTCGCTGCAGACCCTCAGCCCCCAGGACATTCTGCCCGGGGTGATGCGCATTCTGAAAGAGTTGAAACAAGCCGGCGTCGCCATCGCCATCGGTTCCTCCAGCAAAAACACCCCTTTGATTCTGCAGAAGATCGGCTTGGCCTCTGCCTTTGACGCGGTTGCTGACGGCAACGACATCCAGAAGAGCAAGCCCGACCCCGAGGTGTTCCTTCTCGCCGCCCAGAGGCTGGGAAAGTCCCCGGCGGAATGCCTTGTGGTGGAAGACGCCGAGGCAGGGCTGATGGCCGCCCGAAGCGGGGGAATGCGGGTTTTGGGTGTGGGCGGCGCGGCCGCCTCGGCACTGGCCGACCTTTCGGCTCCGACGCTGGCGACGATGGAGGTTCAGACGCTGCTCAAAGGTGATCTCGATGCCGAAGAGGCCGTCGGGTTGCCGGCGATGTCCTGATGTCCGGTCCTGGGAGCCGGGCGCATGTTATAAGCCACGCCGTCGATCAGTTCCCACCGTTCATCGTCGGGCCACTCCCGGTAGTCCCGGTAGGTGTAGTGAAATTCCATCTTTCTCCTATTCTACCTCCCTGACAGGATTGAATCAAATTCCCAATGGGGTTTTCAGCAAGGCCTCCGAACCTGGGTTCCACGTATCAAACGAAAATACAAAGATTAGATTCGGACCTCGTCCCACAGGGGAATCGAAGACGCGGCCCCAGGCCGGGTGACCGTGATGGCAGCAGCCTGATTGGCGGTCTCAAGTGCTTTTCGGATGTCGAAACCCCGTTGGCGTGCAGCCAGGAAGTACCCCAGAAAGGTGTCGCCAGCCGCTGTGGTATCGACCACCTTCACGGATTGGCCCTTGACCCGGAGGCGTCCCTCGGAGGCCGAGTGGAAGACGACACCGTCGCCTCCCAGGGTCAAGACAATCTGCATATCGGGGTAGCGGATTGCCAGAGCGTCCAGCAACCGTTCGGGGGAACCTGAACAGCCAGCCAGGGCCTCGGCCTCGGTTTCGTTGACCACCAGAAGTGTTACCGCATCGAGGGGGTAGTCCAGAACTTCCGGCCCCATGGGAGCCGGGTTGAAGGCTACGGGAAGGCCCCGGGCCTTGGCTTCGGCAAGCAGGTACGATACGCCGCTGATTTCGTTCTGCGTCAAAATCCAATCGCCGGGACGGCAGGTGTCGAGGGCCGCGCGCAGTTCGTCGTGGGTCAGGGTCTTATTGGCCCCGGCAAACAGGAGAATGCTGTTCTGGCCCGTTGAGTCGACCTGAATGATGGCGCGGCCCGTGGGGCCGTCGGACTTCCGTACCCGGCTGGTGTCGACCCCGGCTTTCTCGAGCAGATCAAGCAGCCACAGGCCGTCGGCGCCGACCTTGCCCACGTGCGCCACCAAAGCGCCGGCCCGGCCCAGGGCTATCGACTGGTTGTTTCCCTTCCCTCCGGGGAAAATCTGGTAGCTTGAGGCTGCCAGGGTTTCCCCAGGTCGTAGAATATGGTCAACGGTATAAACATCGTCGATATTGAGTGACCCGAAGTTGATAATGGACATGATTGATTTCCCCCAAACCATTTTACGGATTCTCTGTGAGAGGATTTTACTTGTTTTGGGAGTCATTGTCGAAACCCGGAGTCCCCTCATCGACCCACCTTGCCGACTCAGAAAAGGACAGCACCTGGACTCCGGGGGCCGTGCGGACTTCGGAACCACCGTAGACCACGCATCCCGGCCAGGTACCCGGCACGTTCTTTGTGAACCAGTCCAATCCGCGCGACATTTCGGGAGCGTAGGTTTGCGACGCCTTGATCTCGAGGGGAACCGGTCTTCTCTCCACTTCGCGGATCAGGTCAACCTCATGGCCCTGGCTGTCACGGTAGAACGACAGGTGGGGCGGTTGGCCCCGGTTCAGAAGCGCCTTGAGGATTTCGACCACGACGAGATTCTCAAACAGATTCCCCATCAGAGGATCGCGGGAGGCCTGCTGTGGAGTGCCGATCTGAAGCAGAGCGGCCGCCAGTCCCGGTTCCGTGAAATAGACCTTAGGATTCTTCACCAGCCGCTTGCCGAGGTTGCTGAAGTAGGGCGGCAGGCGGAAAACAACAAACGAGGCCTCAAGGACGCTTAGCCAATGGCCCAGGGTGGTCGAGGACACACCGATGTCGTTGGCCAGCGCCGAGAGGTTGAGAATCTGCCCCACCCGCCCGGCAAGCAGCCGCAGGAAGATCTCGAACTTGGAAAGGTCCTTCAGCTGGATCAGCAGGCGCAGGTCTCGCTCCACATAGGTGGAAAGGTAGTCGAGGTAGGCCTGGTGCCAGGGCTGATTTTCGTGGTGAATGCGCGGGAGAAAGCCCTTGACCAGGCAGAGGTCGCGGTCCGGTGCGGAAGTCCCCAGCTCTTCCAACGAAAACGGCAGAAGGGTGAGCAGGCTGGTGCGGCCTGCCAGCGATTGGGACACTGCCTGGCCCAACAGCGGCTGATTGCTCCCCGTCAGGATGTATTGGCCGTGTCCGGCGTGTTGATCCACCCGGCCCTGCAGGTACGACAACAGTTCCGGAACCCTTTGGATCTCATCCAGAATGGCAGGGGTAGGATGCTGGTCCAGGAATCCACGGGGATCGCTCTGGGCCCAGTTCCGCAGCTCGGGGTCTTCCAGACTGGCATAGGAAGCCCCAGGAAAGGTCTGTCTCACCAACGTCGTCTTTCCGGCCTGCCTCGGACCCAGTACCGTGACAATGGGATACTCTGCAGCTCGTTGGAGAAGGATGGGCTGGATTTTCCGAGGGATCATGGCTCAATAGTAGGGCAGATTCTTGCAACTTTCAAGTTGAACTTGAAAGTTGCAAGATATGGGTTTGCCATGTTCCGTTCCTTACAACAGATACTGACTCAGGTAATTGCGGCTGAGGACCACCGACTTCTTGCGCGACTCGAGGGAATCCTCGAAGGCTTTGTCCTCGACTTCTATGCAGGCGTGGCCACGGAATCCGATGTCGTTGAGCGCCGACACAAAATTCCCCCAGTCCACATCGCCCAGTCCGGGGAGCTTCGGGGCCATGTAGGCCAGTGGTTTTGCCATGATGCCGACCTGATCGAGTTTGTCGCGGTAGATCTTCACATCCTTGAAGTGGATGTGGAAGATCCGGTCCTTGAACTCGGCGATGGGCTTGATATAGTCCATCTGCTGCCAAACCAGGTGCGACGGGTCGTAGTTCAGCCCGAAATATGGGCTGGGAATCGCCTTAAACATTTCCCGCCAGATGGCGGGAGTGGTTGCCAGGTTGAGGCCGCCCGGCCATTCATCGTCCGAAAACCACATGGGACAGTTCTCGATGGCCACCTGCACCTTTTTCGCCTCGGCATGGGCCACAAGAGGGGTCCATACCTGTTGGAAAGCCAGCAGGTTTTCCGCCACGGTCTTGGCCTTGTCCCGGCCGATAAAGGTAGTGACACGGTTGACCCCCAGCAGGGCCGAAGCGTCGATCAGCTTGAGAATATGGTCGGTGTAAACCTGGCGCTTGGCCGGATCGGGGTCGAGAGGGTTGGGGTAGTACCCCAGGGAGGAGATTTCGACGCCCTTCTTTTTGCCGTAATCGAGATAACCGGCTGCTTTGGATGCATCAAGGTCCGAGACATCGATATGGGTTACCCCGGCATACCGGCGTTCGGCGCGGCCAACGGGCCAGCACAGCATCTCGACGCAGGTAAACCCCTGCTCTGCAGCAAAATCGATCACTTCCTCGTAGCGTAAGTCGGCCAGAACGGCGCTGACAAATCCCAACTTCATGGTAGGCTCCTTGTTTCAAGATCTACAACGCCCCCACCACAGGGTGGGGCACGTAGGGCTCTTCCAGCAAAGCCACTTCTTCGGGGGTGAGTTTCACTGCCAGGGCCGCCAATGCATCTTCGAGGTGCTGGGCCTTGGTGGCCCCGACAATGGGGGCTGTTATCCCAGGCTTCTGGAGCAGCCACGCCAGACCCACCTGAGCCCGGGGAAGTTCTCCATGGTTTTGTCGTATTTGAGGTGAAGGGTCTTGTCGGAGGCTTCCCTCTCGGTGGTTTCGCTCCAGTCCCGGGTCAGCCGTCCTCCGGCCAGGGGGCTGTAGGGTATGACCCCGATTCCTTCTTCCCGGCACAGCGGAAGCATTTCCCTCTCCTCCTCCCGGTAGATCAGGTTGAGGTGGTTCTGCATCGACACAAACTTGGTCCAGCCGTGGCCTTCGGCGGTGCTCAAGGCCTTGAGAAACTGGTAGGCCTTCATGGCCGACGCCCCCAGGTAGCGCACCTTGCCGGCCTTGACCAGGTCGTGGAGGGCCTCCATGGTTTCTTCGATGGGAGTGGTGTAGTCCCAGCGGTGGATCTGGAGCAGGTCGATATATTCCATCCCCAGGCGGCGCAAAGACTTGTCTACTTCAGAAAGGATGGCCTTGCGCGACAGGCCCATGCCGTTGGGACCTTCATGCATTTTGGAGTAGACCTTGGTGGCCACCACAATCCGGTCCCGGTCGTTCAGCTCGTTCAGCGCCTTGCCGAGGAACTCTTCGCTGGTGCCGGCGCTGTAGACGTTGGCGGTATCGAAAAAGTTGATTCCGGCCTCGTAGGCCTGGCGGACGACTTTTCGGGAATCATCGTAGTTGATGACCCAGGAGTGAAAGTTGGGCTGAGGCACCCCGAAACCCATGGTTCCCAGACAGATCCGCGAGATATCCAGACCGCTGCGGCCTAGTTTGGTGTATTCCATGTGTATCTCCTTCAAGTTGCTTGTTTTTCCCGGGTCATCGCCAAGAATACCGCTGTGGCAGCCAGCGCGACCACTCCCATGACGATAAACGTGGCCGTCAGCCCGATGCTCTGCGCCAGCAACCCTCCGCCAAGGGAACCGACCGTGCGGCCCAAAGCCGAGGCGACGCCCAGAAAGGTCTGACCAGTGGCCCGCAGTTCCTTGCGGACGTTTTTGGCAATGTAGGTGGCCAGGCTGTAGGCGAACACGATGAAGGTCAGGCCGTTGAGCAGCGAAATAGGGTAGAGCCACAGGGGGGCCTGCAGCAGCGCCAGGGCGGCAAAACGCACAACGACCACACCCATCGATGCCACCAGGGTCCACCTCAGGCCCAGTTTGGCCAGAATCTTTTCCGCCCACAACAAAAAGGGCAGCTCGCTGATGGCCATCAGAGCCAAAAGGAAGCCGACTTGGTCGGGGGACCCACCCAGGTCCACAAAATACACCGCAAAAAACGAGTTGTAGAACTGCAGGGTCAGGTTGGTGACCAAGGCGAACCCCAGCATGATGGTCAGCATTTTATCGTGGAACAGGTGCGATACCGGAACGTGGTTACCGTCCGCCTGGTGGCCTTTGACCAGGGGAAGGCGCGACACGGCTAGAACGTTCAGCAGGGCCAGGGCTCCCACCGTAAAAAACAAAAACCGCACGTCGATTTTCAGGAGAGGCCCAATGGCCAGGGCTGCCACCATGAACCCGAAGGTTCCCGCCAGCCTCACGGGGCCGTAGGCTTTGCCCATATGCGCCAGCCCCTCGAGGGTGATGGCCTCCGAAAGGGGTCCTTGGGCCGACTGAAACACCGCCAGCAGCAACCCGACCAGCAACAAGTACCAAAAGTCGTTGGCCAAGGGGTAGAGCAGGGCGACAACGGCAGCTCCCGCCGTCAGAATCAGCAGAACCCGGTTCTTGGAGGGAGAGCGGTCGGCGTACATACCAATAAACGGCGGCAGAATCACCGCCATCGCCGGGCTCAAGGCCATGAGAATTCCGATTTGTGCGGTATTCATGCCGATGGTGTTCAGGTACAGCGGCAGGAACATGCTGAGCACGGGGAGGCTTCCCCAAAGCAGCCAGCTTTGGACTACGAAGACAGCCCGGGATGTAGGGTGGGAATGAGTCGGCATGAGGGGGAACATAGGACCATCATACCTCTTAATGTCCCGCCGGTGTTTTTTTCCTTTTCAAAAATCACGAATAAACTTTCATATGAAAGATAAATATTGACAATATGAAGGAAAAGGCCTAATCTCATGCTATGAGCAAAGGGTTGACCTTCGATGTCCAACGCTATTCCACCCACGATGGATCGGGAATCCGTACCATCGTCTTCTTCAAAGGTTGTCCGTTGCGCTGCTGGTGGTGCTCCAATCCGGAAAGCCAGCAGACCGAGGTGGAAATTCTCTTCGACGCCAAACGCTGCATACGGTGCCGCTCGTGTCTGCACCCCAGCTTCGGCGGTGCCATGCAGGAACTGCCCGACGGACAGATTGTCCCCGACCGGAGCAAGCCTGTTCCCCTGGGCTTGGCCAAGGTGTGCCCTTCGCTGGCCATCCGCCTGGCCGGGCGCGAGGTTGAGGTGGAAGCTCTGATTGAAGAAGTCCTGAAGGACAAGGTCTTCTTCGCTAAAAGCGGCGGCGGGGTGACGTTCTCCGGCGGGGAACCCCTGGCGCAAACCGAGTTTCTGCTGTCCTGTATCGGGCGGTTGGAGAGGCTGGGAATATCGGTGACCATCGAAAGCTGTCTGGCCGTCGAGCCCTCCGCCGTGGCGGCTGTAGCGGCCCAAAGCGTCGATTGGCTGATCGACGTGAAGCAGGTCGAGGACGAACGGTTCCTGCTGCAGACCTCCGGCGATCTGGGGCTGGTTCTGGCCAACACACGTACCGTCGCCAAGGTCTCTCCCAACGTGACTTTTCGAATTCCCCTGATTCCCGGGTTCAACGACAGCGATGAGGACAGACAGCGGATTTTTAAGTTTATCGGCTCACTGGAGCGGGCCTCGACCGAGGCTCCCAAGGTAGACATTTTGCCCTACCACGAACTGGCCGCTGGAAAGTACCACCAGCTGGGGCGTGACAACCCCTACACCCGTGACCACGTTCTGGCCGAGGGTGTGGTGGAACGCTGGCGCAAAGCCGCCG
>JAIFLN010000025.1 GCA_020049045.1 Spirochaetota bacterium | reverse complement strand
CTTGGGCAACCATGGGCACAGTGATGGCCCAGAGCCGTCTTGTGGGACCAGCACCGTCAATCTGGGCTGCTTCATGAAGTTCCACAGGCACGCTCTGAATCGCCGCCAAATAGATCATCATGATGTAACCGGCACTCTGCCAGGTACCAACAATCACGAGACTGGTGATACCGCCGATGGCAAAGGAGTTTCCAAAGGCCGTGATGTTGAGCAAGAAGTTTTGGGATTCGGCCAAGCCGGGGAGCCCAATCAGGGGGCCGACATAGGGAATCGCTTTGTTGAAGATGAACTGCCAGACAAAGCCTAGTACCAACCCGCCGATCAGATTCGGGATAAAGAACCCAGCGCGGTACACGTTGCGACCTTTGATGGCACTAGAGACCAGCAAGGCCAAGGCAAAGGCTGCAAAATTGACGGCAAACATATTGGCAACGGTGTAGACCGAGGTGACGATAAACGATGTCAGAAATTTGGGGTCAACGAGACTTTTCTCATAATTGGAAAAACCAACGTAGTTTAAACCACCTTGATTCGCTGCCGAGGACGACCAATCTGTGAAGCTGTAGTAGGTTCCCATCAGGAAGGGAACGACAATGACCAGAACGAAGGCGATCAGAACCGGTGCTAGGAAAACCCAGAACACCAGCGGATGCTTGGCTTTGCGGACCATAAGTACCTCCGAAGGAAAAAAAACCGCCTCCCCACAAAGGGGAGGCGGATAGAAGACTTACTGCTTCAAAGTAGCGACAGCCGCTGTGAACAAGCTGATGAACTTAGCCTTGTCGATCTGGCCCAGAGCCCACTGATTGTAGAGGGGACCCAGGGTGTCGTTGCGGAAGGCTTCAGGAAGAAGGTACTGATTCCAACTGTAGATCTTGCCCTTGGCGGCCCAAGCCTGAATCGACTGGGAAAGAGGTCCGGTGGGCTGAAGCTTGATGTTGGCAAAGGCGGGAATCATGCCGGCTTCAATGACCATGTACTTCTGACCGGCTTCGGTGAAGACCATGTCATTGAGGTACTTCTTGGCGGCGGCAACGTTCTTGGAATCCTTGTTGATCACGTACCAAGCGGGAGGATTGACGAACACACCGTCGGTGACGGCGCTGCTGGAACCATGGGGAGCGTAGGCGGCCTTGAAGGTAGCCTTGGCCGAAGCGTAGTTGGGATCGACCCAGTTGCCCTGATGCAGGAAGATAGCCTTGCCGGTCATAAACGCGCCGACCTGGTCATCGTAGGTACCGTTGGTCAGAACGTTCTTGTCGGCGTAGGTAAACAGCAGTTCGACCCAGTCGGCATAATCGGCCAGGCGTTTAGCGTCGACCTTGCCCTGAAGAGCCATGTTGGCAACAGACTTGTCACCGAACTTCAAGCCGCCAGAGAGGTAGCTATTGACGTTATGGTGGGCGGTGACCCAGCTCATACCGGTGCTGGCAGCCATGGAAACAACCGAGTTGATTCCCAGTTTGGCCTTCATACCGTCCAATTTCTTGAAGGCATCTCTGTAGGCACCCAAGCTGGTGAGCTTGAGAGGATCGATTCCGGCGGTTTTGAGCAGATCAGCGTTGTACGCCATGCCCCAGCCTTCTACGGCTACAGGGAAACCGACGACTTTTCCATCGGGAGCCTTGTAGGCAACGCTGGTCTGGGCGACCCATTTTTCCTTGCTCTGGTCGAGGATAATGTTGCCCCACTGAGCGTAGGCGTCGGGACCGTCGATCACGAAAATATCGGGCATTTCACCAGCAGCATAGCCAGACTTGAGCATGCCGCCCATGTCACCGTTGTCACCACCGGAAGTAATGACGGTCATATCGACGTTGTTGGCTTTTCCCCAGACAGCGGCATAAGCCTTCATTTGCTTGTCAATTTCGACCTTATTCTGCAACAAAGTCAGCTTACCCTGGGCAAAAGAACCCATGGCAAGGGTAAGGGCTACGAGAACAAACGCAAGTTTCTTCATAGCATCTCCTTAAATAACGATACAAATCGGAAATCGCCAGGCGATTACCAGGTTAAACAACCTGAAATCAGGATAAAGGGAGTTTGCCAAACCGGTAAAGTTCAAAGATTTGTCATCTCGTTTGAGTTTTTGGCAGATTCCGGTTCCCAAGGCAAAAACACCCGGACAGTCGTCCCTTCCCCTAATCGGCTTTCCAGCGTCAGGCCGTAGGCTGGCCCATAGTTGAGTTGAATCCGGTGGTGGACATTGGCCAGTCCGAACCCACCCAGGCCCGTGTCACTGTCAGAAGATTCGGAGAACTGACGGACCAGAGTCTCCCGACGGGCTTCAGAGACTCCTTTTCCATTGTCGATAACTTTCCATTCTAGTCCGCCTGCAACCTCTCGGCCGGTAATGCGGATCAAACCGTCTGTTGCCCTCTTATTGATACCGTGCTTGATGGCGTTCTCCACCAGCGGCTGAAGGACAATCTTGAGGGTGCGGCGTTCCAAAATCTCGGGGTCCACTTCGAACTCAAACGAGAAACAGTCGGGGTAGCGCATCTGGCTGATATTGAGATAGGCCTTCACGTGGTCCAGTTCGTCCCGGACGCGGTAAGTTTCACGACCCCGGCTCAAACTCAGGCGGAACAGCCGAGCCAGCGAGGTGACCATAGCGCTGATCTCTTTCTGCTGGGCCTTCTGAGCCATCCAGTTGATCGAGTCGAGGGTGTTGTACAAAAAATGGGGGTTGATCTGATACTCCAGAACCTGCAGCTCGCTCAATTGCCGGCGGCGGTGCTCCTCGTCGATGCGACCCAGGAGGCTGGTGATATCAGAAGCCATGATATTGAACGTCCGCTGGAGACGCCCCACCTCGTCCTCACGGACCACTTCGGAACGGACCTGCATCACACCCTCGCCAAACAACCCCATGGTCTTTTCCAGGTTGCGAAGCGGTGCGGTAAAACCTTCGGCAATCGAAAGGGACACCAGCAAGGCCAAAAGGAGCGCCGCCAAGGAAAACAGGAAGACCTGAGTCGCGATTTTTCCTGTCTCGGAATCGAGGTACGAGGAAGGAACGGCACCTACCACCGTCCAGCCTGTAATTCCCAGCGGTGCCAAGGAAAACAAATGTTCCTGTCCCTGCCAGAACCGTAAGAACGGCTTGGTGTCGTCTGCCATCTGCCACTCTTCAGGAAAGGCCAGCGTTCCCACAGGGCGCTCGGGTTTCCGGCTGGAAACCACCCGTCCGGTTCCGTCGACGACGAACAGATCGGCACCCTCCCCCACATCGACCGTCCGATAAATGCGGGAGAAGAATTCCGGGTTCAAGACCACAATCAGGTACCCCAAGGTCTCATCGGCCAGGGCATTGCGGATGGGTCTGACCAAGACGATATCAACCGTATCGGACGAGGGAAGGTTGGCCAGCGTCAGGCCCAGATTGCGGACTTCTCCGGTGGTTTCTAGGGTTCGGGTCAACCTGTCCAGGGTTGAGATCGGCCAGAGGTACTGATCGGTGGTCTGAATCATATCGCTGGGATAACCGGGCACCTCGGGACTGAACAGCATCACAACGTCATCCACATAGTCCACATTCAGAAATTTGTTCTGAAGCATCTTGCTGAAAATGAACCGGGACATGAGCTTTTCCGCCCGGCCGGAAACCCTGTAACCCACCATCCGGCTGCTAACTTCGGGTGAAACCAGAATGTCGTCGGTCAAGCCCTTGATCTTTCGGAATTCCCCATCCAGATTCAATGAGATCTGCCCCACCAGCTGTCGCGAGTAGGTGCCGATCTTTTCGCGCAGGGCCTGGGTTGTCGTGGCAACGGCCAGAATACTGGCACCGACCAGCGGAACCAGCGCTACGCTGAGCAGTGCGATCAGAAAGCGGGTTCGCAGGGTCAGGGAACGGCCCGAGAGCCTCATGGCTGACCCCAGGCCCGTACCAGCAGTTTCCAGAAATCCTCGTGACTCGGCCGAAGTTCCAAATAGGTACGCATGGCAGCCGCAACGGCCTTGGTCTTATCCTGATACGCCGGAAACGCCCAGGGCAGGGTCTGACCGTTACGCCAGACTTCGGCAAACAGGGCCGAAAGACTGCCGAGGGAAAGAGAATCCATGCTGCGGTAAGGCGGTATCACCTTGAGTTCCTCGATCAGGAACCGTCGTCCCGTGGGACTGGAGTGAAGCCATTCGAGCCACTGTTTGGCTTCTTCCTTGACCGGGGAGTTTTTATTGATCACCCAAAAGTTGGGTACCCCCATGGACAGCCGGAGATCGGGCTTGTCGGAAACAGGCATTGGCAGCACCCCGACTTCCAGTTCAGGAGCATTCTTGACCAGGTCGGGCTCAATCCAATTTCCCTGCTGGATCATTGCGGCCTGCCCGGCTAGAAAGGCTGCTACGGAGGCGGTATAGCTGCCGGTGGCAAGCGCGTCGGGGGAACCATAGCGGGAAGTTAAATCCAATAGATCCATCCACCCTTCCACAACTGCGGCATCGGGGCCGGGAGCCCCCCCTTCTCCCAGGTTGTTTAGAAATAGTTCAACGTTGGAAACGGAACCAAGCAACCGGTTGAAGTTATGCACCCCGAGCACCCACCACTCGGCATAACCATTGGCAAAGGGAACAATCCCTGCCGCTTCGAGTTTTCGACAGGCTTCCCGCAAGGACGAGAGGGTATCGGGCGGACGGACAATCCCGGCCTTCCGGAAGAGGGTTTTGTTATAGAGAAACCCATAGCCCTCTATGGCGAAAGGATTTCCGTAAAGACGCCCCCCACGGGTTGCCTGGTCGCCGGTTCCTGGGGCCAGATCAGCCACCCAGGGTTGCCCGCTCAAGTCTTCAGCCAGGTCTACCCACGGATCAAGACTGATGGAGCCTAGCGACATGAACACATCGGGAAGGGTTCCTGCCTGGTAGCGGTCGGCAAGAGCCGCTTCAAAATCCTGACCGCCGCCAAAAGTCTCGATGACCATGCGGACCCCGGGGTGTTCCTTTTCATAATCGTTGGCCATTTTTCGCAAAGGCTCGGCGATTTCGACCTTCTGCTGAAGGATATTGATCGTCTTCACGGGTGCTTTGATGGCAGCCTCATGGGGAGGAGCGCTGCACGCTGCCAGAAAAATCAACCCGGCGAACGGGGCCAGAACGCGGGTCATGTCAGGTGCTCCCGGTATTCGGAAGGCGTCAGACCCGTTGCCTTGCGAAAGGCTGTGGCAAAGTATTGCGGATTGGGGTATCCCACCTGAAGTCCTATTTCCGAAGTCTTCAGATTGGTTTGAAGCAGCAGAGCCTTGGCCTTCTCAATTCTCAGCTCGGCCAAAGCCTCAGAATAATTCCTGCCGGTCTCAGCTTTGAACAACTTGCTCAGATAGGCCGGGGTCAGACCCAGGTGTTCGGCCAAGGATTCCAGACCCGAAGCATAGTCGGCATAATGGGTGTCCAGATATTCCTGCGCCCGGCGGATGGTTGCACGGCTCACCGGGTTCAACCCCGGCACCTCCTCGGTTTCGCCGAGGCGGACCGACCGTTCACGTTCGGTTTCGAGAGCTTTGACGGCTTCCGCAACAGCGGCCAGCAATTCTTCGGGGGCAACAGGCTTGAGAAGGTAGGCTGAGACCTTCAATTCGATGGCCTTACGTGCATAAGAGAACTCGCCGAACCCGCTGAGAATAATGATTTTGGTTTTGGGACGCTCGGCCTTCAGGGCCTCGGAGAAGACCAGGCCATCCATTTCATCCATGCTGATATCGGTGATCACGACATCGGGACGGAACTTTCGGGCTTGCTCCAAACCCTCGGTCCCGTCCCTGGCCTCCGCGACGACCTTCACCCCGATGGATTCCCACGGGACGGCGTTCACAAGTCCGTCGCGGATATTGTACTCATCATCAACAATCATCAGGGTGTGCATTGTCTCTCTATCATAAGCGACCTTGCTCAAGCGATCCAGCGGGGCCGTTCCAGTTGACGCTTGAAAGCCAGGGCACAGAAGTAGATTTCAGAGCGGAAAACGGATTTCCAGAATAGGCCCCAGACGCGACGTCGGACGAGGAAAGTTCGGTGCAGGGTATCGAAAACAATCTGATAGTGTTCCATGGTTCAAGCTCCTTGTGCCTTCATCATCGTCCCACAGGTGGGACACCGATTGTCCCACTGACAAAAAATGTTTACGATTGTCCTATGAGTCAAACCGAACGCATCGCTTACCTGGACAGGCGGATGAGGGAACGTGGCTGGGTCACGGCTGCCGAGGTAGCAGACCATTTTGAAGTTTCGTCGCGGCAGGTAAAACGGGATATCGAATACCTGCGTTGGCGGCTGGACGCGCCTATTGCCTACGACGGGGGAAAACGCCGTTACCGCTACGAGAAACCGTTCATCCAGTTCCGTTTTGCCGATGAGCGCAAAGTTCTGTTTTCTGCCCTGGTGAAAGGATGGGCTGCCAGCGAAGCCTACCAACCTCTGGTGACAGCGGAGATTCTAGCGGGAATCGAAGCGGCCGTATCAAAGGAATATCGTTCCGTGGCAGACCGCATCCGCTATGAAGCACCCTCCTCCGAAGCCGTCGATTTGGAGGTTTTTGCAGGGCTTTGCCGAGGGATGCGTGACGACCGGTCCCTTGATCTGGAATACGTGAACCTGCAGGGAGAGGCCAGCAAGCGCCGCGTGGAGGCCCAGCGACTGGTCAACTATGGAGGCGTCTGGTATCTCATCGCCTGGGATCAACTGCGGGAAGGATTGCGAACCTTTCATCTAGGAAGAATCCGATCGCTGGCTGTTTCGGCTCAACCTAACGTCCACGATGAGAAGAACCCAGCCTGGAAGGCAGAAGTGGAAGCCTGGACCGCATCTGGATTTGGCATTTTCCGTGGCGGGAAACCCTTCTTGACCACTGTAAGACTGCGGGGAGCCGCGCTGCGTCTGGCTGAGTCCCAACGCTGGCACCAGGATCAAAGCGACACCCCGGGCACCGACAACGAGGGTGCTTTCCTCGACCGGAGCGTTTCGGTGGTTGACACACGGGAACTGCTGGGCCGGATACTAGCCTTCGGCGGCGATGCTGAGGCAGTTTCCCCTCCCCCATTCCGAGCTCAGTGGGAGGGAGAGGTACGGAAACTGTTTGCACGGCTTAACCGAGGATACCTTCAATCGCGTTCAGTTCACCCGAAGTGAACTCCAGGTTCTTCAAAGCCCCGACATTCTCGACAATCTGCTGGGGCTTGCTGGCACCAATCAGAGCGCTGGTGACCTGATGCTTTCCTTGCGGCCGAAGGACCCAGGCCAGCGCCATCTGACTCAGACTTTGCCCGCGAGAAAGCGCCAGAGAGTTGAGCTTCTTCACACGGGCCAGTTTGTCCTGTGTGATCTGCTCAGGCTTGAGAAAAACCGCTGAGGAACCAGCACGGCTGTCGGCAGGAATCCCCTCGAGGTAGCGGTCTGTCAGCAGTCCCTGCGCCAGCGGACTGAACACAATGCTGCCGATTCCCTCGTCCCCGAGAGCCTCAAACAAACCTTGAGTTTCGGGGTCACGCACAAACATCGAGTACTTGGGCTGGTGGATCAGACAGGGCGTCCCCAGGTCACGCAGAATCTTGGCAGCCTGCCGCAGTCGGTCCGCCGGGTAGTTCGACACAGCGGCGTAGAGGGCCTTGCCCGAACGGACAGCCTGATCGAGGGCTCCCATGGTTTCTTCCAAGGGTGTCTCAGGGTCTGGCCTGTGGTGATAAAAGATGTCCACGTAGTCCAGGCCCAGTCGTTTCAAACTGGCATCCAGACTCGAGAGCAGGTACTTGCGGCTTCCCCAATCCTGATAGGGTCCCACTCCCATGCCGTAACCGGCCTTAGTGCTAATGATCAGCTCGTCGCGCAGTCCGGCAAAATCGCTTTTTAGGATGCGTCCAAAGGCCTCTTCGGCACTACCGGGAGGCGGACCGTAGTTGTTGGCGAGGTCAAAATGAGTGATTCCCAGATCGAAAGCCGTACGGGTCAAAGCCCTGGCATTCTCATGGGTGGTCACACCGCCAAAGTTGTGCCAAAGGCCCAGGCTGAGGGCGGGAAGTTTGAGACCGGAGCGGCCGCTGCGGCGGTATTCCATGGACTGATAACGGTTCGGATCGGGAATGTACACGTGTTCCTCCAGAGGGGAAGTGTAGCCCCAGAAATCCTGTTACGGCAAGGTGAGCCAGACCACCGTAATCGCAATCGACAAGACACCCAAAGGCAACCCTACTTTCAGGTACTCTCCAAAGGTCAGCTTGATGCCGAAGGGGCGGGCCGACTCGGCGACGATCAAGTTGGCTACGGAACCCAGGAGAGTCAGGTTTCCCGCAAGAGTCGAGGCTGCCGCCAGCGCGATCCAGGCCTTTTCCGGATCAGCCAGCGCTGGAATGAGGGGTTTCAACACCATAACGGCAGGCACATTGCTGATCAGGTTGCTCAAGACGGCCGCTACCCCCGAGAACAACGCCAGATTCCCTGCCAGAAGGGGCTTTGACCACTCCAGCAATGCCTGAAAACCAACGGTCATCTCAACAGCTCTGGTGACAACAAACAGAGCAGCAAAGAACAGGAGCAAGGTACCGTCAACGCGCCCTAGCACCTTGGCAGGTTTAACCCGTCGGGTAAACAGCAACACGGCTGCACCGGCCAGCGCTGAAAGGGCAAGGGACCAACCCAGCACAAACCCACCGATCATCACTACCAAGGCAAAAGCGCATTTTAGCAGAAGCGCTTTGTGGATACGGACAGGCCTGGAGGGAACCCAGCTGAACTCACGGCGCCTCAGATCCTTGCGGTAAAGAAGCGCAATCAAAACCCAAGCGATTCCCAAAGACACCAGTGCAGGAACAACCAGAGCTGCTGCAAAATCACCAAAGCCCAACCCCGAACTTGTTGCGATCAGAATGTTCTGAGGGTTGCCGATAGGAGTGGTCATGGAACCGATATTGGAACTGACGGCTAAGCCAATCAGGAAAGGAAGGGGATTCAACCCTGCTGCCAGGGTCAGTTGGGCAACCAGCGGAGTCAACAGGAGAACAACAGTGTCGTTGATAAAGAGAGCGGAAAGCAACGCGCCGGCCCCCAGAATCACCAGAAGAAGAACTTTGGGGGAGTGGCTCATGATTGCCAGAGTCCGTCCCGCCAGGTCAAAGAATCCGGCCAGCCGGAGGTGGGCGGTAAACACCATCATGGCAAAAAGCAGCGCCAGGGTGTTCCAATCGATAGCTTCGTAAGCAGTGTCGAGGGGTAAAACACCAAGCGCCACCACAACAACGGCCCCGACCAGGGCCAGTGTTGCGCGGTTGAAGTGAAACAGAGGAATTTCGCCAACGGCAATCGCCGCGAGAATCAGAGCCAGGAGAAGTTCGACCACAGAAAGTTTTACCCGACCCGGAATCCTGAAACTGTCTTGCTCAGACTGTCGGCTGCTTGGCTGTTGCGTTCCGCTTCACGGGCTACAGTGCGTACCAGTTCCGTCAATTCGATCATGGCGCGTCCCTGAATATCCTGAGTCTGAGCCAAAGAGGTACCTGTTTCGACGAGAATATGGACAGACCGGTTAAGCTGTTCGGCGTGGCCGGCCTGTTTCAGGGTGACTTGCCCGATTTGACCCGAAGCTTCCCGGAGGGTTCTGGTGGTATCCAGAAGAGTCTCTGTTCCGGCTTTCTGTTCGTCCATCGACCGGGCAACGGTTCCCATCACTTCGGAAGTCTGAACGATAAGCTGGAAGATTCGGGAGAAAGCCTCGCCGGCTTCTCTGGCAAGGCGGTCCCCTTCGGCGATTTTCCCATCCATGTCCTTCATAAGCTCGGCAATGGTCTTGGCCCCTTGGGACGAATTTTCGGCCAGTGTACGAACCTCGCTGGCGACCACGGCAAAACCCAGACCGGAGGATCCCGCATGAGCGGCTTCAATAGCGGCATTCATAGCAAGCAGATTGGTCTGACTGGCCGTTTTTTTGATCGTAGCGACGGTACCGGATATTGCTTGGGCTGCTGCATGGATTGCTTCCATGGCCTTACGGACGGCATCGACCTTGGTGCCGCCCTGCTCAGAGGTCTGCCGGAGGCTCCCCGCTAAACCATCGGCTTTGACTGTCAGCTCGCGGACAGAGGTAACCGAGGAAGCAAGCTGTTCCATAGCGGCGGCACCCTTGGCGACAGCCTCAGCTTGTCCGACCGCCGCGGCATTGACAGAAACAGACGAGGTTTCCAGTTCTTCGGCAACAGCCTGGGTAGAGCGCAACGCCTCTCCTTGTCCGGTCAGGGCCCTCTCTGCCTGATTCTTGGCCTGAACGACCGTCTCCAACCGGCCTTCAGCGGTTCCGCTGACTTTCTGCACCGTGCCCGAGGATTCCAGAACCTGGTTGGCAGTCGCTTCAATGGCACCGACCAACCCCTGCATTTTCTCCATCATGGCATTGATACGCCCGGTCAACAGCCCAACCTCGTCAAAAAACAGCACTTCCGCCCTGTCTTCCAGGTCAGCCGACCCTTCGGCCATTTGGGCAACCCGCGAATCGAGGGTCTTCAACTGCTTGGTCACCATCGAAAGAGCCGTAGCTGTCAGGGCAGTGGTCCAAGCCAAGACGGCAATAAACAACAGCCCCAACTGAAAAACCACCTTTAGTTCGTTGTCGCTGACCGCTTGGGTTGAAACGGCAGAAGCAGCCGTCAAGGTATCTGCCCCCAACGAGGTATAATAGACAACAACTTCCCGGTAGAATCCCAATGCCGCCATTCCTGCCAGAAGCCCTGACAGGAGTACAGAACCAAGGTTCACCAAGAAAAGTCGGCGATTCAGGCTTAAATCGCGTTTCTTTCCCACAACGGCAGTCAAACTCAGAGCCCTTCGTACCGGAATCATCAACGCCTCAATCCAGGAGAGTTCCTGAAGAGTCGCCATAAAGCCGAAAGCAAGGTTCAGCGCAAGGATCAAGCCGATATCAAGGGGTGCCAGAGCCGGGAAACCCAGAAGAATATGCAACAACATGGTAATAAGCGGAGCAACAAGAAACAGCGCTAGATTCCAGACCACCAAAAGGATCGGTATTCTGGAAAGTTGCGCTCTCAAAAGAAGCCGCTGTTCATGGTCGGCGTCCCGGGGTGCCTTCAGAAAGGTCTCGATCGGCCCCAATCTTTTAGAGATCCGGAAAAGCGCCACAATCAATAGTACTGCAAGACTGGGCAACGCTATCAGCAGATCAGCCGGCAACTGTTCCTGGTTTCGCTCAAAGAGCAACGATGTAAACAATTGCTGAAGAAAGGCCGTTCCCAAGGAAACTGCGGCGAATGCTCCCAAAATTTTGTATTTGAGTTGATTCATGCGCCAAGTGTAATCGATTTATTACCATTCTTCCAGAATCTTGTGATTGTCTTTTCCATGAACTAGACTGTTGCCATGACGCTCGCCGCTGAAACCCTTTTGACTGTTTTTGATGCCTTTGAACGAAAGGAAGGTGTCTGGAGAGCGACCTTGCCTATGTCATACCGGGAACTGAAAACGGCCCTGACTAGGGCAACAGTCAGCTTTGCCGAGTGGGATTCTCAGCGGGGCCTGTATTTTTTGGATTTCTCACCCCTCGGAAGCGATTTAGTCACCCTCGACCTTCTCCTGCTGGACTTTCGCGGCGACCGAGGTAGTGATCACTATCGCTTTGAATGGGCCGAAAACGGGGTTCTCGCCGGGGTAGAACTGCAGACTCACGCCCCTGGTCCTTTGCCATTCATCCAAGAAATCGCTGAATGGATTGAGCCGGGTCGGATCGAACTTTCCCCTGCCTTGACCCCCGAGGCCTGGAGCCAGTACTTGGAAGAGCTGACTCCCCAAACCCCCCTTCTGTGAGGTTCCATGAGCATGTCACAAGTCTTCCCGCCCGATGTTGTGGAATGGTTGATGCGCTACGGACTTTTCTGTGTCGTCACAGCGTTCTCCCTGTTCGTCTTTGCGCTTCTGATGCGGCCCTTTTGGCTTTGGTTTTCGGGAAAAAGTGAAGTCAGGGACCGGTTGAAACACCTGGAAGAAACGTCACGGAAAACCCTGCTCGAACTGGAAATTCTTAACCAGACTCTGACGATTCCCATCAAGAAGGCTGCCCAAAAAGCCAGGAATACCGAGAAGGAAGAGGAACCCCTGGTGGTGAGCCAAGAAACCAAGGATGCTTTCATGAAGGTTTTAAGTAAGCGGCCCCCTTCTTGACCCTTGCCCCGGTCCGGCTATAATGCACTGCTATGAGTGCTCTTTCCACCCAAGATCCTGAATTATTTGCCATGGTCAAAGCCGAAGAGGCTTACCAGAAGTCCACCATCCGGCTGATTGCCAGCGAGAACTATGTCTCGAAGGCGGTTCTCGAAGCATCGGGTTCGGTGTTTGCCAATAAATACTCCGAAGGTTATCCGGGAGCCCGGTATTATCAGGGCCAAATCAACTGTGATGCGGTTGAACGGCTGGCCATCGAACGGGCGAAGAAACTCTTCGGTGCCGAGCACGTCAACGTGCAGCCCTATTCCGGCAGCCCGGCCAATCTGGCGGTCTATTTTGCCTTTTGCCAGCCCGGGGATACCATTCTGGGTCTCAACCTCAGCCACGGCGGCCACCTGACCCACGGCTCAAAGGTCAGCTTGACAGGAAAATGGCTCAATGCCGTCCACTATAGTTTGAACCCCGAGACAGGTTTGCTCGATTACGATGAGATCCGCAAATTGGCCCTCGAACACCGGCCCAAGGTGCTTATCGCCGGCCATTCCGCCTACCCCCGCCAACTGGACTTTGCCAAGTTCCGGGCTATCGCCGACGAGTGCGGTGCCATTCTGTTTGTCGACATGGCTCACTTTGCGGGTCTGGTCGCCGGGGGAGCCCACCCTAACCCTGTTCCTTATGCCGATGTGGTCACCACCACCACCCATAAAACCCTGCGAGGGCCCCGAGGTGCCATGATCCTGTGTAAGGAAAAGCACGCGAAGGCTATCGACAAAGCCGTCTTTCCAGGATTGCAGGGCGGACCCCACAACTCAACCACGGCTGCCATCGCCACGGCGCTGCGCGAAGCGCTTCTCCCCGAATTCAAAACGTATGCCGCCAACACAGTCAAGAATGCCCAGGTATTGGCTGCGGCATTGGTCAAGCGCGGGTTCAATTTGGTTTCCGGGGGCACCGACAACCACCTGATGCTCATCGATCTGAACAACAAGAATGTCTCGGGCAAGGTTGCTGCTGTGGCGCTGGAAAAAGCCGGGTTGGTTCTGAACTACAACACCGTCCCCGGAGAAACCCGCAAGGCTTCTGACCCGTCGGGAATCCGGCTCGGCACCCCCTCGGTAACCAGCCGGGGCTTCGGTGCCGCCGAGATGGAGAAGATCGCCGAGTGGATGGACAGGACGCTTCAGTCCGTTGAGGATGAAGCGGCCCTGCTGAAGATCAATGCCGAGGTGTCGGCGTTGTGTGCAAAGTTCCCGGTTCCAGGACTGGATTGACCGACACGGACTGAACCCCTGTGATGCCGAAGACCAGTTTGAGGACTTCGGCCACATGTTCCACCAAGGTCACCTCGAGCTCGGCCCGCACTTCGTCCGGCAGTTCCTTCAGGTCTTTCTCATTGAGCTTGGGTAGAAGGATCTTCCGGATTCCGGCCCGATGCGCGGCAATGAGCTTTTCCTTGATACCGCCGACGGGCATCACAGCACCTCTGAGAGTCACCTCACCGGTCATGGCGAGTTTGGGGTCAACCTTCCGGCCAAGGACAAGGCTTGCCAGCGTGGTGAACATCGCACTTCCCGCACTGGGACCATCCTTAGGGATTGAACCCGAAGGGACGTGGACGTGCAAATCCATGGCCTTGAAATCGAACTCCGAAACCAAAACCCCCAGCTGACTGCGAACCAGGCTCAGAGCGATACGGGCGCTTTCTTTCATCACATCACCCAGCTGCCCGGTCAGGATCAACTGCCCTGAACCAGGCATGGCAGCGGCTTCCAAGAAGAGAATGTCGCCACCTACTGGCGTCCAGGCCAGACCCGTCACGACTCCCGGAGGATTGTCCGTCAGAGCCGCTTCGTGCCGGTAGGGTTTGGCGCCGATTTTGTCCTCAAGGGTGGCAGGGTCGACCTTCAACGGAAGTTCACCAGCGGTAGCCTTCAAGATTGCTTCGCTGGAAACCCGACAAAGCGTTTGGATTTTCCGCTGGAGGTCACGGACCCCGGCTTCGCGGGTAAATTCTCCGGCTACGGCGTGCACAACCTCGTCGCCAATTTCCAGTTTGCCCGTCAGTCCATGGAGCTCCAGCTGTTTGGGAACCAGGTAATCTTTGGCGATATGGAACTTCTCGTTTTCTGTATAACCAGACAGTGTAATGACTTCCATTCGGTCGAGAAGCGGACCGGGTATGGACTCTGTCGAGTTGGCGGTAGCAATAAAGAACACTTGGCTCAGGTCATAAGGCAGATCGAGGTAGTGGTCCTGAAAAGTGTTGTTCTGTTCGGGATCCAGCACTTCAAGCAAGGCTGAGGCGGGGTCACCGTTCCAACCCTTGACCATTTTGTCGACCTCATCCAACAGAAACACAGGGTTTCTCGCCCCGGCTCTTTTCATCGATTGAATGATACGGCCAGGAAGAGCCCCCAGGTAGGTGCGCCTGTGACCACGGATTTCAGCGTCGTCACGCACGCCTCCCAGGCTGGCACGGATGAATTCCCGCCCCATGGCTCGGGCGATGCTCTGCCCGAGGCTGGTCTTGCCCACCCCGGGAGGACCGACGAGAAGGATCACCGTACCCTTTTTGTCCTTTTTCAACTGCAAAACCGCCAAATGCTGAATGATCAGATCCTTGACCTTGGTCAGACCATAATGGTCGGCGTCGAGTACCTTGCGGGCCTCCGTCAGATCGACGGCCCGGGACTCTGGTTCGGCCCAAGGCAATGCAATGATCAGATCGAGGTAGTTGCGCACCACGTTGGCCTCGGGATTCGAGGCGCCCATCTGTTCCAGCTTGTCCACCTCTTCCATAACAGCGGGCTTCACCCCTTCGGGCAGGGCAAGCTTCTCGACCTTGGCCCGGTAGTCGGAGGAAGCCTTGGGCTTCGACTCTCCCAACTCTTCCTTGATATTCCTCAGCTGTTCCCGAAGGATATTTTCACGGTGGCTCTTGCTGGCCTGCTCACTGATTTTCGAATTCATTTCCACTTGGACACGCAGGCTTTCTTTCTGTCGGGTCAGGTGCTCAAGAACCTTGAGCCCACGGGATTTGAGACTGGTCACCGTCATAAAACCGTGTTTTTGCTCGGCAGGGATGGGAGAGTTCTGAATGACGAACGCCATCAGCTTGACGACATCGTCCTGCCCTTCGATCAGCTTCAGGACATTTTCCCCCCCATCGATCATTCCAAGGATGTCACGGCTGACGGCTTTGATATTTTGCAGAAGGACCTGATGGGTACCGGCATCAAGGTCATTGATATCGTCCTCGAATTCGTACGAGGCCGTCGGGGTGCCATTTTCTTCGCCGAGCCACTCGACCCGAACTCTGGCAAGTCCTTTCAAGGTAACATCGAGACCCAGAGTTCCTACCCTGGAACCTTCGACTTCCGCTAAGGTACCAATCAACTGGGGGTTACCATTTTCACCTGTCAGGAGAACCACGACACGGTCGCCACGAGTACTGGCGGCGGCGAGGGCCGGATCACCGGTTTCACGCCGCACACGGACCATAGCCGACACTTCAGGGATGAGAATTTGCCCCTGGACAGCTAGAACAGGAGCTCGGCGCTCGGCGCTTCTGAAATCTTTCATGTTCAAAAAGGTACCGAAGATTACTTGCAGAGTCAAATAAGTGGCAGAGAGATTCGGAAGATTGTAGCCGGCCCTGGTTCGAGCACAAGATCACCCCCCATCACCCGCAGAACGTTGCGGCTGAACGAGAGTCCCAGACCCGTTCCGCGGACGGGACCGTCAACCTTGGTCGTAAAATAGGGTTGAAACAACCGTTCCCGAACGTCTTGCGGAATTTCACTACCGTTGTTTCCGTACCGCACCACCACCCATTTCAAATCCTTTTTGACCTCAATCCAAATTCGGGGCCGTTCCACCCCCCGCAGGGCTTCGATGGAATTCTTGATCAGATTCAAAAAGACTTGTTGAACCAGGGCAACTTCCATTTGCACCATGTCTTCGGTGCAAGTTCGAAGCTCCAATTCCATTCCTGCCTTGGTCAACAACGGATGCTCCAGCTCCAGAATATCTTCCAAGACGTGGCTCATCGAGTGTTCCTCGATCACCACTCCTTCGGCCTTGGTGAATCCCTTGATGCTTTCAATCAGGCGGTTGGCCCGCAGAAACTGCTTGTGGATGCGGTGGGAGTGCTTCTCACGGACGGGCCCTTCAGGAAGCTCAACTTGCATCATTTCGAACTGAGCCTGAAGAGTCGCCAGAAGGTTCCCCATTTCGTGGTTGATGTAGGAGGTCGTCTGGCCGATGGCCGAAAGCTTCTCCGCCTGATTCAGCCGCTCCCTGAACGAGGCGACTTCGGTCACATCGTGGATCAAAGCGAAGATGGCTTTTTCATGCTCCCATTCGCCCAGTTTGGCGTAGACCTCAACATCACGGATCTGACCGCTTCGCAACCGGTGGCGGAAGTGGAAATGGTTCCTCAGCTCCTGTTTGGCCCGGTCCATCTCCTGCTCCATTTCCAAAGCGGAAAGGATATTGATATCCTCCCAGCGTTTCGTTCGCAATTCGTCCAGTTTCCAGCCATAGAACGCCTCAGCGAGCCGGTTAGCCATAAGAATGGCCCCCGTTCGGACTTCATACACCATAATGACGGCATTGCCGATTTCGAAGAAGGTGCGCAGTTTGGCGGATTCTTCTCTGGCCTTATTGCGCTCCAGGCTTCTCTGAGTGATGTCGACAAAGATGGCCGTAACCCCGCCTGGCTGATGGCGGTAAGCGGTCACCTCAAACCAGCGGGTTTCACTGTCCAGGGAATACTCAAACGTAACAGGCTCACCGCTGGTGGCAACCGTTTCGAAACGCTCAAGGCAGGACCTGGCAAGAGAGGGCAAGAGCGGCTTGGCAGTCATGCCCTCGAGCTCAGTACACGTCAGACCAAAAAGCGTCTCGAAAGCAGGATTGACAGCGTCGAACTGGAAGTCCTGGGACTTCCCTGCGCTGTCGAAAAGAACGGTTTGGATGGCAATGGCGTTCGGGCTATGGAGAAAGATATGTCCAAAGTCAACGGAGTGACCACCGGAGTCCATGCTTTAAGCATAGTTCCTCTTGCAAAGGAAAACACCGGAATTCGGCTTGTTTTCCACGCTCTTCGAGGCTATCCTGCCTCCATGCCCTACGTACCCCTTCACTGTCATACCGATTTCAGCCTTCTCGACGGTGCCGCATCCGTTGAGAAACTGGTTGCCAAGGCGAAAACCCTGGGTTTGCCGGCTTTGGCCATCACCGACCATGGCAACCTCTTTGGTGCCTTGAAGTTCTGGAAGGAATGCACAAAGAAGGGAATCAAGCCCATCATCGGGTGCGAGCTGTACGTAGCTCCGGGCAGTCGTTTCGATAAAACCCGAGTCGACGACGAGAAAACCAACCACCACCTCGTTTTGCTGGCCCGTACCAACGAGGGGTACCGGAATTTGCGGGTCTTATCGAGCCTGGGTTATACGGAAGGTTTTTACTATAAACCCCGGGTCGACTGGGAACTGCTGCAAAAGCATCATGAAGGGCTGATCTGTTTGTCCGCATGCTTGGGAGGCGAAATTCCCCAACTGCTCCTGAACGGTAAACTTGAACTGGCCCGCCAGCGGGTGGCAGAATTCCGCGACTTGTTTGGTACCGACAATTACTACCTGGAACTGCAGAACCATGGATTGGAAGAACAAACGGTGGTGAACCCGCTGTTGATCCAACTCGCCAAAGAGTCCGGGGTTCCCTTGGTAGCAACCAACGACAGCCACTATGTCGACCGTGACGACGCCGACGCCCAAGACACGCTGATCTGCATCGGCACCGGCAAAAAGAAAAACGACGTCAAACGGATGACTTTCGGAGCCGGCGAGTTCTACGTAAAATCAAGCGAAGAAATGGAGGAATTGTTCCCCAGCGGTCCGGGCTCTCCCGCGCCTGAAGCCTTGGCCAACACCCTTAAAATCGCCGATCTGTGCACCATGGAAATGAAGCTTCCCGGCCCGCTGCTTCCAGAATTCGATGTTCCCTCTGACTTTATGGAGCGCGCCGATGCGCTGGTGGGATTGGACTTGAAGCGCCTCGAAGCCCGGTTTGACGAAAAGCAGACTGCCGCCTGGGTCCGCCTGCATGAGCCGGTGACACTGTACTTCATCTGGCTGGCCAACGAAGGCCTTCGCAAACGCTACCCGCAGATGACTCAGGAAATTCTCGACCGCATTGACTACGAGCTGCAGATCATCATCACTATGGATTTCGTCGGGTATTTCCTCATCGTCGGTGACTTTATCAACTGGGCCAAGGACCACGACATTCCCGTAGGACCGGGCCGTGGTTCCGGGGCGGGTTCGATTGTGGCTTATGCGCAGCGGATCACCGACATCGAACCTCTCAAGTACAAACTCCTGTTTGAACGGTTTCTCAATCCCGAGCGTGTGTCGATGCCCGACTTCGACATCGACTTCTGCATGGACAGGCGGCTGGAGGTGGTGGAATACGTCACCTCACGGTACGGCACCGACAAGGTAGGCCAGATCATCACGTTCGGAACCCTGAAACCAAAGGCGGTGCTCAAGGATGTGGCCCGGGTGCTCGACATCGGGTTCACCGAATCCAATACCTTGACCTCCCTGGTTCCCGACGACCTCAAGGTCAGCCTGAAAAAGCTGCTCAAAGCGCCGCTGGACCCCGAGTATGTGGAAAAAGGCTGGCAGGAGAACCACGATAAACTGATGGCCTACGCCCAAAACGGGGCGGTGTATCAGAATCTGTTCGACACGGCCGTGCGCCTTGAGGGCTTGTCCCGCCATTCCTCGACCCACGCCGCCGGAGTCGTCATCGGGAAGACACAGCTCACCGACTACGTCCCCCTTTACAAGGACCCCAAGACAGGCCAGGTCACCACACAGTTCACCATGGATCAGCTCGAGGAATGCGGACTGGTCAAGATGGACTTTTTGGGTCTGGCTACGCTGACGGTTATCCGCAACACCCTCGAACTGATCGCCAAACGCGGCATAATCCTCAAAGAGGAAGACATTCCCGAAGATGACGAGAAGACCTTCAAGCTGCTGTCCGAAGGTAAGTCCGCTTCGGTGTTCCAGTTTGAGTCCACCGGCATGCAGAAGATTCTCAAGCAGGCCAAACCTACCTGCATCGAGGACCTGATCGCCTTGAACGCCCTTTACAGACCGGGCCCGATGGAAGAAATTCCCAACTTCATCAAGGGGAAGCAGAACCCCCGCAGCATTCAGTGGCTGCACGAGAGCCTCAAGGACACTCTCAAAGAAACCTACGGGGTCATTGTGTACCAGGAACAGGTTATGGAAGTGGCCCAGATTGTAGGTGGGTACAGTCTGGGTGGTGCCGATATTTTGCGGCGTGTGATGGGGAAGAAGAAAAAAGAGGAGATGGACAAGCAGGAAATCCTGTTTCTCGAAGGCGCTCAGAAAAAGGGCTATTCCAAGGACGAGGCAAAACGCATCTTTGACTACCTGGTTCCTTTTGCCGGCTATGGGTTCAACAAGAGCCATGCCGCTGCGTACTCCGTCCTTGCCTATCAGACGGCCTGGCTCAAGGCAAACTACCCTGCCGAGTACATGGCCGCCAACCTGACCAATGAAATGGACAGCCAGGAGAAGATGGGCGAATACATGGCCGAGGCCCGGTCGATGGGTCTGACCATTCTGCCGCCTCACGTCAACACCAGTGAAAGGCTGTTTACTGTGGTTGACGGAAAAATTGTCTATGGCTTGCAAGGGGTCAAAAACATCGGTGAAGGTGCCGTAGAGGAAATTCTACGCGCCCGAAAGTCAGGGGGGCCCTTCACGAGTTTCCTCGACTTCCTGGAACGGGTTGACCTGAGAACGGTCAACAAACGGGTCTTCGAAACCGGTATCCAGGTCGGGGTTTTCGACAATCTGGGGCATAACCGCGCCACGTTGTTCCACAACCTCGATAAGAGCATTGAATGGGCCCAAAAGCAAAAGGATGAAAAGGCCAGCGGCCAGGGCGGCCTGTTCGAAGGAACCGACGATGCGGTTGCCCCCCTCGAAATCGTATCGTTCGAAGAATGGGACCAAAAGAAGCTTCTGGATGCCGAAAAGGCCAATCTGGGCACCTTTGTCTCGGGACATCCCCTTGATCCTATCCGCGAGCAGTGGAAACAGACCGTTACTGTCGACCTTTCCAAACCGAAAAAGTCCGAAGGGGAAGACAAGCTTGACCAGATCATGGGACTGGTGACAGGCATCAAGAACATTATCACCAAGAAGGGCGACAAAATGGCCTGGGCCACGCTGGAGGACTTTCAGGGTACGATCGAACTGGTGTTCTTTCCACGGACCCTCAAGCAGGTGGAGCTGGTTCTCAATGCCGAGGGGCAACCCGTACTGGTCGAAGAGGCCATACTCGGATTTCGGGGCAAGGTCGAGATCGGGGATGAAAAGGCCAAGTTTATCGTCAATGAAGTGGTACAACCCCAGGGACTGGCACAGGTGAGAGCCCTGACAGTCCACGTGAAAGTCAAGCAAAAAGCTTGGACAGAGGCCGATGTGGAGAAAGTTCTCCATTATTTTCTCGACCATCAAGGCACCTCACCCTTGGTCTTGCACCTCTCGGATGGACAGCGCGAGCTGAAGATCAAAGCCCCCAACGGAGTGAGGGTCGCCAGTTCCCAGGAAATCTTGGAGAAAATCCAAGGGCAGCATTGGGCAGAAACAGTCTGGAGGGAGTAGCGCGGACTTCTCATCCTGTCCAAAAAGCGTTACCCTGAGAGTATGAACTTGCTTTCGACGTTTATGGGAGTGGTATCGGCCGTTTTACAGGTCTACACTCTCCTGCTGGTGATCCGGATCGTGCTGACTTGGGTCTCGATGGATCATGGTCATCCGGTGATCCGTATCTTGCATTCCATCACTGACCCCTACTTGGACTGGTTCCGACGGTTCCGGTTCCTGATTATTGGCAATATTGACTTTTCACCCCTGGCTGCCTTGCTCGTGATCAATTTTTTTGCCAGCCTGGCACGCATGATCGGCATGTACGGTCAGGTGACTGTGGGTATTGTGCTGTCCATTTTGATTCAGCTGCTCTGGGGTGCCGCCTCGTTCTTCTTCCTTCTGTTGGGGGTACTGGCAGTGGTGCGCTTCTTTGCCATCCAGTTTCGTTGGGGGGGACAGGCCCTTTGGGCGTATCTGGACGCATTCCTTCAACCTCCGGCTTACGCTGTCGGAAAGTTCCTCAAACCGGGAACATTCCTGGCCTATACCACCACATTGATTGTTCTGGGAGTCGCCAATTTGGCGGTCTGGGCCGTCGGCGGTTTGCTGGTGGAATTGCTGACCCGACTACTGCTGTCGCTTCCCGTGTGAGGCACCGGTGCTCCTGGGAGAACTGACGGTTTCGGTAGCCAGGCTCAAAGGGGCCGGTCCTGCGGCCGTCAGAGACCTTGGAAAACTGGGCATCACAACCGTAGCCCAGCTTCTAGAGCACTTACCCCGCGACCACGTCAACCGCCGTGACGAGGTGACGCTCCGTCAGGCATTGGCCTCGGGCCGGGCCGCCAACACAGTGGCACGGATTGTGGTGCATTCCCATTTCGGCCCCCCGCACCGTCCGACCCTCAAACTTCACATCATTGACCGCGAAGGCACTCCGGCAGAGCTACCGTGTTTCAACCGACCTTTTCTGGAGAAGACCTGGCCGCTAAACGCGTGGGTCTGGATTTATGGTATTCCTGAAGCCAAGTATGGAAGCCTGCAGATTGCCGCCTTCGAGCTCGATCTGCCGCCGCCCGGGCATGAACCCGGAGCACCTCTGGGTGCGGGGGGAACCCTGGTCCCCCTCTACCCTCTGGCAGGAACGCTGAACCAGACCGGGGTAGCCAGACTGGTGGCGCAGGCCTGGCACGACTACGTTCCTGAGCCGCTGGAAGACGAACTGCCGCCGGAGTATACCGCCCTTCACCACCTGTACCCCCTCGATCGGGCCTTGCGGATCCTCCACAGACCCGAAAGTCCCCAGGTGCTGGCAGAGGCCCGGCGGACCTGGATCCACCGTGAACTGTTCCACCTGCAGACCGCCGTTCTGCGGCGGCCGAACGCGCTCAAGGCGGCTGGCCGTGTGGCCCAGGTTCTGCCCAAGACCGTGCGAAAGCACTTCATAGAACGCCTGCCCTTTGCGCTGACACCCGACCAGGCCACCGTCGTCGCCGAAATCGATGCCGATCTTGAGTCCGAACGCCCCATGGCCAGGCTTCTTCAAGGCGATGTCGGCAGCGGCAAAACTCTGGTGGCGTTCCTTTCGGCCCTCCCCCTGATCGAAGCCGGCCATCAGTGCGCCCTGATGGCTCCCACCGAGCTACTGGCACTGCAGCACGCCGAAAACGCGGCCAAACTCCTCGATCCGCTGGGGGTGAAGATTGCCTTTTTGTCGGGCAACCTCAAGGCTGCGGGTCGCAACCTGCTTCTCAAGGAACTCGCCGAGGGCCGCATCGACTTCGTGGTCGGCACCCACGCGCTGTTCAGCGAGGGTGTGGAATTCCAGAGTTTGCGGTATGTGGTCATCGACGAACAACACCGCTTCGGCGTCATTCAGCGGCAGGCGCTTACCCGCAAAGGGTCTGACCCTGATCTGTTGCTGATGAGTGCCACACCTATACCGCGCACGCTGGCGTTAACGGCTTTTGGCGATCTGCGTACCTCGGTTATCCGGACCATGCCCCTGGGGCGCAAACCGATTGTCACCCACACCAACAAAATGTCAAACCAGGCCAAGGTGTACGACTTTGTCCGCAAAGAACTCGAGTCCGGCCGCCAAGCTTACTTTGTCTATCCCTTGATCGAAGCCAGCGAAGCGCTGGACCTCAAGGATGCCGCCTCAATGGCCGAGCATCTTGCCGAGGTGTTTCCGGGTCACCGGGTCGGGCTCATCCACTCGCGGCTGGAGGATGACGATAAGCGTTCGGTCATGGAAGACTTCAGCCGCGGCAGAGTATCGGTTCTAGTGGCAACCAGTGTGGTGGAAGTCGGTGTCGATGTGGCCAATGCCACCTGCATGGTCATTGAGCACGCAGAGAGGTTCGGTTTGTCGGCGCTCCACCAGTTGAGGGGCCGCGTCGGACGCTCCGATCTGCAAAGCTACTGCTTTCTGGTTTACGGCGAGAATCTCACTGAAGACGGTAAAACCCGTATCCGAGTGATGATGGAGACCACCGACGGTTTCCGGATTGCCGAAGAGGACCTGAAATTGCGGGGTCCGGGTGATATTGCCGGGATGAAGCAGTCCGGATTCCTCAAGCTGAAGGCTGCTGACTTGGGACGCGATCTGGACATCCTGATCGGTTGCCGTGAATATCTGACAACTCTATTGGCCCGCGACCCTGGTTTTATGGAACCCGGCCAGAGCAACCTGAGAAAACTTTGGTCCAAGTGTCCTCCTTTCAGCGACGAACTGGTGGCACTTCAACCCTGACGGTCTGGATTGACAGTGCCCTTGGCTGGGTTTAGTTTGTTGAGATGCACAACCTACCACTCATTCCCGCTCCCCGAAGCTTTCAACCGTCAGGTGAAACTGTATTGGCATCAAAACTGAGTCTGACAGAAGCGCTTGTTCCGCGATTGACCTTTACTCCTTCGTACGTTCCGGAAGAAGCCTACGAACTGGTCTTTAGTCCCCGGGGAGCGATTCTGAAAGCACTGAGCCCGGCTGGTTTGGCGCATGGAAGAACCACGTGGGAACGGTTGTGCCGTTCCGCAACCCCCATCTCAGCCGGCAGAGTGGAAGACGAACCCCGGTTTCCGTGGAGGGGTTTGATGCTCGACGTTTCGCGGCACTTCTTCCCCGTTGCCGATATCAAACGTTTGCTGGACCGCCTCGCCGCCCTCAAAATGAATCGCTTTCACTGGCACTTGATCGATGATCAGGGCTGGAGGCTGGAAATTCCCGGGTACCCCCGGTTCACAGAAGTCGGAGCTTGGCGGACCCTCCCCGACGGCAGCCGCTATGGCGGCTTCTACACCGTGGCCGACGTGGCTGAGATTGTTGCCTACGCGGCCGCTCGAAATATCGTCGTTGTCCCCGAGGTCGAGCTGCCCGGCCACAGCATGGCAGGCCTGGCCAGCTACCCCGAGCTGTCGTGTTCTGGCAAACCAGAGGCCGTCGCCACAAAATGGGGAATTCTCGACGGCGTCTACTGCGCCAGTTCCGAACCGGCGGCTCGTATCCTCGAAGCGGTGCTGAAAGAAGTCTGCCGGATGTTTCCTGGGCCATGGATCCACATTGGCGGAGACGAAGTGGTGAGAACCCGATGGGAGTCCTGTCCCCGTTGCCTGGAAAAAATCCGCAGTGAAGGTCTCAATGGGGTCGAAGGTCTGGAAGCGGCCTTTTTCCGCCGGTTCTTGGCCTTTGTTCAATCGCAAGGGAAAACCCCCCTTGGCTGGAATGAACTTTTTGAACACAGCATACCAAAAAACATTCCTGTTCAGTGGTGGCACCGCCCCGATCTGGCCGTGAAGACCCTCAAAACAGGAAATCCCCTGCTGGTCAGCGATGTCGCCTACTGCTATTTTGATTATCCTTACGTCGAAACTGACCCCTGGTACATCAAAAGTTTCATGCTGTTGACCCCTGTAGAGAAGGTCTACGCCAACCCCGTGGTGCCTCCTGGTTGCGAAGCCCTTGCCGAAGGTATTTGGGGAGGGGAATGTTGCCTCTGGACGGAACAAGTTCCGCCCTCGGAAATCGACAACAGACTGAGGGGACGCCTCGAAGCGTTTTCTGAAGTCTATTGGACCTTCGACAAACGACCGGGCTGGCCAGACTTCCGCTCACGCCTTTGAGCCTGCCTCAGATCGGCCCATAGAACCGTTGATGCCGTGCCAGCTTAGCAGGAATAGGCCCGGGGGTACCCCAAATGGCACTCCCGGTTTGATCTTCGTTACCGACCTCTTCCCATGCCGCGCTGGAAACCCTTACCGGTTGCTTGGAACGGGGTCACCTTGGTGGTGCCGTTGCCTGCAAAGGCCTGCCGGGGTGAAACCCTGCCATAACCGGAACCAGCACTGGTTCCGATCAGATCGTTGATGCCATCGCCGTCAGCGTCGACCCAATTATCATCAATACCATCACCGTTAGCATCAACAAACCGGTCGTTGATACCGTCACCGTTCGCGTCAACAAAACCGTACCCCTTCCCCTGAACCGTGCTTGACTTTTGTCCATCGCCATTGGCCGCCAAAGCAAAGCCACCCAACAACAAGAGCGAAACTCCGGTAAGAATCATTCGTTTCATAGCACACCTCCTAGTGTCTGAAGATACCTTGCATATTCCATGCCAAAAAAAAGATACCTTGCGACAACAGAAATCGTGTAATCCTGGGAAAATCATTCCAATCCCTCCATCGGTGGGAAGTTTTTTCCCTTCCCTCGCAACCCCAGGCGAAGTGGTTTTTCTCACCTGCGGGGCCATCAAGGCCTTGCTCCTATCGATTCTACAACAGGGCAGAGCTCAGAACCGACGGTGGACCTTCATGAAGATTTTCCTTCTTTCTTCTGTCTTTCGCTGATAAATCGGGCTTGTTGAACATTGATCCAGGCAATCTTGGAAAGTTCGTTTGCCAGAGTATGGACCACTTGCGCCACCTGACGGAAACGCTCTATAGACATTGTCGGAACCTCACGGAAGGCCTGGGCAGCGGTTTCCTCGTCCGCACCGATGGAACGGGCGTACGAACGAATTTTCTGCTCGCTCTGTGTCTCGTCCCGAATTTGACCGATCAACCAGTTGGCAATGTGGCGGTCGCCGACGGTGATGCTGGCCCCGGCGTCCCAAAGCCCACCACTGAGACAGGGTTGGACCGTTGGACCGTCGGGGTTATACCGGCCCAAAAGCGCATCCGATTGAAAGCATGCATGCCTTCCCGCCTCAGTACAGCGGATAACACCAAAACAGAGCCGCGTGAAGTTGCTCGGCCGGGTGATGGGTGTGCCGTCGGGGTGGGTTATGATGGAGGCTACCCCGGTGGCGGTCGAGAACTCGTCCTGAATCCTTTGAAGAACCTCGGGGTCAAACAGGTCGTCAAACGTGATGCCCTCGGGATGATCCAAGGGCAGTGTCATGGCAATGATCCGTTTCTGCAGGGCTTCCTGCTTCCGGTACTCCTCGGTAACATCACGGAAGACCAAGACGGCACCGCTGATGGTTCCGTCTTGGGTCTTGATCGGGGCTCCCGAGTCGGCAATCTGATACCGTTCGCCCGTGCGCGAAACCAAAACCGTGTGGTTGGCCAAGCCGACAACGCAACCGCTTTCAATGGTCCGTAAAGCCGGGTTCGGAACTACTTCACCGGTGGTGGCGTTGAAAATCGTAAACACATCGGTGATCGGCCGTGTCAGGCCTTCTGCCAGACTCCAGCCGGTCAGCACCTGGGCCACAGGATTCATCCGGGTGACATTCCCCTTCAGGTCGGTGGCAATGACGGCATCTCCAATGGAATTCAAGGTCGTCGACAGGTGTTCCTTTTCAAGATTCAACAACCGGTTCGCTTCGTGCAGCTTGAAAGCCATCTTGATCGACGCATCGAGGATGGTGATCCCCGAGTTTTTAACAACGTAGCCATAACTGGTGATCGTCTCGGTCAACTCAACCACTTCCGGCTCGGTATGCCCCGACAGGAACACTACCGGAATATCGAAGCGAGCGAGTATCCTCTTGGCTGTCTCGACCCCATTGATTCCCAATCCCAAGTCGATGTCCATCAGAATGAGATCGATGCCTGGTTCCTCATCCATGATTTCCAGAGCTTCTTCACCGGTGGCGGCCACCTGTACTCCATAACCCCGGTTTGTGAGGGACATTTTTTCTGCCATTGCCAAAAGGGCTTCGTCTTCCACCAGGAGAATCCGCTTCTTCCTGTTCAGCTCGTTGCTGGCCATTGCGTTACGACTCCCTGCTGACTTTTCTGTTGTGCCGAATACTGGCCATCACGCTCATAGCAATGAAGAGCAAGCCAACCGTGCCTGCCATAACCTCAGGAATCTTCACATCGATAGCTCCGAGGTACATAATGAGGGAAAGTGCCCCAATAGCCCAGAAGGCCCCGTGTTCCAGGTAACAGAACGCTCCCAAAGTTTTATCGTCGACCAGCTTGATGGTCATGGAACGAACAAAAAATGCCCCGATACCCAGACCAAGCGCAATGATCAACAGATTGTTGGTAATGGCAAAGGCACCGATGACACCATCAAAACTAAAGGAGGCATCTTGTACCTCAAGGTAGAGGAAAGAGCCCAGCCCGGCGGTTCCACCCACCGCCAGCTTTTCGGAACCCATGACAGACCCCAGACCTGCTACCAACAAGTACAACGCAATGCCAAACACCGCCGCCACAAGAAAATCCACCTGATGGGGCTCGTGCATGACGCTGTAAAAGGCGTAGGTGGCAATAAGCGTCACCACAACGGGAAAGGAATCAATGCGGCCGACCCGGCTCATCACAGGTTCAAGCCAGGGTACCCAATGGGTGGACTTTTCTGCATCGAAAAAGAACTTGGCGAACACCATCCAGAGAAAAGCGCCACCGAAGCCCGCTATCATCACATGCTGTTCTACAAGAATATCTTGGAACCGCTGCGGATTCTGAAGCGTCATCGTTAGGACTTCTGAAAAGGGCAGACTGCTGACCACCCAAACAATCACCAAGGGGAAAAAAATCCTCATGCCAAAAACGGAAATGATCATGCCGACGTAGAGATACATCTTCCGCCAGAAGGGGGTCATGGTTATCAGGATTCGGGCGTTCACAACGGCATTATCAAAACTCAGGGATGTCTCAAGAATTCCCAACATCAAGGCGGTAAAAAGTGTTGCTAGTCCCACCGCCAGCGAACCACTGGTCTGCCAGCCAAGGACAAAAGCCACACCGAGGGCCAGCACAGCAAAAATCGTGCTGCCCGTAAAATGCTTGAAGTACGAATTCATGGACTAAAGGCTAATTCATGACCCCGGAAGTGTCCAGACAAGAAACCTTTGATGGACTTAGGCTCTGGCCTTTTTCTTGTTGTGGAGAGCACTGGCAAGAAAGCTCAAACCAATGATCACCAATCCGATCGATCCGCTGATGACCTCGTGAACCTCGACTTCAAGGGCACCGAGAAACATAATGAAGGCCAGGGCACCAATGGCCCAGAAGGCACCGTGCTCGAGAAACCGGAAAGCACCCAAGGTCTTGTCATCCACCAACTTAATGGTCATGGACCGCACAAAAAAAGCCCCGATCCCCAAGCCCAAAGCAATGATGTACAGGTTGTCTGTGATGGCAAAAGCGCCAATCACCCCGTCGAAACTGAAGCTGGCGTCCAGAACCTCCAGGTAAAGAAAGGCACCGAAGCCTGCACCGGCGGCGATTTTGGGGTTATGCATCAAGGTACCCAGGCCGTCGACCAGCAAGAAAACAACCACCCCTACGACGGAGGCCAAGAGAAACTCGGGTCGGTGTGCGGCAGGCATCATCTCATGAACGAGCAGGGTGATGCCCATTGTGACCAGCACCCAGACTGCCTCCATATGCCCTAGCCGGGCTAGGGCTTTCTCCAAGCCGGGAATCCAATGAATTTCTTTCTCGGCATCGAAGAAGAACTTGCTGAACACCATCCAGAGGAAAGCACCACCGAAACCGGCAATCACCAGATGCTGATCCACCAGAATGGTCTGAAACCGGTGAGGATCTTGCCAGGTCATTGCCAGAACCTCACCAAAGGGAAGGGCACTGATGAACCAGACCAAGACCAAGGGAAAAACAATACGCATTCCAAAGACCGCGATGATCATCCCCACCGTCAGAAACATCTTCCGCCAGAAAGGAGTCATTGTCTCGATGATACGCGCATTGACCACGGCATTGTCAAAACTCAGAGAGGTTTCAAGAATCCCCAACATCAAAGCCGTAAAAAGCAGAGTCAAACCGGCCGAGACGCTACCACCGGACTGATATCCCAAATAGAAAGCGGTGCCGAGAGCCAGTACCGCAAAAATCGTACTTCCCGTGAAATGTTTGAAGTAGGAACGCATTAGGAAATACCCTCTTCTGTCTGAAAGGCATTGACGGCTTTGTCGAGATCGTCTCCGACCTTACCAAGACGGTCGGCTTGAGCCGAGACTTCTGTAACAGTCCTGCTGATTTCTCCCAAGCCTGAGGTGATTTCACCGATGTTGGAGACCACTTCGTGACTGATCCGTCCCACCTGCCCCAAAACGTCACCAACCTTGGTTGCCACCGAATTGATGCGGTCGGCTTCCTGAGTGGTTTCTTCCGAGAAAACGGAAAGAGTCTGCATGACTTGGCGGATTCGGGAAGTGCCTTCGTTCATTCGGGTTGTTTCATCGTAGATACCCCGCCCTTGTTCCGATACTTTGGTGATCTGGGTGCCAATCGAGTCGAAGGCCCCCAGCGTTTCTTCGCGGGTTCCACCGGCCTCTCGGATCTTTTTGACCACGTCTTGTATGGTGCTGGCAATTTGTGCCGAGGTGGCGGCACTTTCGGCAGCAAGTTTTGAAATCTCGTCGGCAACGACGGCAAAACCTCGCCCGGCTTCACCGGCATGGGCTGCCTCGATGGCGGCATTGAGCGAAAGGATATTGGTCTGCCCCGCAATCCCCGCAATGGCTCCGACCAAATCTTGAATCGCTTCCACACTTTCGTTGATCTCAGCAACCTTGGCGAAAGAGCGGTCAAAGACCTCGCGCCCCCTCTCCGACTCGGCTAAGAGAGCCTCCACAGCGTGTCGGTTCTGGTCTGAAAGCTCCGAAATACGGGAAACTCCTTGAGCGAGTTCTCCCACTGAGCTGGTGGCATCCGAGACGCCCTGACTTTGGGCATTGAGCCTGACTTGGAAGGCCTCCATCAGATCAACCACACCGTTAAGGTCGGTCTGCGCACCTTGAATCCGGTCGTCTGCTTTCTCCAGCTGGCCAAGAATTGAGGTCGAATTGGCTTCGATCTGCACAGCCGACGAGTTGGCCGTTGCTACGGAATTGACCAGCTGGTCTTTCACCTCGATGTTTTCTGTCGACGCGGCCTGAATCCGGCGGAACGCCGACGTCAGAGAATCGAGGAAAGCGTCAATGTCACCGCTTAACATTCCCAGTTCATCTTTACGGCGGCTCTTGAACCGAAGACGAAGGTCCCCACGGCCCACAAGGGCAACGGTGGAGCCAAGCTTTGAAAGGGCCAAAGTGATATTGCGCGCAAGAAGGAAACTGAGGAAAATTGCGAGTGCAACAGATAATAAGATAATCCCAAGACCGACAAGCGTTCCCTGGGCTTTCAGTTTGGCAATCTCGCTGTTGATATCTCCGTCTTTCTGCTCAACAACACGACGGGTGACGGTCAAGGTCTCGTTGAGCATCGTGAGTACGGAGGTCAAGTTGGAAAGAACATACATGGCGCTCCCCTGATTCGCAACCTCGCCAGTAGCCGCCAAGCGCATCAAAGCAGTCCACTCCGCTGTGGCATTTTCCTTGGGAAACTGAGTTTCGATCTGATCAAGAGCATCAGACACAGACTCCAAGCTGCTCTCAGACAATTCGCCAAGATTAACAACGGCAGAAACAGCAGCTGCAACTTCTTCATTGACCTGGGGCAACAGAACAACGCTGCTCATCAGCTTTTGCGCAGCATGAAAGGCGTCGACGGCTTTGAGAAACACCTCTTTCTGCGGACCAATAGTTTTGATCACCAGGAGGTTGGACTCAACTTGAAGGGTTGCCGCAGACCGGCTCAGGGTCTGAAATACCCCAACCTCTTTCTGGATGGCATCTAAAGGTGCAAGGAGAGCAAAGTACGCAAGAATCGAGGTGAGAAACAAGGCGGCAGCACCAGCGACCAGAAGGACGAGTTTCAATTGTAGTTTCATGGGACTTTCATTGTACTTTCATCTGACCGGATCGACAACAAAATTCACCACCACTTCCTTCAACATGGTCGGCGCTTTAGCCAAGGCTGGATTGTTTCCCTGATAAACGATAGAATTGAACCTTGTGTCATGAAGTGAGGTCCCGTGAGAGTCAATTATTCCGGAGATAAACGCCGCCGCGAGCTGGCAGCCAAGCAGAAGAAAGAAGAAAAGGCCCGTAAAATGGCCGAGCGAAAAGCCCTCAAGGCACAGTACCCCGACGGGATTCCCCCGGAATTGTTGGAGGATGATGTCGAGGACGACGAAGACGGTGAGTCGGACGCACCCAAAGCGTAAATCCTGAGGTTAAAAAAAAGCTCCCTTTCGGGAGCCTTTTTTTTCCTCGTTTATTGTTTTATTACCAGACAGCACCCACATTGAAACCGATGGTGGTGGCTCCCGTAGTCGGGTAAACACTGACAGGTACTTCCAGTTTGAAGATGGCAATGTTCATGCCCAGAGAACCAGCGAGCCTAGGTACCAGGAAATCACCGCCGGCTTTGGAGTCGGTGGCCGTGACTTTCGCTGTACCGGGTGTGAATGTCGCTTGCTGTAGGCCGAGCAAGTCCAAATCGGACCCGCCAGCCAGCTTGATGTTCGAACCCGAGAAGGCTACATCGACACCGGCACCCAAGCCCACATTGAGGAACCAGAGAGCCTGCAATGAGGTCATAATCTCGATGGGAATTACAAAGGAAGAATTTTCAACGGTCAAGGCTGCTTTGATGTTAGAAAGCTTTGCCGTAATCTGGGGGTTAGTCACTCCGCTGACACCCAACGCTACAGAGGTCGGGTCGGAGGCATAATCCTTGAGTCCCAGGGTCACCTTGGTGGTGTTGCTGTATATCCAGCTTGGGGTACAGGTTGTAGTTGGCACCCAAGCCAAACATCCCCTGTGCAAATTCCACTTCAACACCGCTGCCAGCCGGAAGCTTGAAGGAAGGAATGAACCCAAGTTTACCGCTGAGGTACATGTTGGGAACCAGGAACCCGGCGTTGAGGCCGAACTGACCGGCAAAACCTCCGGTGGCCAGTCCCAAGTACGCGTCACCGGTCGATGAGACTTCTTCGAGGGACGCCATAGCCTTCGCCAAGTCAAGAGACGGGAGGGCCAGACCCAAGTTGAAACCAAACATCAGCGCAAACAAATCGTAGTTCTGAAAACTCATCAGAGTGGCGTTGTCAAAGGTGGCCTGGTTAGCATTGGCAAAGCCCTTGGACAGCTTGGTGAGGTCGTTCAACTTCGAAAAGTAGTCATTGTTCAACTGATCCTGCAGCTTGGTGAACAAGGTACCAATCTGAGTATTGACCTGAGACAGGGTTGCCGCAGGAATATTCTGCGATCCTAAGGAAGTTGCCACCGTCAGCTTTGTCAAAACCGGCGGTGTCAACTCGATCTTGGAAGAGCCGGCAAAGGCCCCTCCCACCATGGTCAGTGCAAATAGCACCAAAACTAAAATCTTCTTCACAGCAAATCCTCCTTGAATACATGAATCACAAGACTTCTTTGTTCAATATAGAACTCCCGACGGGAGATTTCCAAAACCTTCCGATTAAAAAACCGTACCAACTGTCGTTTTTACCCCATTCTCAATAACATAGCACTGCAATCGATCCTTGAGGACCTCGGGTTTGTAGATGGAGGTGCCCAAGAGCATCCGCAATGCTTCCTGTATGCCTTCGATAATCGACGGATGAGGGTGGATCATATCAGCTAACTCGCGGATGCCCTGCTGGGTATGGATCAGGTAGGCCACTCCTTCGATGGCGCTCGAAGCATGGGCACCGACGGCCCGCATGCCCAGAATGCGCATAGCGTGATCGTTGGTGACGAGGATCTTAAAAAAGCCTTTAGTTTTGTGCATCGCAATGGCTCGGGTCAACAGAGAGTAGTCGAGCTTGACCACCTTGACCGGAATTCCTCGACGGATGGCTTCCTGCTCATTGATACCGACAGCGGCCACCTCGGGGTCCAAAAACATAATGGTGCTGATGTTTTCATAGCTCAAACGGCGCCCTGGTTCACCAAACATCCGTTCAACCGCATGCCTGGCCTCGCTCTCGCCCACATTGACCAGCGACAAATCTGCAGCCACATCGCCGGCGGCATAGATGTGAGGAATGCTGGTCTGCGTATCGTCACGCCAGATGGCGCCGCGATCCGTCATTCGGATTCCGGTGTTCTCCAAGCCGAGATTCTCGATATTCGGCTGGCGACCAACAGAAACCAAAGCCTGCTGCACCCGGTTCACCTCGTGCCGCCCGTCTTTGTACTCCAGCTCGTACTCCACTTCCCCCTCGACGATATCCATGCGTACGAGGCTGGCACCCTTGTGGACCTCCACACCGTTTTTTTCCAGACTCTCGGCGACAATGGCAGCCACATCCGCGTCCTCGAAGGGAAGGATACGGTCAGCTTTGTCGATCAGAAACACCTTGGAATTGCCGAAATTGCTGAAAATCGTGGCAAACTCACAACCAATGACACCGGCACCCAGAATCACCAGACTTTTTTGAAAGTCGCGCATATGACGGATACCGTCACTGGTGAGAATGATCCGCTCATCGATAGGAATATGGGGAAGGTAGCGAGGCCGGCTGCCGGTGCACAATAAGATGAAATCGGCTGTGACGGTAAAGGTCTCACCGTTGTCCCTCTGGATGGAAACCTCGTTGCGTCCCAGCAACGAAGCTCTCCCCTTCTCCAAATGGAAAAGGTGCTGGGTTGATTCCTCCAGGAGAATCCGCAGATGGTTGTTGATGATGCTGCGCCGTGCCCGAACAGCTTCGCGCACTTCTTTGTCGGAGTCTTCGAACTTGACCTCGTAGTTTGGAATCAAGTCCCGAACCTGTCTGACCTTTTTAGAATACTCCCAAAGTGTTTTTGAGGTCATAACACCGTTGAAGACTTCCGTACCGCCCAACCCGGTTTTTTCTACCAATAAGACATTCTTCTTAAAATCTAAAGCTCGCATGGCACCGGCAAACCCGCTGGGGCCGCCGCCGATGACGATCAAGTCGTAGTGATCAATGGCCATGGCAACAATCTAAACTGGTTCCGATGAAAACACAATGAGAAACCCTGGAGCCTGTTAAAACGGCAGGAGTTCCTGTCCGTCCCAAGAATCGGGCAGTTTCAGACCGGCAGCATCGACCAGACTCTCCCATAGCGGCCGCACCTGGTGTTGCAGATAGTGCTCGGCGTCGGGCGGCAACCCCGGCAATGCAATGGGCCGAGGACCTTCTTTGGTAATGACGTATTCCACCCGCCCCCGCTGTTCGGTCCAGCCTAAAAGGCGGGCGGCCTTAACCTGGGGAGGTTGGTTGGCCGTGTAATCCTCGGCCGAACGCCGCAGCACTTTTCGGTAGACCAACTCATTGTCGAGGTCGCCCCGGCGCAGGGCAGCTGCCAGATCAGACCTCCATCGCTCAAGCTCTGCATTTCCTTCGCCCCGAAAAATCCGCTCGAGGAGTTCGGTCTGTACCCGGCGCGCCAAGGGCGTCCAGTCGCTGCGGACGGCTTCCATCCCTTTGATGTCGATGGTCAGGGTTCCATCGGCGTTTTCCAGCCAGCCGGCATATCCCTTGGCCCGTCCCGGACCCTCGGCATGACCCCTCATCCGAGGAATCAGAAAACGCCTGTAGCGCTTCTCAGCCCGTAGCTCAAGAAACGATTCAACACCGTACTGCGCGTGGATGGTCTGGGCCAATTCGGCATTCAGCTGCCCGGCAAGGGAAGTACCATCCTCTGTTGTCTGAACAAACACGGAATCGGTATCGCCATACAAGACCGTCATCCCACGGGCTAAAAACCAATCTCTGGCCCACTCAAGGTACTTTCGGCCGAAGGTTGTGATCGCGCCTGCCAGCTCTGTCCGGCCGTAACGGCAATCGCCGGAACCCAGTACACCATAGAACGAATTCATCAGGATTTTGTAAACAAAGCTGGCTGTCTCATCACCCGCTCTCTGGGCTTCCATGCGTGCCGCAAAATAGCCGTCAATCAAGCCTGGAAGAATACCCTGTGACCGGTCCCGCAGAAAAGCAGCTCCATTAGGGGCTCGAAGCACCTCGTCTTCAGCACGGCCCTCTGCTCGGATGTGGGCCAGCGGATCGATTCCGAACGTGCGCATCAAAGACGGGTAAAGGCTTCGAAAATCGAAGACTTGCACGCCATCGTGGACACCGGCATGCGGTTCAAGGACCATCCCTCCGGCAGCTCCCGAAACGGGTGCCGAGTTCCGATGGGGGGGGAGGATTCCCCTCGCCGCAAGTTCCAGATGATAAATTCGCTCGAACGGGGGAATGCTGGTCCAGGCCAGATCAAGACTCACACCGGTCAGAGACGCACGGCGGATGGTCAATTCACCCAAACCAGTCTTATCGAGAATCGCCAGAACAAGCTCGGAATCCTTTTGGCAGTATTCGCAAAAGGCTTTGGGTTCTTGGGAATAAAGCCTGTCGAGCTCGGCCAGTTTTTCCTCACCTTTGAGGCTGACAGTCTTTCCAGTTCCCAAAACGGCGGCAGCCACCGTATCGAGACTCTGATCTTCAAACCGGGTACCAGACATTCTGGCAATACGCATGGCATCGACGGCTTGGCGGCCGGGAACAACCGCAGTGGTCCTTCCCGCAGTCTTCACCCTCACCTCAACCGGTTCGTCGGTCCGTCCCCAGGCAAAGGCCACATTCCAACGCTGATAACGGGCCGCCAAATGGGCCAAATCAAAATCCAAAACATTCCAACCGGTTATGACGTCAGGATCCAACCTTCGGACTCGTGCCGAAAGGGCCTCCAGCAAGCCTCCTTCGTCGACATAATCGGGTCGGAACAAAACTTCTCCGCCTCGCGTGGTGACGAGAGAAACCGCCCTCACCTCTCCGTCCCGAGCGGTCTCAATATCGATGGCCAGCCAATGAAGACCGATCCTCGTCTCAGAAGAAGTCAGTGAAGGTTCAGCAAAAACCAAGTCGACACGGTTTCCTGCCACCGGCTTCCCTTCGATCCGGACGGCCCCTTTCAAGCCCCGTGCTGTCAGGTAATCCTCCGCAGGGCGGGGAAGTTCCTGACTCGGTTGAAGTCCTTTCGACAAAAGCAGTCTCAAACCGTGTTCCCAATGGTTAGGCGCTACCTCAAAAAGAATTCGTGGCGAACCGTCAAAAGACCGAGCCGTCTTCGTATGGAACCCCAAACCCTCTTTTTCGAGCAACAGCCTGGCTTCCTGTTCCTGTTCTGCGCCGACAATCAGCGCTGAGGTAAGCCGGCGATCGACAATAGCAAAACTGCGGCCATCGGTCAGACGGCCCGCGGCGCGGAACTGCCCCTGCGAAACCCAGGAGTGGACGAGGAACCCTTCAAAGACGTTATCCATAGTTCGATTCTACCTCAGGAAGTGGCGAACCGAAAGGGGAAGGACTAGAATTACAGTATGTTGCGCCTGCCTTGGGCATCACATTTGCTCAGCATCTATCACAGTGAAGCCACCTTGATCCGCCGAAAAGCGGAATTCTCACTCATGGTGAACTTGATCTTGATCTCTCTCGTTATCGGACAGACTATTTTGTCATGGCTCTGGAAAGGCCCTTTCTGGCTTGGTGTGGCAGAAGCGCTTTTCCTGCTGGTTCTGTTGGGAGCCGGCTTGTTCCAACTTTTTCATGGGCGACTGGAATGGCATGTCAACCTCCTTGCCTTGGTGTGTCTGCTGGAGTGTCTACTGTATTTCGACAATGAGGTCTCCCGGCAGTTCTTTGTACTTTGCCTCTTCTCCATGGTCAACTTTGCCATCCTGGCAGTTCGACCGTATCAGCGGGTATTTGGATTCCTCGTCTTTCCAGTCCTGGTGGGAACCAAGGGACTGTTTGAGTTCTATCAGGCTGATCAAGGAGTGCTCAGCCGGAGTACAGGCCAGGAAACCCTTGTGACACTGCTGATTTTTGGTGCCGCCATACCCCTGGTCCAGTTTTTAATGGATATCATGAGCCGGGAGATCCGCCACTCGGAAATCCTGCTGGAGGCCAATAGGCATCTCAACAAAGTGGCGGGGACCGACAGATTGACGGGAACCTGGAATCGAAGACACTTTGAACTCCTTGCACGCCGGGAGACGGGCGAGGCAATCCGAAATGGAAAGCCGCTGGCCCTCGCCCTGCTCGACCTCGATCGTTTCAAACAGGTGAACGACCGTTGGGGCCATCAAGCCGGTGACGAAGTCCTGACTGAGGTGGTCAGAACCATCATGCGAGTGTTACGAAAAGGAGACTCTCTGATTCGATGGGGTGGAGATGAATTCGTAGCCCTTTGCCCAGGTGTTGGAAAGAGCTGACCATCTGCTCTACCTAGCCAAGGAAACTGGTCGGGACCGGGTGTGCACCGAAGAACCGACCAGCGGACAAAACCTCAGCGATAAAGATAGCGCTTCACCTTGAGAGTGGCGGTCTTTTCAAAGGGCTGCGGCTGAACCTCGAGCAGACTCAGCCGGCTGTAACGGGCCAACTGTTCATTGATCAAGTGTTTCAATTCGGCCAGATGGCTTTCCACCTTCACAGACTCTTCCTTGATCAGTTCATCGTTGAGCACAACTTTGGCAACAATGTCATGTCCACGCTGAAGGACCAGACTCTCGAGAACGAGCCTATCCTGATTGATCAGAGCCTCAATGGCTTCTGGGTAGATGTTCTCGCCACTAGGGCCAAGAATCAGACTCTTGGAGCGGCCCTTGATGTACAAATGCCCTTGCTTGTCAAACAGACCCAGATCGCCGGTTTTGAACCACCCGTCCTGAGTGAAGACTTCGGCGGTCTTGACCGGATCCTTGTAGTATCCAGCCATCACATTGGGGCCTTTCACAAGAATTTCCCCGGCACCCTGATCATTCTTTGGCTCGGCGATTTTTACCTCGACCCCCTTCAATATCCGCCCGGTTGAAAAGAGATTCCCGCCGATATGACCCGCTACCAGGGGACTGGTTTCGGTCAGTCCATAGCCGATGGCGTAGGGAAAGCCCGATTTTTGGAGAAACTGTGCGACTTCAGGGGCGAGAGGAGCTCCTCCGACACCAAAGAACTTGATGCGCCCGCCAAAGGTTTTTTTGAGCTTGGAACCAGCAACCTTCAACAACAGACCACCAATACCGGGAATCTTGCTCAGGAATTTAACCGGTCCATGGTTAAGGCCAGGTTTGACTTTCGAGCGGTAGATCTTCTCCATAAACAGAGGAACCGAGAGGATGGCGTGGGGCCGTAGGGAAGCTAGAGCCGGAAGAAGTACGGTCGGTGAGGCCGGTTTGTTCAGATAGTTGACGTGGGCACCTTCATTCAGGGGGACAAGGAGTCCGAGTGTGCATTCATACGTATGGGCCAAAGGAAGAATCGAGAGCATTTTGTCACCAGGTACAAACCCTACGATAGGCGAAGCAGTGCAGGCATTGCTGGAGATATTGTCCTGAGTCAGCATGACGCCCTTGGAAGCTCCCGTGGTTCCCGAGGTATAAATCAAAGCTGTCAGATCGCTAGGACCTGGGAGAGGTAGATTTAACGAAGGAACCTCGGCCGAAACCGGAACCTCGATAAGGTCTTCGAGAACCTCAACCCGAAGCCCGTTCAAAGGGATCCGTTTTTCCTCAGGAGCCTCAGACCACCACTTGTTCCAGACCTCCAGCAGACCCCGCCCCACAATCAGAACCCTAGCTTCACCGTGTGTTAAAACGTTAGCCGTATCGGCCGCCAAGAAATCGGGCAGAATGGGTACAATGACCCAAGGTCCGGTGGTTGTCGCCAGGTAGGTAACGCCCCAACCTGGATGATTCGGTGCCCAAAGGGCAATCCTGTCACCGGGGGCCAAGTCCCACTCGAGGAACTTGTTCTGTAATTGACGGATCCGGCGGTCAACTTCACCGTACGTCCAGGATTCTCCATCGACCCACCCCAGGGCAGGCAATTCAGCAAAACGGCGGACCGCTTCGGTCCAAAGGCTGTGAATAGTCATGAAAGCAACACTACACCCGGTTCCGAAAAAGGGAAAGACCTGCTACGTTGACAGAATGAATTCGTTATTAGCCCGTTGGCAGAAGGTGTCTCCCGACCTCCGACGTTTTTTCTGGGCGACCTTCCTCTATGGTCTGGGTGCGGCTGCCTTTGACTCTGTTTTCAACAATTTTCTGCACAGCCGTTTTGACCTGAGTGCTTTTGCCCGCACCTTCCTCGAATTTCCCCGGGAAACACCCGGCCTCTTGACGGTCGTTTTTGCTGGTATGTTGTTTTTTGTGGGAAGCCGTCGTCGGGCAGCCTGGGCTTTCGTCCTTTCAGCGGTAGGGTTGGCATTGATGGGCACCCTCAGTGTGCACTATGCCGTGATGCTCGGATGGCTCTTTTTATTCAGCGTTGGCCAGCATCTTTGGTTGCCTCTCAGTTCAAGCATTGGCATGGAGCTCGCTGCGAATGGGGGGGATGGCAGGCGGCTGGGTCAGCTCAACGCTGTTCGCAACGCGGCAGCAATCGTGGGTTCCGGTTTGGTTTTTGTCCTGTTCTGGCTTTTTCCCCTGCCCTTGGAGGCTGGGTTTTGGGTCGCTTCACTCACCTTTCTGATTGGTGCCCTCGTCCTGTTCCGCCTGACACCCGATGCCCCACAAAAAGCTCAAGTCTATTGGAATTTTCCCAAGGAATACCGGCGGTTTTATGCTTTGACCATTCTCTACGGATCACGAAAACAGATTTTTCTGACTTTTGCACCCTGGGTTTTGGTATCCGTTCTGGGGCAACCCGTGACCGTGATCGCCATTTTGCTGACAACGGGCGGGGTTTTGGGCATTGTGTTTCAGCCCCTTCTGGGCAAAGCCATCGATGCTTGGGGTGAAAAGACGGTGTTAGCGCTGGAGGCATTCCTATTAATCTTTGTTTGTGCCGCCTATGCTCTTGGACCTCTTTTGCTGTCTCCCTTCTGGGCTTTGGTGGTTGCTTCCACCTGCTTCCTTGTCGATCAGATCCTGATGTCAGTGGGAATGGCTCGTGCCACCTACCTGAAAAAGATCGCTCGGACACCAGGGGAGGTAACCCCTACCTTGACCATGGCTGTTTCGGTTGATCATGTGTTCAGCATCAGCGTGGCTCTGGGCGGAGGTATCCTGTGGTTCACTTTCGGATTCTGGACTGTCTTCCTGTTTGGAGCTTGCATCGCAGCCCTCAATCTTTTCACTGCGTTGGGAATCAGAGAAACTTGGCTGATACCCAAGGTTACCCGCCTGACAAAAAACTAATTTTTCTTTTCCAGGTAGTAAATATCGACAAACTTGCTTCCCGTTTTTGATCTGTCGGTAAAGACGAGAGTCTGGGAATCGTTGTAGAGCATGGTGTAGATGTTATAGTCCGTCTCGTCGTTGCTCCAAACCTTCAAGGCGATGTCTGTTGCCTCCTCGGTTGTCGGGCTTTCTCTCACCCTCCAGTTGAGAGACATGAGAAGCAGACCTTCGCTGGATAACGTTACATGCTGAGCTTTGTTGCTCGGGTTGATGGAAAACTCAACGGTGGCATCCAGGGGCTGCACCACACCGGCTTGGGAGTCATTTTTGGCTACATGGGCTACCAGGAGCATCATCCGGTTATCCATTTCCTTGTCCAGATTGGCGGTGGTGAAAACCTTCAGAATCTTCCAAGTTCCCAGAAAATCTTGCCCCTGGAGTGATCCCGCCATAGCGAACAAGAACAGGATGCCCCAAAACTTCTTCATGGTGAACCTCTGAAGTCAGTATCGTTCATCCACCGGGATTTCGCCCACGTGTTCGTAAATCCTATCGGGACGAAAAGCATACTGGTCCAAGTCTTCGCGTCTGGTCACTCCGGAAAGAACCAAGCAGGTCGTCATACCCGCCTCAAGGCCAGCGACAATGTCGGTATCCATCCTATCGCCGATCATCACTGTTTCACTGCTGTGGGCTCCCAGTTGCTGCCGGGCGATGAGCATCATCAATGCGTTGGGCTTACCGACAATAAAGGGCTTTTTACCCGTCGCCGCTTCCAGTGCCGCCAAAATGGCTCCTGCCGCCGGCTCCAAGCCGTCCTCGACCGGATCGGCCCGGTCAGGGTTGGTCCCGATAAAGCGGGCCCCGGACGCCAGAAAGGTAGCAGCCTTTTTCAAACTGGCAAAATCAAAGTCCCGGGTCTTGCCAGCAACGACGTACTCTGGATTCTGATCTGTTACAATCAGACCTGCCGCCTCCAGTTCGGCTCTGAGGGCCGGCTCCCCCAAAACATGGCAACGGGCACCAGGTTTCTGGCGGCTTACAAAAAGGGCTGCAGTGCGGGCTGCTGTCAAAAAATGCTTCGGTTCCAGTCCCGAAATGCCCAGTCGATCGAGTTTGGCTACCAAGTCATCAGGAGTCACACCAGAATGATTGGTCAGAAAAAGGAACCGTGCTTTCGCAGCTCGAAGCCGTTCGACGAAGGTTTTAGCCCCAGGAATCAAAACAGAACCACGGTACATCACACCGTCCATGTCAGAAAGAAAGGTTTTCATCCCTCTATTCTATACGGCCAATCGATCTCAAAAGCAGCCCCCCCGCTCTCAGGATTGAAAGCACTGATTTTGGCACCGTGAAGTTCGACCAGACTGCGGACGATGCTGAGACCCAAGCCAGCACCGGGCATCAGCGGCTCCCCATGGGACGATCTGAAAAAACGCTTGAAGATGAGAGGCAGGTCTTCCTGGGGAATCGGAGGTCCCATGTTGGACACCGTTATGAGCACCGATTTGGCATCGGACGAAACCAGCCAAGAAGTCCGGATTTGGGAGTGATCCGGTGCGAACTTCCAAGCATTGTCGTAGAGGTTCATCAAAATTTGCCGCAAGCCTTCTGGGTCAGCCTCTATGGTGACAGCAGGCCCTTCGGCAAAAAAAGTGAGGCTCTTTGAACGCCAAAGAGGATCCATTTCTTCCCCTAGCAGATTGACTTGTTTCATCAAATCAACGGGAACTGTTCGGATACGGTCAATCCGACTGTCAATGCGGGCCAACTCCAAGAGGGTATTGAGCATATTCACAATCGCATCAACATCCGATAAGTTGTCTTCAATCAGTTCCCGAAAGTCCTCGACCTCATTTCGGGTTGTCAGTCCCAGTTCGTTTCGCCCACGGAGAATCGTCAGAGGCGTCTTCAGCTGGTGTGTCAACTCGCCCACAAGCCGTTCCTGAAACGCATAGTCAGCCTCCAGCCGCGACAGAAGGTTGTTCAATGTCCCAGCCAACCGGGAAAGGTCGTCTTTCCCTGGGGGTAAGGGTATTCTCGCTCCCAAGTTTTGTTCTGATATTTCACCAGCAGCCCGACTCATTGTGCGTACGGGGCTCAAGGTTAAGGAAATCAAACCTGCACCAAGAACAGAAAAAAGCATCAAACTGCCCGCCAAGACTACGACGAGGCTGGTGATAAAACTCGTTCGAGCCGCTTCCAGGCTGGATAAGGGGCAGGCAATACGAAATATTCCGCGGTCGCCATTTCCCAAACTGTAGCTAGCCGTCATGACACGATAAGCCGGCCCGCGTCTGTGGACATCTTCGATTCGGATCTCATCAGTACTCAAGGGTTTGATCGGAGAGGACAGGTCAAGAGCTTGATTCGATTGGGCCAGCACCTGCCCCTTGCTATCGAGGATCAACAAAGTTGTCTTGTATGGGACTGGTCGGTTGAGCCGCTGCGAGAGGTAGGTCTTCAAATCCCGCCGAAGGGTCATGCCGACTTCCGAAAAGTCCCTGGTACCTCCGAGAGTTAAACCTTCAACGATACCTTCCAGGCGGTTGGAGATTCCTCTGGATTCAGCTTCCAGAAATTGATCGAGGTTCAGCGATTCCTGACGGAGAAACCAGAGAGTTGAGACGGTGCCCAGAAAGACTAAGGCCAAGATCAGAAGCCCCAAGAAACCCAAATAGAGCTTCGCGGTGATGGAAAGCCTCTTTGTCATGAGCCTTTGACCGGTTCCGTTTCAGAGAGGAGAAATCCCTTGCCCCTTACGGTGTGGATCAACCGGGGGGTATGTTCACCATCTACCTTCTTTCTGAGGTAGGTAACAAAGACATCGATCACATTGGTATAGAGGTTAGTCTCGGAGTCCCAAACAGCTTGGGCAATCATCGCCCTGGTTACCAACCGGTCTTTGTTCCTCACCAGATACTCTAGGAGGGCGAACTCTTTCTTGGAAAGTTCGAGAATGGCATCACCCCTTCGGGCTGTCCTGTTGTTGGGGTTGACCACGAGATCCGCCACGGTCATTTCGGACCGAGGATAGCCCAGAGATTTTCTGAGAAAAGCTCTCAACCGAGCCTTCACTTCGGCCACCTCGAAGGGTTTCGTCAGATAGTCATCAGCCCCTGCATCTAAGCCTTCTACTTTTTCAGCCAGCCCCGAGCGAGCTGTCAGCATCAGAATCGGTTCTTTCACACCCTGCTCACGCAACCAACGGCAAAAATCATTACCGGAGAGACCCGGGAGGAGAACGTCCAGAAGGTACCCTTCATAGCGCCCATGATTCACAAGCAACATGGCTTCCTCGGCGCTCCCGGTACTGTCGACCGAATGCCCATCCTCTGCCAAACCTCGAACCAGAAGGTCTCGGATTCCCACTTCGTCCTCGACAACCAAAAGTTTCATGACACCGCCTTTAGAAAAGCATAGCACTGGAACGCCCGGAGGAAAAGACTTCCATTAGTGTTTCTTTCATTTCTTAATTTTATATTTCTTGCCGGACCGACTGTTTGGCATTAATCTGGTCAAAAATGGGGAGAACAAGTTGACAGTACACTCCGAAGAAATCGCCGAGCTAACAACCTCTTACGGTCCCATGAGGACCGTTGTCTTCCAACCCGTTGCTCCCGGTAAGTACCCAGGGCTGCTGCTCTTCAGCGAGATCTTTCAGATAACGGGTCCTATTCGGAGGCTCGCGGTTCGATTCGCTGCCGCTGGCTATGTGGTGGCAGTTCCTGAAATCTACCACGAATTCGAGTTGCCAGGCTCTGTCCTGTCCTATGACACTGCGGGTACGGAACGTGGTAACACCCTCAAAACGACCAAGGAGATTGCCAGCTACGATGAGGATGCACGGGCTGTCCTCGCGTTTCTCAGAAGCCATCCCAATTGCACCGGTGTTTTAGGTACGGCAGGCTTTTGTATCGGTGGCCACTTGGCATTCCGGGCCGCCATGAACCCTGAAGTCAGGGCCGCAGCCTGTTTCTACCCTACCGATATCCATAAGCGTGCCTTGGGTAAAGGCATGAATGACAACAGCCTTGACAGAATTCCAGAGATTCGCGGCGAAGTAGTTCTAATCTTCGGCCGGCAAGACCCGCATATCCCCACCGAAGGCCGCAGAAGAATCTATGATGCACTCGAGGCTGCAGGCACGGTGTTTCAATACCACGAGTTCAATGCGGCTCATGCCTTTCTTCGTGACGAGGGTCCTCGATGGGATCCCATTGCGGGTCAGCTGGCGTTTGAGACAGCGCTCGAGCTTTTCCATCGACGCCTTGGCCAAGGCGACCTTCCTTTGAGTGTCAGCGGTTCTACGGAGACAAAGCATTAATCATTAGTTCTCTTAATTCTCTTTAATTAATGATTGACATATTTTCTCACCGTGATATCTTTTGGTTAGGAAGGTATGATCATGAAAGAGAGCAAGATTCTTCTGGGCCTGGTTTACTTGTTGATGCTCGTTGCCTGTCAGGGTACGCCGCCACCCGCTCCCGTCGTCGAAGCCCCCAAAGTTGCGGCAGAAGTGGTACCAGCTCCAGTCGAAACTCCTGCTCCAATGGTTGCTGAGATTGTTGCTTCCTTGCCAGATTCCCTTCAAGCGACTCGCGATGGTTTTTCTCCTCGTGCAGCCGTTCCTGCCAATACCTTGGAACTCAAAATCCAGTGGGGGGCACCCGAAAAAGTTGTCGAGTGGGCGGTTCGTTTTGTCCCTGAGGCTGGAGGGGAAGCAGTCCGAACCCTTCGAGGAACTCAAACTGTTCCCAGCGTTACTTGGGATGGTTTGGATGATTCTGGGCTGGAACCTCCGCAGGGTCGTTATGTTGCGGTACTACAAACTGCGGGTGCCGATGCGGTCTTGATCAATCAGGATACGACGGAACCTTTTGTATTGGACCTCGTGCCACCTTCCGGTACAATCAGTATCTCACCCCTACCCTTCCTTCCAGGCCCTGCCGAAGCGATCGTGACCCCTTCCGCTGAGCTGATCATCGAGTTGAGCATTATTTCTGGTGGTGCGCCTTGGACGACCTGGCGCCTCGGAGTCATACATCCAGACGGGCGTCGGTTTAGAGATTTTATCAATGAGGAACACAGAGACGACCGGATTGTTTGGAATGGACGGGCATTGAACAACGCCCAGCTCGAGGCAGGAACCACCTACAATCTGGTTGCAGAAGTCTTTGACGTTTATGGAAACAAAGGAATCTTGACAGCCGAATTGCCGGTTCAAGCAGCTCCCGAACCGGTAGTAGAAGTCGTTCAAACACCTCAACCCCAGGCAATGCCGGTAGTTGTTACCCTCGACGGCAAACTACTGGCGGAATTCGTCGCCTACTTCGCCCCCTATTCATCGGTGCTGGAAGCAAACCAAGAAGCAATTCTGATGCTGGTAGAGCTGCTCAAAAGTGCCCCTGGTACGGCGATTACCATAGTAGGACATGCCAATCAGGTGCTCTACCAGGACCCTGTCAAGGCTGCTTATGAGCAAGCAGAGACATTGGTACCGCTATCGCTGGCACGGGCCGCTGCGGTCCGTCAGGCGCTCGTACAAGCGGGAATTGCCGAGGGAACGTTGGGCGTAGCGGGAATGGGGGCCTCCGAACCGGTCGCAGCCTTTTCGGATGCTGCAAACCGCTGGAAGAACCGGAGGGTCGGTGTAGAGATGAATTCGCAGTAGTTGCCTCTTGACTGAATATAGTATTTGTACTATATTCAGCTTCAGGAGTTGCCATGAAACTGTTGATCATCGGTGGCGTTGCAGGCGGAGCTACTGCGGCTGCCCGTGCACGGCGCCTTTCCGAAAAGGCTGAAATAACTTTGCTGGAACGGGGGCCTTACGTCAGCTTTGCCAACTGTGGCCTTCCCTATTTTATATCTGGTGATATCACAAAAAGGTCTCAGTTGCTTCTCCAGACCCCTGAGGGCTTTGAGGGGCGCTACGGGGTCAAGGTGCACCTCGATACCGAGGCCCTCGAGATTGACCGCGCTGGCCATCGCGTCCGGGCCAAGGGACCCGAAGGGGACCGTTGGTTTGAGTATGACAGACTGATCCTGGCTCAAGGTGGCAATCCTATCATACCACCCCTTCCTGGGGCCGATCTTCCTCATACCTTCAAATTGTGGACTGTCCCGGACATGGACAGAATTCACACCTTCATCAAAGAAACCCAGCCGAAAACAGCTGTGGTGGCTGGTGGCGGGTTCATCGGACTAGAGATGGCTGAGGCCTTTCACCAGCGAGGTTTGAAGGTCACAGTGGTTGAGCTTGCACCCCAAGTCATGATTACAATGGACAAAGAGTTCGCCGAACGGGCCAAAGTCCATTTGGAGAGCCACGGACTTACCGTCGAAACAGGAGTCGGCCTCAAGGCCGTACTGGGAGAAACTAAGGAAGTGGAACTCAGCGATGGTCGCCGTTTACCCGCTGATCTGGTTCTGTTTTCTGTCGGAGTACGTCCCGAACTGACATTGGTCAAACAGGCCGGTCTGACCTTGGGCGAAAGTGGCGGTTTGTTGGTTGACGAAACCCTTCAGACCAGTGACCCTGCCATTTGGGCGGCGGGTGATATGGTCGAAGTGACTCAGCGGGTTTCAGGCAAGAAAGTCCGGGTACCCTTGGCGGGACCTGCCAATCGGCAGGGCCGCATCGCGGCCACGAACGCCCTTGGTGGCTCCATGAAGTACCGGGGAGCGCTGGGAACCGCTGTGGTGAAGCTCTTTGACGCTACAGCGGCATCAACAGGTTTGTCAGAAAAAGCAGCCCGTGATGCAGGCTTCGAGACTGGGATAGCTATTGTCCATAAAGACAACCATGTAGGCTATTACCCTGGTGGCAAAGAACTCCGGGTCAAAATCGTATACGACAAAAAGACAGGACGCCTCCTGGGTGCCCAGGCCTTCGGTTTTGAAGGAGTGGAAAAAAGGATCGATGTTGTTGCCGCCTGCCTTCTCGGCAAACTGACGTTGGATGACTTGGCTGAATTAGACCTTGCCTACGCTCCTCCCTACTCCAGTGCCAACGATCCTCTTAATATGGCGGCCTTTGTTGGTCAGAATGATCTTTCTGGATTTAGCCCGGTGATTAGCTCTGACCAGGCTTCTGCACAGTTCGACCCAGCAACTTGCACTTTGCTAGACGTACGAAACCGAGGAGAATACGCAAAAGGACACGTTTCGGGAGCCTTCAATATTCCCATCGATGAGTTGCGGGGACTACTTTCTGAGGTCTCCAAAGAAAAAAAAGTGTTTATCTACTGCAAGGATGGATTCCGTGGCCATCTTGCCGTTCGAATTCTGAAAGAAAACGGGTATTCTGGTGTTTACAATATCACTGGTGGATACTTGAGTATTCGAGCAAATTCTAGTTTCCGGGAGGAAAACTGATGTCTGATATCAAGAGCAAAATTAAAGCTGGAGCAACCATTGTCGATGTGCGTTCCAAGGACGAATTCAACGATGGGGCCTACCCAGGAGCCAGAAACATCCCCATCAATCAGCTGATGAGTCGGCTGGATGATGTAGGTCCCAAGGATAAGGCTGTCATTCTGTACTGCGCTTCGGGCTCCCGGAGTTCTGTCGCCTTACAGATGCTTAAAGCCAATGGTTTTACTGATGTGGTCAACGCAGGCGGCCTCGAGGATATGCCTGAATGACCCCCGAACTTGGTGCCTGGCTGAATCAAATTCCTTGGGTTCCCCTGGGAGTTGTTGCTGTCATCGCGGCTGTCTTCCTTGTCTCGTCAGCGGGTGGGAAGAAAAAGAAAGCCGCACTGGCAGCTAAACTGGAGGCTGGCGCTCACGTCATCGATGTTCGCACCAAGGGTGAGTTCAGTGCTGGCCACTATGCGGGGGCAGTCAACATCCCAGTTGATACTTTGGCTGGCCACACCAAGAAACTCGGAGCAGCCAACCGCCCACTAGTGGTCTATTGCGCAAGCGGCAGCCGGAGTTCCCAGGCAGCGAGTATGCTCCGATCAGCTGGTTTTACCGACGTCACCGATGCCGGTGGCATGGGAAACTTGCCCCGATAGGGACTGAGTCTATCGAACCTCACGGGAGATGACTGTGTAATCCAAGGCACCATCTCCCTGGGTGATCAGTTTGTCCATGACATCGCAGAGTGCGGGAATCACCATGAGAGGACGCCCGGAGGTTTCGGCGGCTTTCAACATGATTCCCGCATCTTTGCGGGCCATCTGAAGTTCCCAGGTCGGCGAGCTCGGATCTGATTGATAGAGCCTTTGAAGACGTGTGGGAATCCATGAGGCCACTCCCAAATCATCAAAAAGGTGATTGACTCCATTTTGGTCGATCCCAAGAGTATTGGCCAAAGAGATGACATCGGTCAGTCCCGCACTTAAGGTCAGAATCAAGGAATTGCCGACCAATTTGAGAGCCGCGCCTTTGCCAGGGTCTGCTCCAACCCACTTTAAGCTTCCTGTCATTGACGAGAGATGAACTGCCACCCGGTCAAAAAGTTCCTTGTCGCCTGAAGCCAGCATGGTTCCCGAACTTTCCAAAGCATTTTTGGGGCCCATGAACACCGGTGCATGAAGGTAGGGGAATCCCCTGCCGGCCCAAAGGGCAGCTCGGCGGCCAGCGCCTTCCGAAGTCGTGGTAGTGTGGTCAATGATGACCGAGCCCTTTTCCAAACCTGGGAGTACAGCCTCAAGAACCTCATCGACCGCCGCATCGTCTTTCAGTACGAGATGGACCCAAAGGGCACCACGGACGGCATCCGCCGGCGACAGAAACACTTGCGCTCCTGTTTCAGCCAAGGCCTGGGCCCGTGATGAGGTTCGGTTCCAGACCGAAACCGGTTCACCACGCTTTCTCAGGGCCCTGACAAAATTGGATCCAAGCAAGCCCATCCCCAAAAATGCTGTCATGACTTCTTCTCCTTACCGAATGCCAGTGAAGCCAGTTCTCTGTAGCGTGACCCTTCCGGTCCCAGTTCGCTTTCGAAAAGAACCGCACGCTGAAACACGACAGGAGGCCGTCCCCCCAACGGTTCCTCCGGCCAGGGTCCAGGGTCACCACCCTTTCCATAAGCCAGAGTGACATGCGGTTTCCAGGCCTTGTCCTCACCGGGAAACCCAGCCGTATCGAGGTCCTTATGAAGAGCAGAAACAGCCCGCTGAACGGCAGGGAGGGCTTCGAGCTGAAGAAGAACAACCCTGGGAACCTGGTAGGAACCAAAGCAGCTCCAACCCCTGTCGACAAAGGTCATCGCTCCTTTGGATCGTCCCCAAGCCTCGAGAAGATCCACCAGGACTGAGACTTTCTCCGCCCCCACATCGCCCAAAAACCTCAAGGTCACATGCCAGTTTTCCGGCTTCACCAAACGCAACTGTGAACGGCCTTCCCATACCTGGGCCCGTGCCGCCAAATCTTCCAGGGCCTCTTCGGGCCAAGGTAATCCCAAAAACAGTCTCATGCCAAAACCACGCAGTCTGTTGGAGTCAAAAGGCATCGTCCCCTTGCTCCCGCTTTCATCCAAATCGTTTCAAACAACAGGGTTGTCTCCTTCCATTTCAGGGTTTTACCCACAACTGCAACTCATCAGTATGGATCTCCTCATTTCGGACCATGATCCAATCCTGGGGCAGACGACCACCCATTCCATGGTAGGTGATCACTCGAGTACCACTCTTGGCTTCCGCCAGTCTATCACGGACAAGCCGAATGTAGTCGAAGAAGAGCCCTGCATGAGGGGGAGTTCGGTCATCCATCCCTTTGCGATAGGCAATTCTCTCATAAAACGGGTTGAAAAAGTAGAAAATGTTGAACCGGGTCCAGTCCAGCTCTTCCATGCGGCCACAGAGGAAGGTTGTATTGGTGAGACCCAACAATGCCGAGGCGGCCTGTGCCGTATCGTGGAGGTTTGGCCGCTGCTCAATTCCCGTTACCCGTCCGGGGCCTGACGCGGCAAAGGCCAAGCAGAACTTTCCACATCCTGATCCCACATCGAGGATTCGCAGGCTCGAGTCCCTGCCCAACCAGTCTCTGATCCGCAAGGCAACCTTAACGGGAGTGAAATGGACCTTGGAATGGACCCGGACCTCTGCAGGAAAAAGTGCATCGAACCGTCTGTCAGAAACCGTTATTCCAGCGGCAAGATCGCTTGCCAGTCGCCTGGCAGATGCCACCGTCAGGGTCTTGCCTCGATCCAGGAGGCGAGTTCCTCTCCCGTTGCCTTTCGATCAAGCAAGCCTTGAAATTCACTCTCTTTCGAGTATTTCGCCAAGCTGGAAAGCGTCTTGAGGTGGGTCTGAACGGATGTTGAGACCAAAAAAAATACAGCTTTCACTGGCAGACCATCAGGAGCTCCCCATACCAAAGGTTGAGACAAATAGGCTACTGAGACAAACTCCTGGTCGTGATGTCCGGGCAAAGGATTCCGAGGGTGGGGAAAGGCGAGCCCTCGCCCCATCGCCGTTCCAGCCATAACCTCCCGCTCAACCATCGATCGCACCAACGCGGTACGCATGGGCTCAGCCAGGGGAAAGGCTTGACCGGCAGCCCGAATGACTTCGATGGGCTCTGAGCCAATCAGGTTGATCTGGCTTCCACCCCGGCGCAACCGATCGGCTAGGGTCGGTTCGCTATGTCCCATCAGAACCAGAGCACGGTCGAGGGCCCCCAAAAGATCGTGAAGAAAGTTCTCTTTACCCAGTTGAGTGACAAAACCAGTCTTCTCAAGGGTGACAGTGACCTCGGCGGAAACAGAAGCAAACAGCAGATACGTACCGCGGACCCGGGCTGCTTTGAGCAATTCTTTGAGGACAAGGACGCCGCTGGCATCGATGCTAGGCACCCTTCGAAAGCGCAGTATCCGGACTTTTGCCGATGCATCATCCAGAGCAAGGGCTTCCTTGAACCGCTCGGCCGCCCCGAAGAAAAAGGGGCCTTCCACCTCAAAGACTTCCACTCCTGCAGGGAGTGTCACCTTGGTCAGTCCAAAAGGATCCATTTCCTCGGGTGCATCCCGAAGCTCATCCTTGTACATTGTCACTGAGGCAGACCTGCTGGCTTTGCTCAGGAAGAAGAGAAGGGCGAAAAGAATCCCTACGGGAATAGCAACCGTCAAATCGACGAGAACAGTCAAAAGAAAGGTTGCCACAAGGACAAACATATCGCCCCTTGGCCCCCGGGTGAGTTCAACAAAGGTGGTGTGCTCGCTCATGTTGTAGCTGACTGTGGCTAGAATACCAGCCAAGACGGCAAGCGGAATCATCCCTGCCAAAGGTGAAAGGAAGAGAAGGACAAAAAGCAGAAAAACGGCATGGATCAATCCGGCAACGGGTGTTTTTCCTCCGCTTTTAATATTGGTCGCCGTCCGGGCAATGGCCCCGGTGGCCGGAAGACCGCCAAACAAGGCGCTGGCAACATTGGCAAAACCTTGACCGACCAGTTCTTGATTGGAATTGTGTTTGTAACCGGTTTGACCGTCGGCTACCACTGCCGACAGCAGACTCTCAATGCCTGCCAGCATCGCGATAGAGAAGGCCGGCAGCAGGAGCTCTTGCAGGTGACTCAGACCAATGGCAGGAATTTGAGGCAGGGGTATCGATCCCGAAATTTCACCGAAGCGGCTGCCGATGGTTTCGACAGGAAGTCGGAAAAACAGCACCAGCAAAGTTCCAGTCAAAAGTGCAACCAAGGCCGCTGGAATCAGGCGGTTGATTTTGTTGATCAGAACAATGACAACGATTGTTCCGACGGATAATCCGACAGCCCAGAAGTTGGTCTGGTTGAGGTTGGTCAGGTACAAAGTCCACTTATCAAGAAAGTCAGCAGGAACTTTCGCCAACCCAAGGCCCAGAAAATCATTGATCTGGCTTGAAAGAATAATCAGCGCAATCCCGGCGGTGAACCCCACGATGACAGGGTATGGAATAAATTGAATCACCGTCCCAAGCTTTGCATAACCGAGAATCAGAAGGATAATCCCTGCCATGAGGGTAGCCATGATCAGCCCTTCCGGACCGAATTTCGTCAGGATTCCATAGACAATAACAATGAAGGCTCCTGTCGGGCCCCCAATCTGGACATTCGACCCGCCCAGGGCGGAAATCAAAAACCCAGCCACCACAGCCGTGAGCAACCCCTTGTCTGGAGTCACCCCGCTGGCGATGGCAAAAGCCACCGCTAATGGGATGGCAACCACACCGACAATCAGACCGGCAGAGAGGTCCGCCCAGAAAGTTTTGAGGGAATACCCCTCCTTCAAGACCTCAATGAGGCGGGGTCGATCCATATCAAAGCTCCTTCGAGGGCAAACGTTTCACCAGGGATTGATAGCTCTCCCAATCCCGGCGGCCGGTCTCTGTCGCCTCACCCCACTCCTTCCAGAGTTCCAGCACGCGCTTTTCCGGCGTTTGGTGATCGAGATCAAGCCTATAGAAAATGAGAGTCCCACTTCGGCGGCTGGCCACCAGCGAGGTCTTCTTGAGATAATCCAGGTGCCGAGAAACCTTCGATTGCCCCACTCGAAGGATGGCGTCAAGATCACTGACGCACATCTCTCCATGACTGAGCAAACTCAGAATACGCAACCTGGTCTCGTCGGCCAGCGCCTTGAAGACTTGAAAGGGTTCCTTCATCTGTCTATATGGATACACAGATGGAATGGGATTGTAAAGGGGTAGGGACTGCTACCGGCTCAAGCTTTCTTGATCCAAGCCTCGAACTTGGCGGCAATCTCCAGCACCTGTTCGGGAGTGGTTTTCAAAGTGCCTTCGGGATTCCGTGTCGTCGCCAGATACTCCAAGGCTGCGGTCAGAGCTTCGATCTTGACTTGTTCCTTGTCCATGATTATTTCACCGATCCCAACAAACCGGCAACGAACTGTTTCTGCATGGCCAGGAAGACAACCAACACTGGTATCACGGAGACCGTGAGAATGACCATAAGACCGCCATACTCAATGGTATAGGCATTCATCATGGAACTCATGGCAATAGGGAGGGTCTTGTTGGCATCGGTGAGGATTGTCATTAAAGGCCAGAGGTAGCTGTTCCACTGACTGATAAACATCAAGATGCCGGCTGATGCGAAACTAGCCTTCATGGCAGGCATGGCGATCTGAACAAAGATCCTGAGTTCCCCCGCACCATCAACACGACCTGCTTCCATGATTTCCGTAGGAAACATCGAAAAGTTCTGACGAAGAAAAAAGATGACAAAGGCAGACATCAGAAACGGCAGAATAATGGCCGAATGGGTATCGAGGAGGCCGAAAAACGCGACGAGTCGGAACAACGGTATGACAATCGCAATTTGGGGGATGATCAAGGTTAGCAGCAGGACGCCAAAAAGCCAGTCTCTCGCTTTGGAAGGAAACTTCTCAAAGCCATAAGCAGCGAGAGCGTTCACCGAGACACCGACCAGGACTGTTACAGTCGCAATAATCATGGAATTGAGGAAGAACTGGGGCAAATTGTAATTGGCAGTAGCCTTTTCGACATTCTTGAGGAACTCATTTCCCGGAACGAGAATTCCCTTTACAACATCGTTGGGGTTCAGAGTCATGCCAACGGCCATCCAGTAGAAGGGAAAAATGCACAGAAAAGCACCGATGATCAAAAGGATCCAGATGATGAGCCGTGAGAACGACCGAGGGGTGACGACGCTCATTTCTTGTTTCCTCCGAGAAGACGGATCTGTAGCCATGCGAAGAGGCCGGCAAGAATAACAATCATATAAGATAGCGCTGTGGCATAGCCAAAATCGGAATTGATGACAAAGGCCTGTCGATAAATATAGAGGGCTGCCGTCATGGTGGCATTCGCCGGCCCCCCCTGATTGGTCAAGATGTTTGGCTCATCAAAGAGCTGAAGCATACCGCTGGTACTGGTAACAATCGAGAACAAAATGACGGGAACGAGCAAGGGAAGTGTAATTCGGAAGAACTGGTAGATTTTGCTGGCCCCATCCACTTCGGCAGCTTCGTAGATCTCGCTGTCGATGTTCTGCAGCCCAACCAGGAAAAACATCATGTTATACCCTGTCCAACGCCATGTCAGGGCGATGATGATGGTCATCTTTGCCCAGAAAGAATCGTTGAGCCAGCCGATCGGCTCACTGAGCAGGTTCAAATCAAGCATGATGTTGTTGGCCATTCCATTGGTCTGCAGGAGGATTCGAAACAGGATCGAATAGGCAACCAACGAGGTTACACATGGCAGGAAGAACATGAGCCGAAACGCTCCTCGGAATCGGCGGATGCCTTGATTAAGGACAACCGCCAAGACCAAGGCCAAAAAGACCATAATGGGAATCTGAATGAGCATGAGGAAAAAGTTGTTTCCCAAGGCATTCCAGAAAAGGCTGTCGTTCGCCATCCGAACAAAGTTGCCCAATCCAATGAAGGAATCCGTAAATCCCTTCCATTTCCGTGTCACCAAATACAATGACGACAATATCGGGTAGAGCATGAAGACCGAAAACAGGATCAAAGCCGGGGCGACAAAGAACCACCCCATCCGGTTCAGGTATTTGGCGAACGAGCCTTTCTGGTTCATTAAGAATTCCTTCCTGGTCGATTCTGGGTCAGTTGCCGCTGACTTGCTTGTACCCTTCGGTAGCGTCAGCGATGACGGCCTCTGGTGTCTTCAGGTCACCTTTGAGATACTTCTGGATCGAAGCAGTCAAAGCGGTACCCATAGCATTGAAATTGGCAGTGTAGCGGAGAGCCGGAACCTTTTCCATCCATTTTGAGAAGTCGGCATAGACGGTCTGACTCTTGTAGAAGAACTCATCCTTGGAAGTGTAGTTCGACCCCACACGGCTGGGGAGGTAGGTACCCATGGCACCAGCACCTTTGAGAATCGTATTGTAGAAGCCCAAAGCAGCGGGATCCTTGCTCGCCCAAACCGACTTCATGAAGTCGATGGCGATAGCTTTGTTCTTGCTCTTTTCAAACACATACCAGCTCGAGCCGCCCCAGTTGGAGGCATTCTGAGCACCAGCAACACCTACGAGAGAAGGAGTCGGTACGACCATCCATTTTCCCGCATTCGCTGGTTGACTCTTGATGGTACCAATGAGCCATACAGCACTGACCATACCGGCGGCATCACCATTGTTAAAGGCGGACACCCAGTTGTTCCAGCCTTCCGACATGTACAGAATGCCAGCATCATTCATATCCTTGAGGACCTTCAGACCAGCCTTGGTGGCGGCAGTATTCAGGTCAAGGGAGCCATCGGGCTTGAAGAATTGACCACCAGCAGATTGAATGATCATGCGCAGAAACTGATAGTCCGTGTTGTCGTAGGCAATGAGTGCTTTACCGGTTTTGGCCTTGACGGTCTTGCCCAAGGTAATCACTTCATTCCAAGTAAGATTCTTGCGGTAGCTGTCAGGGTTGAGACCGGCATCCTTCAAGAAATCGGAGCGTAGATACAATCCAGTCGAGCCGGTATCGAAAGGAATACCGTAGACCTTCTTTCCTTCGCTCATGATGCCAACTTTGTAACCTGCAAATTGGCTGTAATCAACGCCAGCTGCCTTGAGGTCAGCAAAAATGCCAGGATAGTTGGTAATAAACTTCTCGATCTGGAAATCTTGGAACAGAGCGATGTCAGGAAGACCTGCACCACCGGCCATCAAACCAGCCTCGATCTTGCCCTCAATGCCCTGAGGAATATCAACAATTTCAATCGTCACTTCGGGATGGGCTTTGTTATAAACAGCAGCGGCTTCCTTCATGGAATAGCCGTTGAAGTTCGGGTCCCAGCACCAAATCGAGATTTTCTTGGCCTGCGCACTGGCAAGACCAGCCGCACCGACGAACATCGCCAGTGCCAGCAAGACGGTAAGAGTCTTCTTCATACACCCTCCTATGGGATCTGCAGACAGCCTAGACCCACCCGTCCAAACCCGATAGGGAATGATGTCACCGGTTTAGTGACAAATGTCATGTCACACGCGTACTACTCCATGACCAAGGTGTGAATCTGGGCCTCGATTGCTACCCTGATGGCACCGAACCGGTCCTTGACGGCGATCTTTTCATAGAGAGCACTGACATAGTTTCGGATCGTGTTCTTTCCTAAATTGAGTTTGTCAGCAATCTCTTCATTACTAAGGCCTTTAGAAATCAGAAGGAGAATTTTCTTTTCTTTTTCGCTGAGAAGGGGAAACCAATCAGGGATCAAGGACTTCTGCCCAGGACTGCCCCTAGGTTTCCCAGACAAGGACTCCACGACAGCAGGACTCAATACCGTTTGCCCCCCCATGACTGCTGCAATCGAAGTCCAGACCTCTTGAGGGGTCGTATCTTTCAACAGGTAGCCCTGTGCACCGCCTACCACGGCCTCTTTCACATAGGTATCGTAGCCGAAAGTCGTCAGCATAATAATTTTCACTGCCGGATAATCGGCTCGTATTCGATGCAGAGCCTCCAACCCCCCCATTCCCGGCATGAAAATATCCAGCAACACAAGGTCTGGCCGGTAACGCAGCAAGACCTGCAGAGCTTCTTCTCCGCTTCCGGCTATCCTGACCTCACCCAAGTGCCCTGCCCCCAATCCAGCGAGTATTCCAGCGAGACTTTCCGCGAAGAGCTTCTGATCATCAACGATCAGAACTTTGAACAATTCCATGGTCGGTCTCCTTTCGCTCGTCGGCCACAAGGGGAAGTGCTGCCGAAACCACGTATCCGTAAGGTTCACTATGGAACGAAACCGACCCGGCCCAACGGGCAAGGCGTTCTTCCATGCCCCTCTGTCCTAGGCCTGAAGCGGCATCCGCCCCCCCCTTTCCATTATCGCGTATCAAAATGTGCAACACACCGCGATCAACCTGAAAATGTAAATCAATACGAGTGGCCGAACCATGTCGGAACGAATTGGACAAAGCAGCCTGGACGAGATGGTAGACAGCATGCTCCTGATCCCGTTGAAATGTCCAAGGAAGGTTACCCCACTCCACCTTTGTTTTTATTCTAGAAAGACGACCAAAGGTTTCAATCAGTTTTTTCAGAGCTTTCAATCCCCGCAAGGTTGTCGGCTTGAAAGATCGCAGCTCGTACAGAACACCCCGAGTCTCCTCGAGCCCGGTTTGAGCTTGCTTTCGAATCCACTTGAGCAGCTTGACGGTTTCCTCTGGCTCATGGGCTTTTCGATGAAGAGCCGCATCCATCATCATGATGATATTTGTCAGAGTCTGACCCACCACATCGTGGAGATCCCTGGTGATCCGGTGACGTTCCAGAACAGCCGATTCTTCACTGGCGTTGGTGGCTTGTTCAAGGAACTCCGTATTCGCACTAGTTAATTGTAAAACCGAAGAATGGAGTTTTTCATTCCTGTCCTCGAGATTCTCCAAACGGACAGCTAAAGCCTGAACCCGTTGGAGGAGAAAACCGGGGATCATGACACAGAGGATAGAAACAACAGAAACTACCAAGTCAGGAGGTTCAGAAGTCATGTCAGAAATTGCATGCTGAACCAAAATCAGCTGAAGAAGAAATCCACCGGAAACAAGATTTTTCCAGCGAGGGGGCAAAAAAGTGTTAGCCTGTGCTACCAACGCCGCATAAATCAACCAGCGCACAGGAAGCAACGCGGTCTCAGGCAGCGTCCCCCAGAACACCAGCAAACCTTCCACCAATAAAAGCCTCAATGACCAGTACGGATCAGAGAGCAACCCAATCCATAACGTGACCAGAGGCAAACTTGCTAAAACAATCAAGGAAAAAGACCAAGTACCTAGAGACCCTGTATAAGCTTCAGGTCGTGAAGAAAGATAGATAAACGCCGCCGTTTCTAGCAAGACCGCTATGATTGCTCCCGGCCAAATTGACTTACGCAGAATCCTCACAACACCAGAATACCCCCCACACCTACAGTGGGTCTACCAAAGAAAACACTGAGTGAGAAGTTACTCGATGTCGTGAGTGAATTTTTTGCCCAAATGCATCAAAAAGAGTGCCAATGACAGGAAACCAATGGCACCAGCAAAAACCAACATATCCATTATCGTCTCAAGATGCATGGTCAAGATCACCTGGAAGAATTTTACGATGAGCGCCATGATGATCACTTGTCCGATCTTGTCTTTCAGAACGTCCAATGACCCTATATCGAGAATATTGGAGCTCTCTGTATTGTCTGCTGCGTCAATATGGCTGATAAAAAGTTCATAAAGACCAAAGCTAAAAATCAGCAAGACCACAGCGATCAAAAAGACATCTACGCTGCCGATAATCGTTCCGACCACCTCACCGTGAATCTCCACCTTGCTGCCCAGACCAAGAGCATAACTGAACAACTCAAGAACGACCTTAACAACGTCAAAAGTCCCTATAAAAAAAAGCGCCAATGAAGCCGCCAGACTGGAAACAACAGCAAATAGCACCAGAAATCGACTGGACCAAAGGAAATTCTCAAACAGCTTCTCGAGACGGAAATCTCTGCGACGATCATTGTCGAGAAAGTGTGATTTCGGTTTTTTTGGGCGAAATTCGTTCATAGGTGCCTCCGGCGAAAATCATACTCGGGAACAGTCCCGCTATCAACAAAAAAACCCTGCTTTTGGGCAGGGTTTCTTAGTAGTCTCTACAAATATTTTAACAAAAAAAAGAAGCCTGGCGACGACCTACTCTCCCGCGATAGCAGTACCATTGGCGCTGAAGAGCTTAACTTCCGTGTTCGGGATGGGAACGGG
>JAIFLN010000128.1 GCA_020049045.1 Spirochaetota bacterium | reverse complement strand
CTTGAAGCCAAGGTCTCGGTGGATTCCCGCTCTCTCAACCCACGAGTCAAAGCCGCTGCTTTTTCCGGCCCACCACCAAAGCGGGTGCTGGAACTAGGGGGTGGTACCGGTACCATGGCCCGCAGACTGCTGACCGAAGGTTTGATCACCCCCGAAACCAACTATCTTTTGATGGACCAGCGGGCCGAAGGGCTGGCGATTGCCCAGCGGTTGGCACCCTTGTTCCTGCCCGGCCGGTTGACAACCTGTCAGGCAGAGCTCCATCAGTTTCTTGATCAAGGCTCCTCGCAACCCCCCGACCTGGTGGTTGCCCATGCCCTACTCGACCTGTTCAACCCGGGAACCACCCTGCCTGGACTGGCGAAGCTGCGGGCCAAACGCTACTGGCTCACCCATCTTTTTGACGGACTCACAGCCTGGGAACCGGTGGTGGACCCGGAACTGGATAGAAGGGTGGTTGAAGCCTACCACCAGAGCATGGATCAACGGGCTCTTACCGGCGGTGAAGGCTCGTCGACGTCGGGCCGCGACTGGTTGAGCGCCTTGGTGCGTCATGGCTTTTCGCTGGTCGAGGTCGGCTCCTCAGACTGGGTTGTTCACTCCCAGAAGGGGCGCTACCGAGACGACGAAGCCCTGTTTCTCCTCAGTCTTCTCCATTTTTTCCGCACCAGTCTGGCTGGTCACCCTGGCCTCGAGGCTGCCGAACTCTCCTGGTGGTTGTCGGTGCGCGAAGCCCAGATCACCCGGGGAGAAGCCATTTTTCTGGCCCACCAGCTCGATCTGTGTGCGGAGGGCCCGTCATGAACCGGAAAAACCGCTTTGACCCTCATGTTCACAGCCGCCACAGTCCCGATGGCAAGGACGATCTGGCTGCCTTTGCCGCGCAGGTCGACGCAGGGGTAGCCGACGGTATCGGCTTTGCCGAGCACTACGATTTTCTGCCGCTTTGCGGAGCCTGGAACTATCTGAACGAAGCTGCCTACCTCGAGGATGTGAACGTCTGGAAGACGAAAGGTTATGCATTCTTCGCCGGCGTCGAGGTTGACTACGCCCGCCAGGTCGAAGTTGAGATCCGCAGCAAGCTGAACCATTTTCCGTTTGATTTTGTCATCGGATCCATCCACACCCTCCCCTCAGGATCGGTTTCTGACCGTGCCATTGACCACTTTTATGACGACACCACCTTTGATCGTATGCTCACCGAATACGGCCAGGAATTTGCCGCCAGCTTAAAGGTGCCCGAATTTGACGTTGCCGGCCACGCCGCAGTCTTTCAGCGCTACCTGGATGCGCCGTTTTTTGCCGGAAAGCCGTGGAAAGCCCGCATCCGTGACCTCGAGGCGCATCTGGCGGTCTTGGCGGCACAGTCCGACAAACTGCTCGAGGTCAACACCTCGGGGTTGTTCACCGTCCTGAAAAGCTCCTGCGCCACACCGTTTTTTCTGGAACAATACCGGGCTGCCGGCGGGGCCAACATCACCCTGGCCAGCGATTCCCATGCCGCCGTCCATCTGCGCCGTGGGTTTGCCGAGGTGGCACCAATGCTGGAAGCCCTTGGTTTTACCCGGGTTTTCCTCCCCTGGGACCGTGATAACCCCGTGCCTCTGAAGGATTACTTATGAAAAAAGCACTCCCCTTTCTACCCATTGCGGCCGTGTTGACGGCAGCCTGCCTGGGTGCCTCGAGTGGACTCTACATCAAGGGCGTCGGGCTGTCGGGCCTGGCATTGGCGGCGTTTCGTATGGGAGTGCCTTTTTTGCTGGTAATGCCGTTTGTCGTCGGCCGGGGTCGGGGGCTGGGGCTTCCCGGGCACCGGAAAGCGTTGTGGACGGCCAGTGCTGTGAATGCGGTCCGCATGTTGTTTTTCATTCTGGCGTATAAGCTGACGGCGATTGGAAACGCGGTCGTCTTATTATATTTATGGCCGGTGTTCGCCCTGATCTTTGACAGCATCGCCCGCAGGCAGAACCCCACCCTGGCCCAGGTTGGAATTTTGGTTCTGGCTTTCGGTGGCGTTGTCGTGATGAACCTGCACCGCGACTTTGCGCTTTCAGGGACAGACCTGCTCGGCAGTGGTCTGATGATTGCTGCCGCGGCGGGTTATGCGGTCACTGCCATTATTTTTAAAGAAGCGCTGAAGGAAGTGCACGAAACCGATACCCTCTACTTCCAGAATGGCATCGGAGCTCTGATTTACCTCCCCTTTTTGGTGATGGAACTTCCCCAGGCAACCCTCAGCGACATTGGTATCGGCTTGTTTTATGGCCTGGTGGTCGGTTTGATTGCCTTTGGTCTGTTTTTCTACTCCATGAAACGGCTGCCGTTGTTCCAGTACAGCGCGCTGGCCTACAGCGAAGTGGCCTTCGGGGTGATGTTCGGCATTTTGGTTCTTGGTGAGACCCTGGTGGCCAATCAGCTTGTCGGTGCTGTGCTGGTGCTGGGGGCCAGTTTCGGGGCTCAGCAACTGCGCCAGAGCCCGCAAACCGCCGACTAAGAGGCTTTAGATTTTGACAGCGCGCCGGAGTTTCCCCTTCACCGGCACCGTTGCAAACGCTTGAAGGACGCGTTCGGCCAGGTCGCGGTCCACCGCCACCCAGGTGCCCCATTCGGTGACCTTGATGGCACCGATCTGCTCGCGGGTGAAGCCGGCGGCAGCCGTCAGCGCTCCCAGAACATCACCGGGACGAATTTTGTCCTTTTTTCCGTCCAGAAGCTTCAGCATGGCCCGGGGCGGCACGGGGAATCCCAGCGGGGACGGCTCCAGATCAGCCGTTGGCGACCATGCGGTGGGCCCCGAACCGGTAAATTCTTCGATACGGCGGATCAGAGTCCGCTCCCGGGGACCAACAAGCGTGAGGGCCAGGCCGCCTACCCCGGCACGCCCGGTGCGGCCGACACGGTGGACGTGCACCTCGGGGTCGGGGGTGACTTCATAGTTGACTACCGCATCCAGCGCGGCGATGTCGAGGCCGCGGCTGGCCACATCGGTGGCGACCAGCACCGAAAGGCAGCGTCCGGCAAACAGCACCATAACCTCGTCGCGGTCTCGTTGTTCCAAATCCCCTGACAGTTCTCGGGCGACAATACCCTGGTCCTGAAGGAACGAGACCACATCGCGTCCCTGAGCCTTGGTGTTCACAAACACCAGACAGGTCCCGGGCCTGTAATGGGCCAACAGCGAGGCCAGAACGATCAGCCTGGTCTCGTCCAGCACCTCGTAAAACCGCTGGTCAATGCGAAGCGCCTCGCCGGCAGGCCGGGCGGAAATGGTCACAGGATCCCTTAGAAAGGGCTTGGCCAGGGCATCGATCTGAGGAGGGAACGTGGCCGAAAACAACAGGGTCTGGCGGGCAGGCGGACACTGCCGGGCTACGGCCACCATATCATCGATAAACCCCATTTCCAGCATGCGGTCGGCTTCATCGAGCACCAGGGTGCGCAGTCCGCCCAGCACGAGGGTCTCGCGGCTCAGATGGTCCTGAACCCTCCCCGGCGTCCCGACAATCACATGGGCACCGTGGGCCAAGCTGGCCGCCTGCCCCCTGATCGGCACACCGCCGCACAGGGTGACCACTTTCAGGTGGTCCAGACTGCGGCCCAGTTTGCGGACCTCGACGGCCACCTGATCGGCCAGTTCGCGGGTGGGGCACAGCACCAAAGCCTGAACTCCAAAGAACTTAAGGTTGAGCCGGGACAAAAGGCTCAGGGCAAAGACGGCGGTTTTACCGCTGCCGGTGGCGGCCTGGGCAATCAGGTCTTTTCCGGCCAAGGCAACCGGCAGGGCCGAGGCCTGAATGGGGGTGGGGGTGACATACCCCAATTGTTCGAGTGTCTCTAAAAAGCCCTGATCGAGGTCGAGTGACGAAAAGACAGTTCCAGCCTCGCTCACAGAGAAATACCGTGCAGCCAGTTTTCCAGCATGCCGTCGGAGCCGTCCATCCGCAGAATTTCCATCACTGTCTCGAGGGCGGAGCAGACCGCCTGCTTCTCTTCTGCCGGATACTTGCGGCACTCCTTGAGGGTTTTTCGAAATTCCCCCAGGACCAAGTCGGTTTGAGTGTAGTCCTGGGGTGCCTCAATCAGGCGTCCCAGCAGGTTGTGCACTGGGCCTTCGGGAAATCCAATCTGGAAGTCCCGAAGCCTTTGCACCGTCGGGGCCCCGATGGTCATCTTTTTGTTCATACAATCCCTTCCTCATTCAGCAACGTGACAAATTCCTCTTCCGAGACGACCTTGACGCCCAAGGCCAGCGCCTTCTCCAGCTTGCTGCCTGCCCCGGTTCCGGCGAGCAGATGGGTCGTTTTGCCGCTCACTGCCGACACGACTTTGCCCGAGCGCTTCACAATTTCTTCTTCGGCCAGCGACCTCGGATTGAAGGCGGCAAAGCTGCCGGTGACGCACCACGTGGTACCAGCCAGCGCTGCGCTGGCGGCAGCGGCGGGGGGCGGGGCGTCAAAGGCCAGCCCGGCCGCTTTGAGACGGGCTGCCAGGTCCAGCACAGCGGGGGTCAGCAGTTCCGTTCCCAGGGTCTCAATGGTCTTGGGACCGATTCCGTGTACCTCCAGCAGTGAGGCCGGACGCTCACGCAAGGTTTCCACCAATCCATCAAAGCTCAAAATGCCGGCGTTGAGCAGAAGTTCTACCAGCTTTTTGCCCAGGTCGGGAACCCCGAGCGAAGCCAAAACCGTGGCATAGGGTCTGGTACGGGCCAAAGCCACCCCCTCCTTGAGGGCCGCTATCTTCTTGTCTCCAAAACCAGGCACCCCCAGCAGCCGGTCGAAGTCGCAGGTGAACAGATCGGCGACATCACTGACCAGCCCCTGGGCCACCAGCACTTCGAGGGTTTCGGGTCCCAGACTCTCCATGTCCATCTGGCCCCTGCCGACAAAAAAGGCCAGCTTTCCCTTCACCTGGGCCGGACAGACCGGGTTGGGACAGAAGTGATGCGCACCGCGCAGCTCAAGGGTCGAGGTGCAGTCCGGACAGGTTTCAGGAAAGGGCCAAACCATCTCAGAGTGGCGCTCCAGCACCTCTTCGACAGCAGGAATCACATCACCGCGACGGCTGATGGCTACCTCGTCTCCCAGACCCAGGCCCAGGGTTTCGATGTAGTCCCTATTGTGCAAGGTGATGAACGTAACCGTGGTTCCCCCTACCTGGGCCGGCTTCACCTTTGCTACGGGGGTGACCCGCCCGGTGCGACCGACTTGAACGGTGATCTCTTCGACCACCGTCTGGGCCTGGGGCGATTCGAATTTGAAGGCCAGAGCCCAGCGGGGGTGATGCCCGGTAGCCCCCAGCTCGTCGCGCAGCGCCAGATCGTCGACCTTGAACACCAGTCCGTCGATCTCCCATTCCAAGGTAGGGCGCAGCGCCGTCTGGGCAGCAACAAAGGCCTCCAGTTCCGGCCGCTGATCGGGAGTGAACACCCCCAGATGCGGGTTGAGAGGAAACCCCTCGGAGGCCAGCAGTTCGAGGGCCTGCCGATGGGTGGAAGGAACCGACCCGGCCGGACCGGCGACGAAGGCTTCGTAGACAAAAATCCTCAGGGGCACGCGTGCCACCTCGGCGCTCTTGACCCGTCGAAGGGTTCCGGCGGCCAGATTGCGGGGGTTGGCGTAAGGCTCGGCCAGCTCGGCATTGAGCCGGGCAAAGTCGCTTTTGGGCAGGAACACTTCGCCGCGAACGGCCATGGTCAATGGCCGGGAAAGGCGCAGCGGCACCGTGGCAAGAGTTTTGACGTTGGCCGTCACCTCGTTGCCGGTGGTACCGTCACCCCTGGTCACCGCCCGTTCCAAAATTCCCTCCTTATAATAGAGGACCAGCGACAGACCGTCCATTTTCTGTTCGGCCGTAAGGGTCAGCACTTGGTTGGTGAGCTTGGCTGTCTTGTCGAGCCAGACAAAAACCTCGGAGGGGGCGTACGCCTTGTCGAGGCTTAGTACCGGCACCGTATGGCGGAACTCGGGAAAGTCGGCACTCAAATCACTGCCGACCCGCTGGGTGGGGCTCCACGAAAGGCGGAGGGTGGGATTCGCCTCCTCCCAGGCCTTCAGCTCGTCAAAAAGCCGGTCGTATTCCAGGTCGGGGACCAAGGGACGACCTTGGGCGTAGGCAGTTTGCAGTTCCAACAGGCGGCGCGCAAGCGATTGTGCAGTTTCGGTGTTCAGGGGCAGCATCATTCCAGTGTACACTGGAGAAAGCCGAAGGAGGAACAGGGAATGACCGACCCCAGCCGGGTTCTGCACGCCGCTCGCAATAGTATACCACTGGTCATCCAGTCGGCCCTCCTTCCCCCGGAAACCGAAGTGCTCCTCGAAGAGATTCTGACGGTGTTCCTGGGCGAACTGGGGCAGCAGGACCTCAAGGACCATCTGGCCTATTGTCTTAAAGAACTGACGGGGAACGCCAAGAAGGCCAACACCAAACGCTGCTACTTCCAAGAAAACGGTTGGGACATTACCAAGCTCGAGGATTACGAGCAGGGTATGGTTTCCTTCAAGAAGGATACCCTGGCTGACATCGGGCGTTACTTCGCCCTCCAGGAACAGGCAGGCCTTCATATCCGCATCACGTTTCTGATCCGCAATTCCACCTTATATATTGCTGTGAAGAACAACGTTGCCATGACACCGACCGAGATGGCCCGTGCCCAGGAGCGCATCGCTCAAGCCCGCACGTTCAATACCATGGAAGAAGCCTTCGTCGATGTGCTCGATGATGCCGAAGGAGCCGGTCTGGGAATTGTCATCCTGGTCCTCATGCTTCGCAAAATGGGACTGCCTGAAAAGGCCTACCACCTGGCCTCGAACAAAACAGAGACGGTGGCCACCCTCCAGATTCCCATGGATTCGGTGCAGTTCAACCTGGTGAACACCCTGGCAGACGACCTGGTGCAGGTGGTCGACTCCCTGCCGCCCTTCCCCGAAAACCTTCGCCAGTTGTTGCGGCTGCTCGATGAGCCGAACGTCGCCTTTGAAGACCTGGCGGCCCGCCTCAGCATCGACCCGGCACTCACCACCGACCTGATCAGGTACATCAACTCCGCCGGTCAGGGTCGAAAGACCCGTGTGACCAACCTCCGCGACGCGGTGCAGCTGGTGGGCTTCAAGGGAATCCGGCAGATGATTTTGCCCTACGGTGCGCAGAAACTGCTTGACCGCTTCGTTTCCAGTCAAAAGGTGCTCTGGACCGAGGCCCAGAGGATCTCGTTTCTTTCAGAACAACTGGCGCGCGAACTGAAGCTTGACCGTTCCGAACGCGACCTGGTGCAGATTGCCGGCCTTCTATCAAACCTGGGACGGATTGTTGTTTCGTACCTTCACCCCGAACTGGAGGGAAAGATCGAAGCCTTCTGCCACGAGAAGAATTTGAGTCTGACCCGGTTCAACGACCTGACACAGACCATCAACCCTTCGGAACTCGGGGCCAGAGTGGCTGAAAAGTGGCAGTTCCCCGATGACTTGATTCAGGTACTGAGGCACCAAAGTGCGCCGATGGGAATTCGGGCCAACCTTTTGCGGCCCGCCTGTGTGGTGCACCTGGCAGGGAGCCTGAACGCTCTCAGCCAGGGCCTGATCACCGTTGACCAGCTACAGGACGGGGTTCTCGAGGCTCTCAAGATAGCGCCTGACCGGGTGGAGCCTCTGTTGGCGAGGATGGCTCCTTCGTCACCTCCTTGATCCACTTTCCGGTCTTGAGGCGCCACAGAGCCAACATCGACTTCAAGGGCTCTTCCAGACTGATCAGAAAGTAGACCAGCAGGAAGGGCCAGTGCAGCACAAAGGCCATCAGCCAGCCCAGGGGAAGGGCCCAAAGCCAAATTCCCGATTGATCCATATACAGGCTGAAATTCGTATCACCCCCTCCCCTCAGCACCCCGACAATCATATCGTGGTAGAAGGCCCGCCCGGGCAGCAGAACACAGACAACCCAAAGCAGCTGGGTGGCCAGGGTACGGACTTCCGGGGTGACGTTGAACAGCAGCGGCAGAAACGGAGCGGCAAGGGCCAGCGGCAGGGCAACAACCGCCCCCATCAAGGGGGCAAACAAGGCCACATTCTTGGCCATCCGTTTGGCTTCGTCGAGACTTCCCCTGCCTATGGCGTGACCGATGATCACTGAGGCAGCGTTTCCCGTTCCGAAAAAGACAATAAACACAATCTGGCTGAAGGTCTCGACCACGGCCACCGAGGCCAGTTCCGTTGCTCCCATCCAGCCGTAAATGGCCTTGATGCCGCTGATTCCGGTGGCCCACAGCACTTCGCTGATCACCACGGGAAGGGCAACCTTGAGGTAACGCCCCAAAAAGGCGGTGTCGAAGCGGAAAAGCCGCCTCAGACCGGCATTAGGGCTTTTTTTGAGCTGGGTAAAAACAATGATGCCGCTGGTTTCAACCAGACGAGACACCACCAGTGCCACTCCGGCACCGGCCGTTCCCAGAGCAGGGATGGGGCCGAACCCGAAAATCAGTGTCAGTGCCGTGACCAGCTGAACCACCAGCCCCACCAGGGCAAACTGAAGCGGCGTCTTGGTGTCGCCCACCGACCGCAAGACAAGGGAATAGCTCATGCCAACCGCCGTCAGCGGAAAGCTCCATGCCGAGGCCTTGAGGTAGCGGGCCCCTTCGGCAATCACGGCTTGGTCGGGAGTAAACAAACCCAGCAAAACTTCAGGAAGGAATCCTGCCAGAGCGCCGAACGCCAAACCGACCACAATGCTGAGGGTTAAGCTCACCCCCTGAGTCTTGGCCACCCCCTCGGCATCGCTGCGGCCCCAGTACTGGCTGCTGAAGATCGCCGCACCCGAGCCAATACCGAACGCAGCCAGAATCATCAGGAACTGAACCTGACCGGCCAGGCTCACCCCGGCAACCGCCGAGTCGCCCAGCTGTCCGACCAGCAGCCCAGCCCCCAATGAGGTCAGCGAGCTGACCAAATTTTGAAGAGCAATGGGAATGGCCACAGGGAGAAACAGATGGAAAAAGCGCCGGTCGTCAAAAAGCCTTTTGTAGGCCTGCAAAGGAGAAAGCATCCGGCGAGTATAGCTCATTCTTAAATTTCGTTCATGAGTTCCCCTGGTTGATTGACATAGTCAGCTATTCCTTTTCATACTTCCACGTACCCTTCATCCGAAGGGGAAACGAAAAAGGAGTTTTCATGCAGAAAATCGTTTCGGCCGTTCTGGCCGTTTCGGCCCTGTTCTTCCTGGTTGCCTGCGGTCCTTCGACCCCGGCAGTCACCAGCCTTGTCTACGGAACCACCGAAAAGGTGTCCGACATGGACCCGGCCAATGCCTATGACTTCCACACCTGGGAAATTTTCCAGAATATTTACGGCGGCCTGACCGCCTACAAACCCGGCACCACCGAACTCGAAGCCGGCCTGGCCGAAAGCTGGACCGTGAACGACAAGGGTGACGAATACACCTTTAAGCTCCGCGCCGACCTGAAGTTCAGCAACGGCAACGCTCTCGATGCCACCACCGTCAAGTGGACCATCGACCGCAACGCCGCCCTCAAGGGCGACCCCTCGTGGCTGATCACCGACTTCGTCTCCAGCGTCGAAGCCCCCGATGCCACCACCGTTGTGTTCAAACTCAAGGGCCCCACAGCGTTCTTCCCGGCCCTGGTCGCTACTCCCCCCTACTTCCCCCTCGACCCCGCCGTTTACCCTGTCGACAAGATCGTCAAAGATCCTGCCGAGCTGACCGGTGGCGTCATGGTTGGTTACGGTGCCTTCACCGCCAGCAGCTTCAAGCGCGATGAAGAAGTCGTTCTGGACAAGAACCCCAGCTTCTACGGTGAAAAAGCCAAGGTCGACAAAATCGTTATCCGCTACTTTGCCGATGCCACCACCCTGCGCCTGTCCCTCGACAAGGGCGAAATCGACCTGGCTTACAAGCAGCTGAACCCCTCCGACATCGCTGACCTGCAGACCAAGGACACCGTCGTCACCAACAAGCTGTCCGGCCCCCAGATCCGCTACCTGACTTTTGAAACCAGCCAGTCTGTGTTCAAGAAGAAAGAACTGCGCCAGGCCATTTCGGCCCTGATCAACCGCCCCGAACTGATCCAGAAGGTGTACCTCGGCCAGAACAGCCCCCTGTACTCCATGGTTCCCAACGGCATGATTTACCAGAAGACCACCTTCGACACCCTGGGCGACGGCAACGTGGCCAAGGCTGAAGAGCTTCTGAAGGCCGAAGGCTTCAGCGAAGCCAAGCCCTTCGAGTTTGACCTCTGGTACACCCCCAGCCACTACGGCGACACCGAAGTGAACATGGCCGAAGTTCTGAAGGCCCAGTTCGAAGTCAGCAAGCTGGTCAAGGTGAACCTGAAGAACGCCGAGTGGGCCACCTACAAGGAACAGTGGAAGAAGAAGCAGATGCCCGTGTTCCTGCTGGGCTGGTACCCCGACTACATCGATCCGGACAACTACACCGCCGCCTTTGCCGGCACCAGCGGTTCGGCCGGCATGGGAATCTACTTCAGCAACCAGGAATGGGACGCCCTGTTCACCAAGGAACAGACCAACACCGATGCCGCTGTCCGCGAAGCCGCTTTTGCGGAAATCCAGGACCGCTGGGCCGTCGATGTCCCCACCGCCCCCATCTGGCAAGGTGACCTGTACGTCTTCACCAAGAAGAACGTCACCGGTGTGAAGATCGGCCCCACGCTGATCTTCAACTACAACCAGCTCGAATTCACCAAGTAAGTCGTTTCTGATAGACTGTGGACCTCCCCAAACCGGGGAGGTCTTTTTTTTGAGGTTGAGCCGCCATGAAGAACCTGCTTCGCTACTTGGTCACCCGTCTTTTGCTGACCATACCCATGCTCCTAATCCTCCTCACCCTGGTCTTCGTGGTTTTACGGGTCATGCCCGGTGACCCGGTGTCGGCCCTGCTGGGAGCGCACGCGCCCGAAAAGGTGATTCTGGAGAAGCAGAAGGAGCTGGGCCTCGATAAACCCATCTGGGAACAGTACGTCAACTACATGCTCCAACTGGCACGGTTCGACTTTGGCGAGTCGATGGTGTACAAACAGAAGGTTCTGACCCCCATTTTGGAGAAGCTTCCAGCGACCATCGAGCTGACTTTCTTCGGGTTGATCCTGGCGCTGGGAATCGGGGTTCCGCTGGGGGCTTGGGCGGCCCGCAACCGGCGGAGCACCGGCGACTTTCTCGCCAGGCTCTACGGCAACATCGTCTACTGTATTCCGGTGTTCTGGATGGGGCTGCTGCTGCAGCTGTTTTTCGGGGTGTTGCTGGGCTGGCTGCCGATTTCCGGTCGGGTCAGTCCGCGTATCAGTCCTTCGGGCTTCGAGACCACAGGTTTCTACTTGCTCGACACCCTGATGCGGGGCAACATCACCGCCTTCACCGACGTGGCGGTGCACCTTCTGCTCCCCGCGTTCACCCTGGGAATCACGCTTTCGGGAGTGTTTTTGCGGCTGACCCGGGCCAATATGCTCGATGCGCTGAAAAGCGACTTCGTACTGGCCGCGCGGGCCCGGGGACTGCCCGACAATCAGGTGGTGTACGGCCACGCCCTGGGCAACGCCTTCGTTCCGGTGCTGACCATGCTGGGGCTGCAGTTCGCCGTCCTTCTGGCCGGTGCCATCCTCACCGAGACCACCTTCAGCTGGCCCGGCATGGGCCGCCTTCTTCTTGAGCGCATCTACCTGCGGGACTATCCCACCATCCAGGGCATCATCATCATGTTCGCGCTGTTCGTGTCTCTGATCTC
>JAIFLN010000097.1 GCA_020049045.1 Spirochaetota bacterium | reverse complement strand
CCGTCTGGCAGCGCCACGATCTTTTGGGGCTGGTGGGGGCCCGTTGCGATTACGTCCCCGATGGCTTCCCCATTTGGGGTAATGCCCGAACCTTCTCTTGGGAGCCCTACCTCGAGAGGAGTCTTTTCACAGGACAAAAAGCTGCATGGACCATCGATTATGACTTCTGACAGGGTTCTGAACGTCGGTATTGTCGGCTTCGGCTTTGCCACAGCTACTTTTCATGTCCCCTTGATCCAATGTGTTTCCGGGCTCAAGCTGGCTGCTGTCTCGACGAGCAACCCTGCTAAAGTTCAGTCTGTCCTGCCCAATGTCCTGATCTGCCAGTCACCAGAACAGCTGTTTGCCCTTCCTGATCTGGATATTGTGGTGATTCCCACCCCCAACCATACCCACCATGCTCTGGCTGCAGCCGCATTGTCTGCCGGCAAGCATGTGGTGATCGATAAGCCCTTTACCCTCAATTCGGCTGAGGCGGAAGATTTGATCCTACGGGCTCAGCGAGCAGGGCGCTTGCTGTCTGTATTTCATAACCGGCGCTGGGATTCAGAGTTCCTGACGGTGCGGCAGTTGCTGGCTTCCGGGCCTCTGGGACGGATCACCCACTTCGAATCTCATATCGACCGGTTTAGGCCCTTGGTTCGGGATCGATGGCGGGAGGATGGAGGACCTGGAAGCGGACTCTGGTACGACTTGGGACCCCATCTTCTGGACCAAGCCCTGGTTTTGTTTGGGGAACCGCAGAAGCTGACCCTGCATACCAATGCCGCGCGGGACGGGGCCCTTACCGATGACTGGTTTCATGCCGTCTTGGAATATCACCAGTTACGAGTGGTTCTGCAGGCTTCCGCCGTGGCGGCTCAGGCGGGACCACGCTTCATTCTCCATGGGCTGTCTGGATCCTTCGTCAAGCAGGGCGTGGATGTTCAAGAAGACGCCTTGAAAGCTGGGGGCATTCCGGGTTCTCCCGGCTGGGGTGTCGACCCCGACCGGGGACTTCTCGTGATTCCGGGAAAACCCGATACACCGGTTACTGGGGTGCCCGGAGCATACCAACACTATTATGAAATTTTTCGGGATGCCGTTCTCCACGGTACCAGAGTTCCCGTTTCGGCCGAGGAGGCTCTGACCGTTATGAAATGGTTGGACGAAGGCCGACGAAGCGCTGGTCTTCCCGAACAAAGGGCCTTGCTGGACCAACAGAGGGCACATCTGCTAGAACAGAAAGCATGACACGCAATGCTTTTGTTTTCTGCATCGGTTACAATGGCGGCACGGCAATTGTTGACCGCAAGCTTGAGGCTCAATTCGGGCGCCTGGGTACCCGGGAGCTCTTTGCCGAGGGCTTGTACAAACCGGCAGTGGCCAGTGCGATTTTCGCGAAGAACACCGACGACCTGGAATGGCTGCGTCTGGAATATGGTCGGCTGACTGACCAAGATCTTCGAGATGTCGACTCTCTCAAGCGGACTGTAGGCGTCGGAGAAGTTTACGAGACCATTCAGAGGACCTCCTTCCTGTAGCTCGCTTGACGGCAGGGGGCTTTTCTGGTAGTTTGCTATTTCGGTCGTATGGCGTGCTTTGCCTGTCTGTGACCAGAACACCCTTTTCCACCAAGGAATTACCATGGATGCACTGACTTCTATCCTGACCTTTTTGCAGGCTGGTGCCGCTGAGGGCGGCCAATCTCTGATCATGACCGGAGTTACTTTCGGTCTGGTCATTCTGATCTTCTACTTCTTGATCATCCGGCCTCAAAACAAGAAGCAGAAAGATACCGAAAAGATGCTGTCCGCCATCAAAAAAGGCGACAAGGTCTATACTATCGGCGGGCTCCACGGAACCGTGCAATCCACCAATGAAGAGAAAGCTACCGTCACCCTCAAGGTTGATGAAGGTTCTTCCACAACTCTCGAGTTCAACCGCAGTGCCATTGCCGGTTTGGTTAACCCCCCTGTTGTGAAGAAAGAAAAAGAAGAAAAGAAAGAGAAAGAAGATAAGAAGGCCCCTAAGGCCGATGCGGCTTCGGCCGAAGAAAAGAAATAATCCCCCTCCGGAGATGAGGAAATGACGAAACGCTTCCGATTGTTCATCATCGTGCTCCTCTTGGCGGTGAGCGGCTGGTTCCTGTATCCAACAGCTTCGTGGTACTTTTTCACGTCGGCTGACCGGAAGGAGCTGGCTTCCAGTTCCCGGGAACAGATCCGAGATTATGCTCAAAAACAGGCTAAGGCCAAGCTGGAGGAGCTCAAAGTCCTCTATACCAAGGACACTAAGTCGGCATTGCCCGCCGATGTGGATTTCCTGCTTCCCCTTGTGAAGCGCAACTATGAAGTAGCCAAAATGGCGGTTCCGTCCACTTGGACCGTTGGTGACGTGTTCAAAGCCTACACCACCGAAGCAGACTTTCTTTACGGACTGGAAGAGCACTACCGGAAGAACATTACTGAACTGAAAGACGAAAAGGGCCGCATCCTTCAGCTGGGGCTCGACCTTTCGGGCGGTATGAGCGTCGTCATCAAGGCCGACCTCGATGCTTTGGAAAAGAAAAAGGGAACGACGCTTGATAAGACGGATCGTGATGATGCGGTTACCCGTGCCATCGAGGTTCTCAAGAGCCGGATCGACACCTTTGGTGTTTCTGAGCCTGTGATCAAGCGGGAATCGGGTGGTGACAGGATTTTTATTGAGCTTCCCGGCGACGTGGATCCAGAGCGGGTCAACTCCTTCCTTCGCGGAAAGGGTTCACTCAGTCTGAATATCGTAGATGATGAGGCTACCGCCGCTGTCAATCAGTGGATTGCCGCCAATCCTTCGAGCATCAACGACAAAAACCAGGTTGAGGGCATCCCTCAGGAAATCCTGGGTGCAGGGCTGGAACTACGGACTTATTTCAAGAAGGACCGTTTCGGAATCGACCAGTTCGTCAACCGGCAGGTCATCAAGGTCGAAGACAAGTATTTCCTTGACGGGCTGTCTATCACTCAGGCGACAGTTGAGCGCGACTCGATTTCAAATCAACCGACGGTCAACTTTGTTCTCGACAGCAAGGGTGCAGACCACTTCTTCAAAATGACTCAGGAAAATGTCGGCAAGACTATGGCCGTCGTACTTGACGACAAGATTCGTGCAGGTGCCCGGATCAGTGAAGCCATACCCGGCGGCAGCGTCAGGGTCACAGGCTTTGACGCCAAAGACGCCAACGATTTGAAGACAACCCTGAAAACCGGTGCCATGCCAGTCAATCTCATCGTTCAGAGTTACACCAATATTGGTGCCACCCTGGGCCAAGACGCCATCACTTCGGGCATCAACTCCATGCTTTGGGGCCTGATTCTTGTCGTGGTTTTCATGTTTGCGTACTATAAGGGAACGGGCGTCAATGCAACGATTGCCCTTTTGATCAACATGTTCATTGTGGTGGCGGTTTTGGGAGTGTTCAACATGACCCTGACCCTGACTGGCATCGCTGGTCTGGTTCTGACGGTAGGTTTGACCGTTGACGCCAACGTCATCGTGTTTGAACGAATCAAAGAAGAATACTGGGCTGGTAAATCTCCTGCGACGGCCATTGAAATCGGGTTCAAACGGGCGTTCTGGACCATTATGGACTCCCACGTCACAGCGATTATTGCGGCGTTGTTCCTGTCCCTTCTGGCGAAAGGTGCTGTTCAGGGCTTTGCCGTCACGCTGGCCATCGGCTTGGTCTCCTCTCTCTTCACCTCCCTCTTCGTCTCGCGGCTGATCTTTGACTTCGAGACCGATGTGCTCAAGACGAAGAAAATCAGCATTGCTTGGAGGAAAATCTAATGCACGTTAAAAAGGCTCTGCCCTTCTCCAAGTACCGCTACTGGTCCTACGGGATTTCTATTGCCATGCTGATTACCGTCTGGGTCGGCACCATTGCTCAAGGTGGCTTCAACTTGGGCATCGACTTCAAGCCCGGACTCAGCCAGACCATTCAGCTTTCCGCTTCCGATGCTTCTATTGAGAAGGTTAGAGCTGCACTGAATGGTTCCGACCACAGCTTCACCGTACAGCCGGTAGGCGCCGTTGCCGAGAAGAAGTTTCAGATCCGGGCAGTGGCCAACGCCGATGAGGCGAATGTGCAGAATCTGCAGGAAGTGATTTCCGAGAAGGCAAGGACGTCGCTTGAGGCTTCGTTTGGCGTAGGTACCATTTCTGTATTGCAGTCTGAGTTTATCGGACCAAGCCTCTCCAATGAGCTGGTATACCAGACCGTTTGGATTGCACTGGCTGCTGTTCTCGTCATTCTGTTGTATATCTGGTTCCGGTTCAAGTTTGCCTATGCCATCGCCGCCATCATTGCTTTGATTCATGACCCCTTGTTTATTCTCGGTATGGTAGGAACCATTCAGATGGAAGTGACGACCGCCACCATTGCGGTGGTCTTGACCATCATTGGTTACTCACTGAATGACACCATCGTTGTTTTCGACCGAATTCGGGAAAACCTCCGACTCAAGCAGGGTATGAATCTCTACGACCTGGTCGACCTTTCCATTACCGAAACTTTGAGTCGAACCATTGTTTCATCGGTGACCACGATTATTTCCATGCTGGCTGTCTATCTGTTCACTCAGGGAGCGATCAAGGACTTTGCTTTTGCTCTGATTGTGGGCGTCGCAGTAGGTACGTATTCGTCAATTTTCGTTGCGGCACCGCTTATGGTTGCTTTTGCCGGTGGTAAACCTCCGATTGAAAAGCCCAAAGCTGTCGCTGCCGATATTGTCGAAGCCTGATTCCTGATCTGGATCAAAAGGCCACCTAAGGGTGGTCTTTTTTTATGGCATGAGGTGGGCCTTCCAGGCACTGATACCAGGGTCTGGGGCCTACATGACGCCTCACCGAGGGCAACCCTTCGCCCAGCTCCTGAGAGTGAGCGAGCGGTTGAGGGCCCAGGAGAGGCGAAGGAGAGTTTCGGATTTTTTCGAGCAAGTCTGCTTGCGCGCCCATACTATTTTTCCTTTAAGAGAAGAGATCCAGTTGACCATTGACCTCGGGCAAAGGAAGAGGAGCCGTCTGCTCAGTCTCGTCGAGTCTTATCAACAACTTGTGCCAACTACGTACCGAAGCCTCTCGGTTCCAGGCACGAGAGAGACCCTGCCACGTCGTATGCCATTCTGCTGGCGGGGTATTACACTCCAAAGCTGCTTCGCGAAAGTCCTCAAGCAGGTCAAAGGCTTCTTGAAGGCTTTGTATCGTCAGGGTCTCATCACGGACGGCAGAGATTAAAAATCGCAACCACAGCAACGCGGCACCTTCGCCGTCCCATGGGAGGGTACCCAATGCAGCCAGACGGTAGGATTCCGTTTGTCCCCAAAGGCTGCTTCCCAAGTCAAGAAGGGTTCTTTCGTCGAAACTCCGCCACTCGAGCTGGTTCCAGGCCCAAAGAACGGCAGAACGGGCCTTCTGAGGAAAGTTCTCAGCTATGATATCCAGCCACTGAGCAAAAGAATCCCAGAAGAGATCTTCGTTATCTGTTTCCAGCCCTTCAGCAACATCCTGTACCAACTGAACAAAGAGAGGATCCTGATGGTTCACCTGAGCGACCAGCCGTTCCGCCATAACAGAACCAGGTTGATCGGCTTTTCCAGTCAGGCAAAGCAGGACCTTTCCCAGCTCCGCAACAGGGCTGTTGCCAATGGCATTCAAGTGCGCGAGGACACCTTCATCAAGGCCCTCGTGAAAGAAATGGAGTGCCAGAATCAAATGCCGCCAAGGCTGAAACAACGAATCGGCAGGCAGGTCCTCCAAAGAGTCCAGAACACCCGGTTCTTCCATCCCATTGGTAACCGCTTCAAAAGCATCCGAAATCAGTAAGGCTTCGTGCCTCCAGGGATGATTCTCAGCGAACAGCGGGGAGTCTAGAATCAGCCTTGGATGAATCAGATGGCCCGACGCCTTTTCAAGGGCCTGTTGGCGGAGTGCCGGTTGGGATGTCCCTAAGGCAAGACGAAGGGATTGCTCCAAAGCCTCTCGATGGAAGGAATAAGACTGAAGGTTTTTCATAGGCTCAGGCCGGAATGACCCTGTCAGAACGTAATTTTCGGATTTCCTCTGTGCTCAGAACCCGTTGAATATCAAGATCCTGCCTTTCAGAAAGTTTGACGATGGGAAAATCGACCAGAGGACTATGGGCTTCATCCGTGAGGATTTTCACATCGGGGTGGCGGGGGTCCTCGGGGTTGGCATCGTTGACCATGGCCAAAGAACCATTCTTGAGTTCAACCAAAGAACCGATGGGATAGAGAGAAAGGGTAAAGACCAGTCTTCGCAGGATCTGCTCATCGTAGGCCTTTTTATTGTCCTTGAGGAGTTCCAGAAGACTGGCATGCCCACTTCGGGCACTCCGATACGGTCGGGAGGCGATCTGAGCATCATAGGCGCTGGCCACAGCCAGAATTTTGGCGCTCATCGCGATTTTCTCACCTGTCAACCCTTGTGGATATCCCTTGCCGTCTTCCTTCTCATGGTGCTCGAGGACGGCCAAAGTCACATTAGGAGGAAAACCAAGTTCCCGTAACGCCCGGTAACCGAGGAGCGGGTGGGCTGAAAGGGCTCGCTTTTCACCATCCGTCAGGGGACGGTTGGCATTTTGAAAGGTATCAGGAAGCTTGAACATCCCCAGTTCATGAAGAAGGCCAGCCATACCAAGTTCGATGAGTTTATGGGAAGGAAGCTTGAGGGTATCACCGATTGCTACCGAAAGGATGGCCACGTTAACAGAATGACTGATGATGTAGCTGAAACCATTGCGGTCCAACTCACCAAGCCGCAGGAGGAAGCGTCTATGTTTTTTCAACATTGCGATCAGCAGTTTGACTTGCTCGTTCAGGGGTTCAATCGGTATGGTGGATTTTTTCAGAAACGTATCAAAGAGCTTGTGTGTGAACTCCAGGACGCTCGAATAAAATCGCTGGGTCTCATCTCGGCTCTGGTTGTCCTCGGCATCGTCCTGAAAGATTCCTAAGGCACCATCATTGCCTTCCGACTCGATCAGAGCCTTGGAGGTCAGAGCTTCTTCACTGATGATTTCTTTATATCCCCAGGCGTTGAGAAGGCGGAGCAAATCATCGGTGACGGGTGTTTCCGGGCTCAGGAGAATAAAATTCTCATCCAGGTACGCTGTTCCGCTGAGGAGAGTGTTGGGTTTGAGGGTTTGCACGGGAATGCTTTTCAACTTCGACTCCGTTGACCTGTTGGTGTCAATTATCTACACTAAAAGGGGTAAAAAGCAAGTCATGAAGTTCAAAACTCTCTTTGTCCTTTTTAATATCATCATTCTTGTCTCGTTCGCCTTTATTTTCTTGATGCCCCTGCCCATTCTGGGATGGGAATATGCATTGAGTTTCTGGGGTCAGAATTGGGCTATCGCTGTGTTGTTCTTAGTGATTCTTGCTGGTTTGGACGGCTATTTTGTCGTCAATTGGCGGTTGTTCCATCTGTTGGAGCGGGAAGACTGGAATGGCTTGCGTGCCCTTTTAGAAGCACAATTAACACGAAACGGCTTGCTGGGAGTACAAAAAAGCCGCATCTTTATCAATGCCTGCCTGATAGGTCAGAACCCTGGCAGGATTTCTGAGCTCAGAGATTCGTATGTTGCAAAGAAGTCCAAGTCCCTACCGAAACTTGCCCTCAGCCTCGGTCTTCCCTTGGTGCTGGAAGGCAAGGCTGAGGCGATTGAAAGCTTCTTTACTCCGTATTTGAATGACAGAAGGACAGGATCTGACGGGCCTTGGATACGCTGGTCGGTGGCTTTTGCCCGTCTTCTTGGACAGAATACAGCGGGAGCCAAACCACTTCTGGAGGCTGGATTGAAGGACGTGAAGCAACCTTTGTTGCAGCTTCTTTCACTGTACCTTCTAGAGAATTTAAAAAGCCGCGACCCCGAGGTTCTGGCGTTGCTGGATCAACAAAAGCCTCTCTTGGCCTCCCGCTTGACGGCTAAGGAATGGACGGCTCATATCGATGGCTTGAAAGAACGGGTGATTCTTGTTTTGTTTATGGAAAAGTTGATCGGGGAAGCCAGGCAATGGCTCTCTCAAGGAGATCCGGTATGATAGTTATCCACACAGAAAAGGCCCCCAAGGCCATTGGACCGTATTCCCAGGCAATCGAAGCGGGTGGCGTTGTCTATTGCTCGGGTCAAATTCCTCTTGACCCTGCTACCATGCAGGTCGTGGAGGGTGATGTGTCGGCGCAGGCCCGACGCGCTCTTGAAAATCTGAAGGCCGTAGCCGAAGCGGCGGGCACGACTCTCGACAGTGCCGTTCGCTGTGGTTTGTTTCTGGTTTCGATGGATGATTTTGCTGCTGTGAATGCTGTATACGAACAGTATTTCCCCGGAAAACCAGCCAGGACCACCGTCGAAGTCGGTCGGCTTCCCCGAGGTGTTCGGGTTGAAGTGGACTGCATTCTCTTCAAAGGCTGACAATGGAACCCTTCCACAAGTCCACCAAGCTCGACAACGTACTGTACGATATTCGAGGCGCTGCCCTCGTCCAGGCGATGAAGATGGAGGCGGAAGGCTACCGTATTCTGAAACTCAACACCGGCAACCCGGCACCATTTGGGTTTAATGCTCCCGAAGAAGTGGTTCGGGATATGATTTTGAACCTGAACAATGCCCAGGGGTACTCGGATTCAAAAGGGATTTTCGCCGCTCGGAAAGCCATCATGCAATACAGCCAGGAAAAGGGCGTCAAGGGTGTCGATATCAACGACATTTGGGTAGGCAATGGCGTCAGCGAGTTGATTACCCTGTCCCTTCAGGCTCTTTTGAACAGCGGTGATGAAATTCTCATTCCTTCTCCCGACTATCCGCTTTGGACGGCAGCTGCCACTCTGGCTGGAGGAAAGGCCGTCCACTATCGTTGTGATGAAAGCTCAGATTGGGCACCAGATCTTCAAGACATGGCAGCGAAAATCACGGACAGGACTGTTGGTATTGTGGTGATCAACCCCAATAACCCCACAGGGGCTATCTATCCCAAACCCGTTCTTGAAGCCATCATTGAGCTAGCCCGCCAGAATAACCTTGTTGTTTTCAGTGACGAAATTTACGATAAAATTGTTTATGACGGTGATGAACACCATTCGATGGCTGCCTTGGCCGACGATGTGCTGTTTGTCACGTTCAACGGGCTTTCCAAAGCTTATCGGGCCGCTGGCTTCCGCTCGGGTTGGATGTACCTTTCTGGAGCAAAACGATTGGCTGGCACTTATCGGGAAGGGCTGGATATGCTGGCGAATATGCGGATGTGTGCCAATGTTCCGGCACAGTTTGCCATACAAACCTCCCTTGGCGGGTATCAGAGCATTAAAGACCTAACCCGGCCGGGCGGACGACTGTACGAGCAACGAAATTTCTGCTGGGAACGGGTCAGCCGTATCGCCGGAGTCAGTTGCGTCAAGCCCCGGGCTGCGCTCTACTGTTTTCCCAAGTTGGATTTGAAAAAGTTTCACATCCATGACGACCAGAAATTCATCTATGATTTTCTGGTGGCCAAACGGGTTCTACTTGTTCAGGGCCGAGGGTTCAATTGGCCGGAACCGGATCATTTTCGTATTGTTTTCCTTCCAAACGTTGAAGATTTGCGCTCGGCACTTGACGGATTGGAGGAATTTTTGGAAGAGTACCGACAATCGTAGGAGGAACAATGAAGATTTTTCTAAAGGCCCTGATTTGTGTCCTGTTCGTGACACTGGCAGTTCCGGCCTTTTCACAAGACAAGGCGGCTATACCGTACGTCGATATGAGTACAGCACAGGCCTTAGTCGACACTCTCGTAAAAGAAAACGAGACGTTGAAAGCCGAGGCAGATAAGCTTCGGAAAGAAGCCGTTACCTTGACGGAACAAATCACGTCGACAAAGAAGTGGATCAACGACTTGGTTCCCATTCTCGACGAGGTCAAAGCGCGGAATTCTGATCTGGCCACCGTCTCAGAGGCTCTGATTGACCGTGTACTCAAAGCCAAGTCCATCAGTGCCGCTGAGAAGAACAAGGCCGGAGAAAAAAAGATCGCCAAGCGCATTGACGAGCTGGGTGCCAAAATCATTGAACTGGGAAAACAGATTGAAACCCGTGTCTTTCAAGCGGCAGTGAACGATGCCAAAGTGGGACGAAACAACGACGATATCATTCTCCTTCAGGCAACTTTGTCTAAGACGAAGGTTCAAGAAGCTCAGCTCAATGGCGTGATTGAACAGATTGACACCCTTTCAACCAAGGTCGATTCGTTCCTACAGCAGAGTGCTGCGGCCGGCAAGTAAGCAGACTTTTTGCTAGAAAAAAGCTGACCCGGAATAGGGCCAGCTTTTTTTTGCCCTGGACCCCGGAGTTCCGTTTCGATACCATGGCGCCATGAATCTTTCTTCCCTCACCAGGCCCGTCCTGTTCACAATGTATGGAAGCTTTCTGCTGATGGGCTTAGTGATGGGTATGACGGGGCCTTTGGTGCCATTTCTTCGTGCGGATCTCCATCTGACCTACGCCCAGGCTGGTTTGGTGTTCTCGGCTCAGTCCGTTGGTAGTTTTGTTGTCTTGATTTTAGGTGGCTGGCTTGTCCATGTGCTGGGTAAGAAGCGCCTTTTTATGATCGGATCTTTGGCGTTTTCCCTGGGTATGGGGGCCACTGCCTTTGCCTCGGACTTTTGGTGGGTGTTAGCTGGGAATGTCCTTCTTGGATCAGGAATGTCGTTTTTGGATATTGGCATCAGCACCCTCTGTATTGATGCCAACCGGGAAGGTAAGGGAAAAGCTTTGAATCTGCTCCATTTCTATTTTGGAGCCGGTGCCGTTGTGGGTCCCCTCATTGCCTTGGCCCTGGGGCACTTGGAGGGGGGCTGGAGGTGGGCATTCGGTCTCACCGGCTTGGCACCCCTGGCAGTGGCCGCCGTGGTTCCCTTTCTAACGATGCCTGCTTCTCCCGAAGTTCCGGCAGCCCAGAAGTTTGCCGTGTACCGCCAACCCTTTTTGTGGTGGGGGGCCCTGGCCCTGTTTGTGTATTGCGGTGTGGAATGGGGAGTCGGAGCTTGGTTTCCTTCGTACTGGAAGGCTATCCCAGGAGCGGCTTCGCTTGACCCGGCTTGGGCCACGAGTCTTTTCTGGCTGACGTTTTCCTTAGGACGATTGGTGCAGGGACCCTGGGCCGATGCCTGGGGCTTCCAACGGTTTCTCACCTGGGGGATGGGTGCGACAGTCCTTGTCATTGTTTTGTGGTTGCTGTTTCCCCAACCTCTTATGGCCCTGGTCTGGGTGCTGATTTTTGGATTCCTCATCGCCGGCCAGTACCCCACCTTCGTAGCCCTGATCAGCCACCGGTTTCCCGAGGCTTCAGGCCAGGTGACGAGCTTTCTGTCGATCTTCGCCAGCTTGGGAACCTTTGTCTGGCCACCCGCCGTCGGTGCCTGGGCCGATGCCCGCGGTATCGAGGCTTTGCCCTGGGCACAGCTTGCTATGGCCCTCTTGATGGTCGTTGTGGCCCTCGTCGCCTTCCGGGCAGGGAGAAGAGTCCGTGGATGAATTGCAGGAGCTTTGGGCGGACCAGGACTTTCGGGCCGTGGTCAAACCGATTGGAATGGATGTGGAAAAGCAGTTTTCCGGGCAGCTGATCCATCGTCTCGGGCTGTTTGCCGACCGGGGTGTGCAGAAGGTGTACTGGGCCTTGGTGGCCAACCCTTTGCCCAAACCGGAGGGGCGGTTGAGGCATTGGCTGGAACACCGCCAGGCCGGCAACAAGACCTTTGCCCACCGCGATGCTGCCCCCGGCCGTCAGGACTCGTGGCTGGACTACCGGTTGCTCGCGCAGGGTGATCGCTATACCCTGTATGAAATTATCTTGGGAACCGGCCGTACGCATCAGATCCGCGCCCAGTTGGCGGCGGCTGGTTCGCCGGTGAAGGGCGACCTGAAGTATGGCGCACCCCGTTCCAACTCCGGCGGCGGCATCAGTCTGCTGGCGCGCAGCCTGACCTTTGAGCACCCGTTTACGCAGCGCTTGGTGCACCTGCAGGCCCAACCTCCGGCAGGCGATGCGCTGTGGGCAGCGTTAACAGGAATGACCTAACTTTTCAGCCCGAGTGAGCAGACAAAGGCTTGAGTGCGCTGATAGACTGGCGGCTATGAAAGTTGTCATTGTTGGTGCCCATCCGGACGACCCCGAGACAGCCTGCGGAGGAACCATCGCCTTGTTGGCCCAAGCGGGCCACGAAGTAGTCGTGGCCTATTTGACCTCTGGCGAAGCGGCGGAAGTCCGCACTCAGGAAGCGTTAAGGGCTTGTGAAATCTTGGGTGCCCGAGCGGTATTTCTTAACCAGATTGATGGTCAAAGCGAGGTGAATAACGCTCGTTACGAAGAAATGTCCTGTTTTCTTTTTCAGGAGAAACCTGACATCCTTTTCACCCACTGGTCCATCGATTCCCACCGTGATCACCGCAACTGCTCCTCCCTGGTCTACGATGCTTGGATGCGCTTGGGAAGGCAGGTCGCCCTTTTCTATTTTGAGCCGATGACCGGCCAGCAGAGTCAGAATTTTGCCCCTTCGGATTACGTCGACGTCACTCCCGTCCTCGAGCGAAAGCATGAGGCTTGTTTTGTCCACGAGAGCCAGCACGTCCGGGACTGGTACGAGCAGGTCCATGGAAGAATGGAAGTCTTCCGGGGTATGGAGTCGGGGTACAAGTTCGCGGAGGCTTTTGTCCGGCATATCCAGAGTGCCGATGTTTCCTTGACTATTTTGAGGGAAAACTGTGCATAATACCTCCATGATACCAGTCCGCGTCCGTTATGCTCCTTCTCCCACAGGACTTCAGCACATCGGGGGGCTCAGAACCGCCCTCTTCAACTACCTGTTCGCCAAGGCCAGAGGTGGTAAGTTCTACCTCCGCATCGAAGATACTGATCAGGGTCGGTATAACTCCGAAGCCGAGGCCGACTTGTATGACAGTCTGCGATGGGCCGGGCTGGAGTGGGACGAGGGTCCCGACAAGGGTGGGCCGTTTGGTCCCTACGTCCAAAGCCAGCGCTTGGACTTGTACAAAGCTCATGCCAAAAAGCTGATCGAAAGCGGCGCGGCCTACGAGTGCTTCTGCACCTCGGCGCGGCTGGATGCGGTGCGACAGGATCAGGAGAAGA
>JAIFLN010000052.1 GCA_020049045.1 Spirochaetota bacterium | reverse complement strand
GATACTTCGCCAACTCAGTACATCCCATTCAACGGCCGCTTCATGGTGTAGTCCAGCGCGAGCCCCTGAGCCAGCTTCCTTCGTTCATGTCGCCCCCTCAAGGCCTCCCCATCGCAGGTCCAAAGTGACCAGACATCAACGGAATCACCTACCTGAGGGGTGCCGAGAAGCCGGGAGGTGAGGTTTCCGATACTACACAATCCTGGGGACCCATCTGAAGACGCCAAAAGCGTTCCGCAAGGTTGACCCCATTGCCCATTTCCTGAACCCACAATGTAGGGAATCGAAGACGTGACCAAGAAGACCTGTTGACCGATCAGCAAACCCACTGTGCCGAAATCGGTGAAGTCCGCATGGGGAGGTGGATATTCCATCATGACTCCATCACAAACACCGGCCCCGCCGGTTCAAACGCCAACATTGCCCCGTGGGGCACCAAGTACGCGTGGTCCCGCCCCACGCTCAAGTGCGACTCACACCACCCATCCGTCACAATCAGAATCGGTGCCGTCGCCGGGAAGTCCGCCACCGAGGTTAACAGCTGGATCGCCGGAGTCAGCACCGTTCCCCCTCGTCCGACGATCTTGAGGTTCTGAGACAACTCCTCGGTCGACCGCCAGCCCAGATCTTCGGGAGAGGCATCGCAACACACCACCCGAACCAAGGGCACACCCCGGATTCGGGCGTACGAACCAATCGCTCCCAAGGCCTTGCCCAGAACCTTGGAAGGCATCGACCCTGAGGTATCCAGAATGACCCCGAAGGCCTTGGTGGGCGACGGTTCTTCGGGACGGCGACCAGGACGGGGAATATCAGGGCTGGAGGCCTGGCGACGGCTGGCCCGGGCCCATGTGCGACGGGGTTCGTCCTCTTGAAATCGCTCGGCGAACCAGTCGGCCAGTTTGACATCCCAAGGTGGGGGCGGATTGCTGAGGGCACGGATTTCTTCTTCCAGCCCGGCGGGCATCAGGCCTCGGTTGGGGGTGCTTTTCCACTGCTCCCATCCCTGGATCAACGTGCGTTTCACGAACTCATCCCAGGTCACGGTGGCGGGTTCTCCATCCAGGACGTCACCACCGACCATGTCACCCTTGGCATCACCCCACCCCCGGAGCTTGCGAGCCCATTTCAGGTCCTTCAGCAGGGCGTCGTAAATGGCCTCGGCTGGCATCCCATGAAACCGTGGATCCAACAGAACGCCCATTGGAGGCTTTCCGTACCCCATTTCCACCAGCCAGGCATTGATGACGAAGTCGCAAGCCAAATTCCAGAGGAACGGGTCGCGCCATCCCAGCCTCGGGTGGTGCCTCAGGGCCACGTGAAGCATCTCGTGGGCGAGGACGAACAGCAGCTCCTCATCACCGAGTTTTGCCCGGGGGTTGATGTAGATCTTCCGTGCTCCCTCACTGACCGCCCCCACCCGAATCCCGTGGGCCTCGCAGATCACCGGGTCTTCCACCAATTCGAACGCAGTCGAAAGAGACGAGAGGAGTGGCATCGTGTTGATCAGCTGGGACCACATTTTCGTGGCCTGGGAGGGCAGGTCCTCTCGTCCGCTCACCTGCCACACCGAATCTGCCATGCCTTCCCTCAGAGTCGACATAAAGCGCCGCTGCACCTGCTCCAGGAATTCTTTCTGGTCCCGTTGCTCCTTTTCCGTTCTTGGGGTATCGGAAAACACCCGACCCGGACCCGAAAGAAGACGAGAGTCCAGGATCGAACTCTGGTCCCTGGCGAGGGTGCCCCCGATCAGCTGCTCGTACAGGGTGTCTTTGTCGCGGGTCAAATCTTGTGTCCAGGGCTCATGCCAGCGCGGGCTCACAACCTCAGGGCTGATCGTTTCCACCAAATGACACGCTTCCCCAACACAGGCCCTCGCCCACGCCAACGGATGCGCGGAAGGCCGCACATGACCCAACAGCAAATGGGCGCACGCCTGGGCAATCAGATACTGCCAGATTTCAGGATCCAGCAGAGGGACAACCTGAACGGTACAGTCCTTCAACCCAATCCGAATCCGCCCGCCCTGTGATTCGACCGATTCCCGGGACTCCTGAAACCGGATATGCGGTACAACAGCCCCCCAGTACCCAGGACCCTGAAGCCGGTTGAGGCCTTCGCGGAACGACTCGCGGGCCTTTTCGTATGCAGCGTGGTTCTTCGGTTTCATCCGCGCCCCACCAGCCGGGGCAAGTCACGCAAAATCCTCACCATGAACCAGGCAGGAAACTCGGGAGTTCCCGGCTCCCCAACTACGGCAGTCTGGGCCATCTCGGGGCTCAATTGGGCCAGCGACTTCAGCAAGGCAATCGCCCGGTGAACCAACAGACGAGCGTCAGAGGAAAGGTCCTCCTCGGCCACTGGCAGTTCCTTGATCAATTTGGCGCGGAATCCCTGGGCCAAGAACCACAGGATGTCGCGGTCTTCGGGCTTATCAGGCCACCGACCGTCTTTGTGGAACAGCCGCTCCACCGCTCCCACCTGGTCCTGCATCTTCACAAACGCCCGGAACTGGGTCGAATGGGCCGGGGTCAGACACCCCGCCGGCACCGACTCCAAGGCCGAGGCAGGAATCGGGTCACCGTACTCCTTCAAGATGTCAGAAACCAGATGCCAACTACGCGGGGTACTGAACGGCTCCTCGGTCTTGGGCGGTGCGCTCCACAAGTGGTCGGGCCTCAGCCTCAGGTAGTCGAGCACCACGGGGTGCAAGCCGGACCGTGAGGCCCAATCCAGCCACTCCCCGGCGTGAACCTTCAGGTGAACGTGAACCATCCGATTGATCAGGGCACTCGAAAGGGGTTTGACGATGGCCATGTCCTGCGCCCGGTTCCCGGCACCGATCACGACACTCCCGGCGGGAAGCCGGTATTCCCCGATGCGGCGCTCGTGGATCAGCGAATAGAACGCCCGCTGCACATCGAGCGAGCAAGCGTTCAACTCATCGAGGAACAGGCAGTAGGGCTCTTTGCGGGCAATGTTCGAAGGCGGGCAGAACCGGCTCGTCCCCTCAGGGGTGATCTGAGGAACCCCAATCAGGTCTTCCGGAGCCAACTGGCTACCCAGCAGGCTCACGCACTCCAACCCCACCGAGGCGGCAAACTGCTCGACCAGAGCCGACTTGCCAATCCCCGGCGGTCCCCAAACAAACACCGGACGAACCGGGGCGGCATGCAGAAGGAAATCGAGAAACTGGGACGGCGACAAAGCATTGGTTTCGGTCATGCTGTCAGAATACTACAGCCGTTGTCATGGAGTGACAGCGGCTGTTGTGAACGTTAGGTCGGTACCACCAACCGAATCTTTGACCACGCCCTCTCATAGAACGCCCTTGCTGTCTGCGACACGATGCAGTCCTCTATCCGCAATGGTGTGGCCAGGTACAAACCTTTGAACGACTTCACCCGTGACAACGCAACGTAGAGTTGCCCTGGTGCAAAAGCACCGCGCCCCAGATCCACAATGGCCGACTCCATGGTCCGGCCCTGTGATTTGTGAATCGTCGCAGCATATCCTGGCTCAACAGGGAATTGCGTGATCGTCACCACTGATTTCGTGCAGTCCTTCCCTTGGGTGGAGTTGTAGTACGGGACAAACACCTGAAAGTCCTGCCGCTCCACGTCCACGGGCGTCTCTTGACCATCGATCAGCACCTCGAGGCGGGCGACAACCTTCTCATTCGAGGTCACGATCTTGGTGATCGTCCCCGTGGTGCCGTTGACCCAGATGCGACGAGGGTGGTTCCAGAAGAACATCACCCTCATGCCGACAACCAAAGGAATCGTTTGGGCGGCTGGTTCATCGTCGATCAAACCCTGGACCGGCTCCTCCCTTTCCTTCCAGTTCACTTCCGGTTCGGAGACGAAATGCTTCCCAGGTAGCTCCTTGATTGCCAGGGCATTGTAGAAGTCCCGAAGCTTCCTGGTCGCTGTCAGGAGGGGAATGCCCTCAGGGTTTCGTCGGATTACCCGCGAGTTCAGCAGGTCGAGGTCAGTCTGAACGACAGATCCAAGACGGACCCGGTCGAGGATACGCCGGAACTCCATCTCGTCAGGTTCCTGCCGGAACGAGCCGCGCAATTCGTGGATGGCAAGGTTTTGGAACACTTCGGGCTTGGCAAAGGCCCGGGACACGAGAAAGTTGTGTGACTCCTTCCTTCGCCCTCCAGTCAGCGCTGCCACGTAGGTAGCCTCGAGTTCTGGGGTCACAGGCGGTAATTGCCAGAGGTCTCCTGTCCCCACAAACCGAACACCTCCAAACGGGGCTGAGTTTCCACGAACCCTCCGAAGCAGCGAATCGATGGTGTTGAAAATATCTTCCCGTACCATGGATGCCTCGTCGAGTAGCCATGTATCCATCATCTGAATGGCCTCGATGGCCTCCCGGGTCAAGACCGGCTCCCAGGGGAAGGCGACGCTCGGGCGAAGGCAGAAGGCCGAATGGTTCGTCACTGAACCCGATATCTCCATCGTAGCTCGGCCCGTCGGTGCCGTGACCAACACGCAACGGTTCGTTTGTTCCAGGAAGGCTCGGATAAGGTGGCTCTTTCCTGCGCCGGCCCGGCCAAAGATCAGAAGGTGTTTCGAGCCATGTTCCAGTTCATCGATCAAGTCATCATATGTCATTTTAGGTCTCCTATTAGGTAAAAAGTATTAATTACACCCCCCTCTTTTGGTCAGGTGGTCCACTGGATCGTGTCCAACAATCGGGCCAGGGGGCTTCCGGGAAACAAAAGGGTTAGTGGATTGAAGGCCATCCCTTGTTGGATCCCAAGAAAGGTTGAGATCCGGCGAATGGCAGGACTCAGGGTCAGGAGGATGGTCTCGGGGTCCATATACAACAGATCATTGGCCAGGTACCTGCGATACCGACCAGAGAAACGGAACTCAAGCCGGGTGACCGGGTAGGGCAGGTCCTGCTGGAGGTCCTTCCGATAGACCGTAAAGAAACTTTTTTGCACGCCCTTGGACTCCCCGGCCCGGTCAGATAGGTCTCCTCGTCGCTTTCGCTGAAAGTCCTTTCGACTGTAGAAGGTCCAGCGCTTGACCTGAACGAAGGCTTTTGGGTCGAAGGTCGCAAAGAACTCAATGCCGGGCTGGTCCAGGGCCAGTTCGAGTTCGTCGAGGACAAACCAACTTTGAATGAGTGTGAAAATCGTGTAGGGGTCCAGCCTTCCGGTCGGGAGCGCGTCCCACACGTTCAAGATGCTGTCTTTGACATACCAGTTGAAGACGCCCGCGTGGGCCAATTCCACTGCTGCCTGGAGCAGCGCCATCGCCGGGAAACAGGCTTCGCGGAGCCGCTCATCGTGGAGCAGAACCCGAGCCGTCAACCCCCATTTGAGGATCGTCAGGTCCCCTTTGGCGTAGTCCTTGAACCTGTCTCCATCGAGAAAGAAGGCAGGAAACTGGAAGCCAAGCTTGTCGAGGAAGAGTCGGTGAGGGGGAAGGGGCAAAGTCGAATCATTTGTCACCATTCCGCGGCCTCCTGGGAGTAATCGTAGGGTTCGGTGCCCCAAGGTGTCTGAATCCAGTCCGAGAAGAAGAAATGGTCGGGTTCATCGCAGGCATAAGCGTTGGACTGGGCATAGATCATCGCCAGGCGAAACTGGATGGTCTGATCAATCAATTCGCTGACCTTGATCGGACCACCCAGAACGACGCCAGGGAAGAGTTCAGCAATCCGTTGGCGGAGAGCGAAGACCTGCCGCTCGACATTCCGGTGGTAGCGGTCCAAATCCGCCGATGGGACAGAGAACTTGACCCGATAGAGATTTTGTCCCTTTGCCTCGGCTTTTCGCAGGGCGGTAAAGAGGGATTCGAAAGTTTCGTTTTGGTCCATTTTGGGAACCTCCTACTTTTTTGTTCTCCTCTTTTAGGTTTCTAGAAATTACGCCGGTAGCGTTGGCTCTTGGTGGAATGTCGGTGAACGGAAGCCCTGCCTGGAGGCAGGGATCGCTTCTTCTATACCCGGCCAACCGACTGGACCGGTTGCCGCTTTTCCTCAATCCACCTTGTAATTTCTCCACGGCTGAACACCACTCGGGCCCCGAGTTTGAAGTGGGGAATGCTCTTCTGCGAAACCAGTCCGTAGATCGATGACGGCGCAAGCCTGGTCACTGCCGCTACTTCCTTCACGGTCATCAAGTCATCCATTTTCTCTGTCCTCCTTGGGATTCCCTCCCTTGCTATGTTCCTTGTGGATTTGGTTTCTTACCGGTTCTTCCTCTCCGTTAGTTTTCCAAACCACCTGGGACATCCCCACGGGCCTCGCGCCCGGAGGTGGAACATGAGAAAAGACCGTCAGCCCTTTGGGCTCTTCTTGCGGTCTGTGGCCTGTGGGACCCAGGTCTATTACTATTCGACGTACGACAGCGAAGGCCGGCGCAAACAGTTCTCAACGGGGACCAAGGACGGCCGGGAGGCGATGCGGGTGGTGGTCGCCCGACTCAAGGCCGGAACACTCGTCCCCACCGATCGCCAGGTCTTTCGCACTTGGACGGCAGATTGGTTTGACTATGAAGTGTGTCCATTTATTCAAGGCAGGCTTCGCCGCGGGTTCACCTACAGCCACGTGCATGCCGCCAATCGACGGGCCTTGTTGGTCGGACACCTTTGGCCAGCCTTTGGGGACCGGCTTTTGGATTCGCTACAGACCCGAGATATCGAGGCCTGGCTGATTCAGCTCCTCCAAGCGGGCAAGAGCGCGGACTTCGCCAACCGGTGTCTGGGCACGCTACGCCTGATTCTGTCCGAGGCCGTCAGGTTGGGACTTATCCCTAAAAACCCTGCTGTTCAGGTTCAGCCCCTCATGCACACCTCGGCCGAGAAGGGCATTCTCACAGATGCGGAAGCCGAGGCGTTGTTCACATTGGCTCGGCGATCACAGGTCTGGCACGGCCGGATGGTTGCGTTCTGGGCCTTGCTGACCTCGCACTTGGCCGGGCTGAGACAAGGGGAGCTCCTGGGCCTCCAGGTCGAAGATTTGGACATTGACGGCGTGCGGGTCCGCAACGGGTGGGACAGAATCGGAGGGCTGAAGGGAACGAAAACGCAGTCCGAACGCTTCGTTCCGATGCCGACTTGGGTTCTCGAAAACCTGAAGGGGCTCAGCCGGCGAGGCCACGTGTTCTCCTTGACCAACGGGGCCAAGCCCGTGTCGCCGACCTACCTTCGTGGCGCTTTCGTCCAGGCTCTCGAGTTCATCGGCATTGACCGCCCTCAGCAGGTCCAACGGCATCTGGGAACTCACTCCCTCCGCCACGGCTTGGTATCTCGATTGCTCGCCGCGGGTGTCCCGCTTGCCGTGGTCGCAGAGAAGGTGGGTCATCGGACCTTGGCTCTGACAGCCAACACCTACCACCACAGCACCCCGATCCACGCCCACCTTGTGGCCGAGGTTCAGGAACGAACGATGCCCCGCCCACAGACGATGCTCCAGGTTGTGGGGCAGTAAATCATTCAGATCCCTCCGGCTCTTCGCCGGGGGGATCCTGTTTGGTTGTCTCCATGTCCTCGGGTTCATCTGGGAGAGATTTTACTTGCCATCGCTGATTGCCATTGGTGACAGTCACATACGAGCCAAACGAATACTCATCCTTCCAGACTTCAGAAAGCGGGTCAGCTGAGCTATCGTACTTCAGCTTCTCCTGGTACCGCTGTGATGCACTCAACGCTAAAGCTATAGCTTCAAGCGACAAGTTCTGAGAATTTGCCTCCTTCAATGGGCTGATTGCCTGTTGTGGAGTCAGGTCCTCCACTGGCTTTGATGGAGGGATGGATAGCTCTTCAGGGACATACTTGAAGGGCCCAGATTGACTTTCTGACGCTTCATCCAAAGACACTAGGCCGGGTATCCAAACCGGACTATCCTTTGATAATAACTCACTCAAACCGAGTGCACTGGCTAGGTCCTCTAGAGTTGTGACCGGATCCCACGAAGGGAGGTGCCCCAGTGCGCTTCCGACCGGCGGCTTGGGTGACAGATCGTTTGTTCCAGCAAGGGCACATTCCATACAGGACAATCCATGCTGAAGGACCTTGAAATTGGCATGGCTCCAAATGAGGTCGATCCTTTTTTGATCCCTTCCGTTTGGATACAATCGCCTTTTCATTGCGATAGCGGTTCTTTTCGCCTCCGAGAGACCCTCGAAATCCCAAATGCCATCTTCGAGTTTTGTAAGCTCCAACAGTTTCATCAGTGCGTTTTGAAGGAGGACCGTACCGTACTCGAAGAGGCGCCATTCCTGTATCGATGGGAGTTGGTCTATTGCCCCTCGACTAGCAATCTTCTCACTAATGGGGTCCAGCCTTGAAAGAACCCCTTCCAAATACACCAACTGAAGGTCCTGTTGTTGGCTGTTAGTTTGGCTTCTCTTTTCCTGTTTGAGCAATCTAGAAAACAGACCCTGGAGGGCTGCCAATTGATAGACAGCGACAATGCGCCATTCTTGCCATCTTCTGGATTCTTCGGGAACCTCGCGACTTGCCTGGTCAATTACCCTGTCCACGTTTTGAAACCCCTTTCCGAGATGTCCGAATCGTTGGGGTTCCTTTTTACTCATCTCTTCAAAGAGTAGCTTCTTCGCCTGGATTGTTCCCGTCAGGCTCACCTGCAGTAGTGTTAACATTGACCGCTCCGTGATCTCTCGGAATACCGAAAGAACCTCGTGAGCATTGCGCTTCTCCCGCGGTGTGACACTTTTCAGCTCTCTGAGCTCGGCTTGAATGGCGTACTTTGCCAGTGCGCGGTCGACCGCGTGCTCAATAATTTCAGAGGTTGGCCGTACGACGCCGGCTTTTACGCCCTTGGGTGGCTCTGAGGCGCTATTCGGCTCGGGCACTTGTCCGAAGAGCCTCGAGGCCGGATAGTTGAGGTAGGCCAGAATCGCCCGTAGGATCCGGAAATTGTTCAGCGGGCCTTTTCCATGTTTCATGTTCTCGACACTTCTTAAAAAAAAAGCCTTTGACCCAGGTAGTTGCAGGTCCGGCTGAGCCTGGAGGTGTTCCCAAAGTCCATCGCCTCTGAGAGCGACCTTCACGGCCTCTGTAAATTCCAGTGTAGCAGTACTTATATTATCCCTTATAAGCAGAATATAGCTTCATAATAGAATGTAGGTTCTAGAGTATCAATGAAACTTAGCAGGCTATTTAAGAGAAACTAGATCCAATTCGTCTTTTCAATAGCCTTTTTCACCGTCTCCAAAGTTAGGTTCGTATAGTGTTCCGTCATACCAGTTCCCGCTGCATGTCCCGTCAAAGAACGGACGATGGCATCCGGCACTCCCTGCGCCCGAAGCTTCGTGTTCAGGTACCACCGGTAGCTATGCATGCTGATCCGCCGGGCCAGTCGCTGGTCCTTGGGAATGCCGATGGCCTCGAGGGCACGCTTGTACCATTTGTCGACGGCCTTATGGTCGATAGGCTGGGTTCCTTCCGAGGCACTGAAGAGGTAAGGTCCTTTGGTCGATGAGGCCGCCAAAACGGCTAGAATCGTGTGTAGAGCGGGTTTGATCGGAATGTAGCGAACGCCGCCCGTCTTCGTGGAGTTTTTGATCCCGTGGTTCCGGTCCCAGGACCTCATCACTTTGATGTGGTCCTCAAACAGGCAATCCTTCTGTAGGCCCTGAATTTCACCGAACCGCATGCCGGTCTGGCAGGCCGTCAGGTTGAAGGCGTACTGCATCCATTGCCCGGACCAAGTCTTCTCCCAGGTTGCCATGTCGAAGAGTCGTTCGACCTCGTCATCTTCCATGAAGCCCTTAGGCCGGCTGTTCTCGGCCAAGTTCCTCACGGCCTTGGCCGGGTTGTTCAGCAGGTAGCCCAGGCGGTCAGCTTCGTTGAAGAGGATTTTGAAGACGGCCAGAATGTGGTTCACCGAGTTGTTGGATAGTCCTTTCCTCTTCAGTTCCAGCAGCCAGTCCTCGACCTGGGCGACTTTGATGCTGTCCATGCGCATCTTGCCGAACTTGGGAAGCACATATTGGTCGAGGTAGCCCCTCTGGTGGTCGGCGTTGGTTCGGCTGTAGCTGAATCCCCGTAAGAGCTTGGCCTGGATGTAGGGGCACTGGTCGTAGTGGAACCAATTTTCTGCGAATTCTTCGAGCAGGCGAGGTCCAACGGGGACCAGTTGGTTCTTTCGGTACAACTCGAGGCAGACCCGGTGAGCAAGGGCCTTGCTCTTCTCTCCGGTGGAGAATTGTCGGCGTCGTCCAAGAGCATCCCAGACGACGTAGTAGTAGACTTTTCGACCGGAGGGAAGGCCTCTTTTGAAGAGGCAAAACGCTTCCTTGTAGTGCATTTTTGCGGCCCAACTGTTGACACAAGTGTTGACAGGGCAGGGATGGGGTCGCTTTCTCCGGACAAAAGAAAAGCGGCATCTCCTTGCAGAACAAGAAGATGCCGCTCGTGTTACAGTCGGGCTAGGCGGATTTGAACCGCCGACCCCTAGTCCCCCAGACTAGTGCGCTAAACCCCTGCGCTATAGCCCGTAATTGCGGGAACAAAACTACCAGAGTTGCCCAAGACTGTCAACTGGGTTGCATGCGGCTGAGAACCTGGGCGGCGTACGAACAACTTGCCTTCAGTTGAAGGCCCTCGGTGCGGGCGTAGTCGGCAGCGGCGGCCACCAGTTGGCGGCCAAAACCTCGTCCCTCAAATTCGGGAAAGACCTTGGTATGGTAAAGGTCGATGAAGCCCGGGCCTGAGGGTACAAAGTCGATATGACCGACCAGGGTTCCTTCAAAACGGCCTTCCAGGGTACCACCTTGAGCGGTGATGCGGGGTGTAATTTCCAACATGCTTCAAAAATAGCCGTGTTGCTGCCTACGGGCAAATTCGGTGTCGAGGTGTGGATTTTTTTGCCCTGGACGGGTATTCTCCGCGCATGGAATTTTTTGACGCCCTTGAGGCTTCGTGCCGGAAGAAAGACAGCTTGCTTTGTGTGGGCCTGGACCCACGGGTGGAGGCCTCCGATCCCGCCGAGGCCCGCCGGAAAATCGTCGAGGCCAACAAGGCCCTGATCGAGGCTACTCTGCCGTATGCGGCCGCGTACAAGCCTAACAGCGCCTTTTACGAGGCCTGGGGCGCCGAGGGTCTTTTGGCCCTCGAGGAGACCCTCGATCTGATCACCGACGGCACGCCGGTCATCCTTGATGCCAAACGCGGCGATATCGGCCCCACGGCCGAGGCCTACGCGCAGGCCAGCTTCCGCCACCCGGCCGTCGGCTGCGTCACCGTGGCACCGTACATGGGGCGTGACAGCGTCGATCCTTTCCTCAAACGGCCCGACAAGGCCGTGTTTGTTCTAGCAAGGACTTCAAACCCCTCGGCGGTCGAGGTTCAGGACCTCAAGTATAAAAAGGCACCGCTGTACCTCAAAATGGCGCGCATCGCCGCCGGATGGGATCGGCGGGTGGGTCTGGTGGTGGCCGGCAACGATGAAACCGCCTTGAAACTGCTGCGGGACGCGCTTCCCGAAACCTGGTTTCTGTCTCCTGGAATCGGGGCGCAGGGAGGAACGATGGCCGGAGCCGCTTCGGCGGGACTGCGGGCCGACGGTTTGGGCATTCTGACCATGGTGGCTCGGGAGATTGCCCAGGCGGCCGACCCCAAGGCCAAGGCGAAGGATCTGCGCGACCAGCTGAACAAGGTGCGTACCCAGGTTTTGGCCGACCGCAGGACGGCTCCCACCCCTATGACCAAGCTCAAACGCAAGGTTCTGGAAGGATTGATCCGCACCGAGTGCTTCAAACTGGGGGAGTTCACCCTCAAGTCGGGAATCAAGAGTCCTTTTTACGTTGACCTGCGCCGTGTGGCCAGCGACCCCAAGGTGCTTAAACTGGCCGGAAAGGCCTACGCCCAGCTGATG